>NZ_CP049109.1:0-360000 GCF_011057975.1 Sphingosinithalassobacter tenebrarum | reverse complement strand
TGGTCGGACACCGCCAGCGGGCCGGCATCGCCGTGCCAGGCATCGCCGCCGCGTTCGTTGCACTCGCTTGCGCGGAACCAGGGAAGCACGTCCCGCCATGCCCAGCCCAAACAGCCCATCGCCGCCCATTCGTCATAATCGCCGGGATGGCCCCTTATGTAGAGCATCGCGTTGATCGCGCTCGAGCCGCCCAGTCCGCGCCCGCGCGGCTGATAGCCACGACGCCCGTTCAGCCCGGGCTGGGGCAGCGTTTCGAATGCCCAGTTGCTTGCCGGAACGGGATCGACCAGCATCGCGGGCATTCGCGTACGCAGCCCGGCATTGCGCCCGCCCGCTTCGAGCAGCGCGACGCGCCAGCGTCCCTCCGCGCTCAGGCGCCCCGCTGCGGCACAGCCCCCGGAGCCGGCGCCGATGACGACAATGTCGGCCTCTTCCAATTCGCGACCCCGCGATTCCCCGGGGATTGACCCTATCGGATCGCGACAGGGCTCCAAGCCCTGAATCGGCGCCCGTGTCCCGGCTTGGCCGGATTGTCAGCGAGCGCGGTGAAAAACCCAGCTGATGCTCGTGCCGCCGGCAATTGCCTCGCCCGAAACGACGAGTTGTTCGGTGGGAACGGGCCGGCCCCGCGAATCGATCCAGATGCTGTCCTCGATCGCCAGCGTCGCGCCGCGACAGCGAAACTGCCACATCGCCCCGCCCGGCAGGCGCAGGATCGCGGCCTGGCCATCCGCGGTCGGCGAAATTTCGACATAGGGCGACAAGTGGAAGCGGATCGCGAAGGGCGTCGGTTTCTTGCGCTTGCGCTTGTCGGCCGGAAGCAGGCTGTCTTCGCCGCGAATGTCCCGCCCGTCGGAAGCCAGTGTGATCTGGCGGCGATGCGTCAGGCCGAAGCGGCGGACATAGCCGTCATGGCTGGCTTCGATCCGGCTGGAATTTTCCGTTTCCTGCCGCGCCAGCTCGACTTCGCCGACGCCGCGGCCGAGCGTGCCATCGGCATGGATGGCGGTGGAGTTGCTGTCGCCCACCACCAAAGTCGAATGCGCGGCGGTGGTGCGCAACCCTTCGCCCAGCGCGATCGGAACCGATATGTTGGTCGCCCGCGCGCCGCCGCAATTGACCACGATACGGTGATCGCCGTCTGAAAGTTCGAACGCCAGCGTCGACGCGCAGCCGCCTTCGACCAGTCGCGCGACCGGCGGCGGCGCCGCATCGATGATCAGCACGGTCTTCTGCGCCGACAATCGCTGATAGCCCCAGTCGCGCGCCTGTTTGAGCGGCCGCGTGCGCACGCCGGTTGCTTCCACGACCTGCGCGATTGCCTCGCCCGGCATCGGCCCGCAGCCCTGCCAGCTGGAAAGCCCCTTGTCGCCGTGGGTGATGCCGAGCAACGCGCCAACCATGCGCTGCAGCGCCACGGCTACGAATTCGGGCGGCTCGATCCGCCGCGCGGCATAGGTTTCGCAGAGCATGGTGAGCAGCCGGATCGCATCGACCTGCCCGGCGGGCGAGCGCGTGACGATTCCGCCATCGTCGAACACCGATTGCGACAGCGCGCGCTGCAACCCGGATTCGCCGAAGGACCGGCGCGGGTCACCGCCGGGAATCATTAGCCCCGCAACCAGCATGCCGCACCAGGCGGCGATGCGCGGCGGCCCGACCTGCACCCGATCGGCCGATCGGTCGAGATAGCGCGCTCCGCGCGCGAGTGCGTGCAGCACGCTCGAACGATAGACGAGATCGGTCGAGGACAGGATCAGCGGGGCATGCGCCGTCCAGAACAGGATGCGCCTGCCCCAAAGGTCCGCGCGCCAGGCTGGGTCGGTAATCTTGTCGGCATGCGCGTCGAGCCAGAGCCGCATGATCGCTTCGGCAATCGGCGCGCCGCGCGCGCGTGTGGTGACCGTCGAAAGGTCGCGCAGCCAGGCAAAGCTCTGGACATAGTCGCCGAAACCGCGCGACCAATCGGGCCGCGCGAAATCCAGTTCGGCGATCTCGCGCTCCTCGCCGCGAAAGGAAAGCCGCCCGTCGAGGATCGCATTGCCGCTCGCAGGATCGCCGAGAAAGGGATCGTCGGCGACGGCGATCAGTTTGAGCGGGTGCCGCCCGCGCAGCCGCATCGCGTGAAACGGCGTGCGCCACGCCATGCGCTGGAACCGCTCCGAAATCCGCTCGGCGAGCGAAAGCCCGCGATCGCCGCCCAGGCGAATCAGCCGCTTGCCTTCATCGATGCTGTCGGCGGCGGGCTTGGACGGTGGTTCCTGCGTCACACACCCCTCAACGCGGCGATATTGTCGGCATAGCAATCCGGCCCGCCGCGGAAACTGGCGGTGCCCGCGACCAGCGCATCGGCGCCCGCGGCGATCGCACGCGGCGCGGTTTCGCGGTCGATGCCGCCATCGACTTCAAGGTCGATGGCACGGCCGCTCGCATCGATCCGCTTGCGCAGCGCCGCAATCTTGTCGAGCTGGCTCGCAATGAATTTCTGGCCGCCGAAACCGGGATTGACGCTCATCACCAGGATGAGATCGACCATGTCGAAAACCGGATCGACGACTTCGACCGGCGTCGCGGGATTGAGCACGACTCCGGCACGTTTGCCGAGCGACTTGATCGTCTGCAGCGTGCGATGGAGATGCGGCCCGGCTTCGGGGTGCACCGACAGCGTGTCGGCACCGGCATCGGCGAATTCCCTGAGCAGCGGATCGACCGGCGAGATCATCAGGTGCACGTCGAACGGCTTGGCACTGTGTGGGCGCAGCGCCTTGATCACCGCCGGGCCGATCGTGATGTTGGGCACGAAATGACCGTCCATCACATCGACATGGATCCAGTCGGCCCCGGCGGCATCGATCGCGCGCACTTCCTCCCCCAGACGGGCGAAGTCAGCGGACAGGATCGACGGCGCAATACGGACGGGCTGCATTTTCGTCCCTTAGCATGCGCGCGACTCGCCGCAATATCTGCGACTCGCGATTTTCAGTCGCGCCGCCGCAGCGATGCGACGAAGAAGCCGTCAAGCGCCCCGGCATCGGCAAGCATCGTCGGCAGCATCCGCAGCTCGCCTTGCCGATCCGGCGCCACGCCCGGCGGCAGCTGCGCGCGATCGGGCGGGACAAGCGCGAAATCCTCGCGCGCCTCCAGAAACGCCGCGACCTGCGCTTCGCCCTCTTCGGGTTCGAGCGAGCAGGTGGCGTAGACGAGGGTTCCGCCGGGCCGCAGCCAATCCGCCGCGCGTGCCAGCAGTTTCGTCTGCAGCTCCGCCATTTCGGAAACGATCGCCGGACGCGCGCGATACAGTACATCGGGATGACGGCGAAAAATCCCCGTCGCGCTGCATGGCGCATCGAGCAGGATCGCGTCGAACGGGGCATCGGGCTCCCATGTCAGCGCGTCGGCCGCGACGATCGTCGCGGCAAGGCCGGTACGCGCCAGATTTTCCGAAAGTCGCACGAGACGACTTTCCGAAATATCGAGCGCCGTCACGTCCCAGCCCGCTGCGGCGAGTTGCAGCGTCTTGCCCCCGGGTGCGGCGCACAGATCGAGCACCCGGCCCGCACCGGCCCCGATCATGCGCGCGGGCAGCGACGCGGCGATATCCTGCACCCACCAGCTGCCGGCCTCATATCCGGGAAGCTCGCGCACTGCCGTTCCGGCGGGCAGGCGGATATGGCCGGGCATCAGGCTGGCGCCGCCCATCGCTTCGGCAAGCGCCTGCGTCTCCGCCGGATCGCGCATCGTCAGGTCGAGCGGCGGCGGCGCGGCGATGGCGCGCGCGGCCGCGGCAACCATCGGCTCGCCCCAGGCCTTGCGCCAGCGCTTGGCCACGGGAGGAAACAGCGCCGGGACTTCGGGAAGCGCCACCGCCTTGCGCATCAGGGCGCCGAACACCCCATGCACCAGCTTGCGCGGGCCGCCGTCAACCAGCGGCAGTACCGTGGAGATGGCTGCGTGCGGCGGCGTGCCGAGCGCCAGCGACTGGACCAGCGCGATGCGCAGCACGAAGCGCGCCTTGGCATCGTGCGGCAGCGGCTTGGCGGTTGCGCCGTCGATCAGCGTGTCGAGATCGGGCAGGCGGCGCAGCACTTCGGCAGCGATCGCATGGGCAAGGCCGCGATCGGCGGGCTCCAGCCCCTCGGCGGCATGATCGAGCGCGGCTTCGAGTGCGAGGCCGCGACGCAGCACCGCATCGAGCAGGCGCAACGCAGCCTTGCGCGCGGGAACGCCGGGCGTGTCGGCCGCGCGCTGCGGTCGGCGCTTCTGTTGGGGAGGGGCCAAAGGTCAGTCGCGATGCGGATCGAGCGCGCTGCGCGAACGCGCCGGACGGCTCCGGCCGCCGGTACGCGGCACCGATGCCCGCGCGGCCGGTCGCGGCGCGGCGGGCCATGCCGGTGCCCTGGCGCTCTGCACCGCGGGCGCGCCCATTTCGTTCGCCATCCGCTCAAGCTCGGCAATGCGATTGCCGGTATCGGGATGCGTCGAGAACAGGCTGTCACCGCGCGACAGGCCCGGAACGATATAAAGCTGCGAGGCGGCGGGCATGCGCTGCGCCACCGGATTGGGGATGCGCTGTGCGCCCTGCGCCAGCTTGTTCAGCGCCGAAGCGAGCGCGCGCGGGTTGCCGCTGATTTCGGCGCTCGCGCGATCGGCGCCATATTCGCGCGTCCGGCTGATCGCCATCTGGACGATCATCGCCGCGAAGGGCGCAACCAGCACCGCGAGCAGCCCGGCGATCCCCGCGCCGCGCCCGCCGCGAAAGAACAGGCTGAAATTGGCGAGCATCGAAATGGCGCCCGCGATCGTCGCGACCATCGTCATGATCAGCGTGTCGCGATTGCGGACATGGCCGAGTTCGTGCGCCATCACCGCCGCAATCTCCTCGCGGTCGAGCATCTGGACAAGCCCGGTGGTGGCGGCGACGGCGGCGTGCTGCGGATCGCGCCCGGTGGCGAAGGCATTGGGATGCGGTTCGTCGACCAGATAGACACGCGGCATCGGCAGCTTCGCGCGCCGCGCCAGATCGCGGACGATTCCAACAAATTCGGGCGCGCTCGCATCATCGACTTCGCGCGCATTGTGCATCTTCAGCACGATCTTGTCGGCGTTCCAGTAGGTGAAGAAGTTCATGCCCACCGCGATCAGCAGCGCGATCATCGCCCCCGCGCGGCCGCCGAGCGTGAAGCCCAGCGCGAGAAACAGCGCCGTCAGCGCGGCGAGCAACATGGTGGTCTTGAGCGTGTTCACTTGACGCAACTCCTTGGCCATCCAATCTGGTGCTTCAGGCCCCGCAAATCAATTCGCCGGAGACCCCTCATGGGCAAGCGCCCCGAACATGTGAAACCGCCGGCCCATCTTTCGAAAAGCCCGCCGGTGCCCGAACCGGATGCGAAGGCAGAGCGGCGCGGCACGGAAAATCCCAATCGGCCTGACCCGACTCGCTATGGCGACTGGGAGAGAAAGGGCGTCGCGGTCGATTTCTGAGCGCTAAGGCCAATCGCCTTATTCGGCTTCGGCCCAGTTCTCTGGATAGGGGATTTCGTCGATCGACAATATCCGGTCGGCATAGACCTCATGCCGCGCGGTTCCCAAATGGCCGTACATTCCGGCATGGCGGGTCCGGCGACCGATGAATTCGATCCGATAGACATGGGGTCGGGCGGGGTCTAAAGCCGGGCCACCATCGAAGTTCCGATTTACCCACCACCCTTCTTCGAATTTCGAGAATGCGGGCAGTTCGCGCACGTCCGGGAAAAACATCGACGCTTCGTAGGCGTCGAGCCAGACACCGCTGAACCGGGCCTGGTCCAGCATGACAAAGCACTGGTCCGTTGGCCGCGATTCCGTTTGTCCATCGGCATTGCGTGAAAGGCAGGGAGTGGCTTCTGGATCGCGTTCGACCATCAACCGATCTTCCTTGCGCTGATAGGCTTCGGGAGGCGCAAGCGGGAACGCGGCATCATAGCCGTCGAACACGATGGCGGCGGACCGGTTAGGGGCGGACTGGCTGGCCCCATCGCAGCCGGAAACGACCAGAACAAGGGGAAGCAGGAGGAAGCGCATCATGAGATGGTAGCAGCCCGACGAGCAGCGGCAACTCGGGCACAACTATTCGCCCAGCTTCGCCGTGATCTTCGTGACGGTGTTCCAGTTACGGCCGGTCGCCACTTTCGGGAATTTGAGCTTGGTCATCATCGGTACGAGGTCCGACCGGCCCTGCCCGTTGGGAAAGTCGATATAGAGTTCGCGGCCGACTGGCTTGAGCCGCTCGGGGCCGTCATAGTGCTCCGCGAGCAAATCGAGCAGCGCGGGGTCGAACGGGTCGCGGTGAAACAGCACCAGCAGCTGGTTGGGCCGCTCGGCGGCAACTTCGGGAAACGGGTTGGCGGCCATGACGTCAGCCCATTGGTCGGCGTCGCGTACCAGATAGTCGGTCGCAAGACGCAGCGTTTCCGCCGATTTCGCCTCGAGCGCGCGCTCCAGCCTCGCCGCGTCGTTTTCAGCTGCGGAGAAGACGGCATTGCCCGAAGCGAGCAGCGTCTCGACATCGGCGAACCCCATGCCCGCGAGCATCGTGCGCAGGTCCGCCATCGCCAGCTTGCGCCCGCCGACATTGACGCCGCGGAGCAGCGCCGCCCAGCGCGTCACACGCCTTCTTCGCGCAGCGGGCGGTTAAGCAGCCCGTCGATCACATCGCCGACATCGGCGCCATCGAGCAGCGCGCACACCGCCTGCGTGACCGGCATGTCGACGCCTGCTTCCTCTGCGGACTCGCGCAGCACCGGCGCGGTGAAGGCACCTTCGGCCACGGTCTTGCGGTCGGCCATGATCGCGTCGGCGCTGCCGCCCCTTCCGAGCGCCACGCCAAGCGAGAAGTTGCGCGAACTGGTCGATGAGCAGGTGAGGACAAGGTCCCCCAGCCCCGAAAGCCCCGCCAGCGTTTCGGCCTTCGCCCCGCGCGCCAGGCCGTAGCGCGTCATTTCGGCGAATCCGCGCGCGATCAGTGCCGCGCGCGCATTCTGCCCCAGCCCGGCCCCGTCCACCACGCCACAGGCGATGGCGAGGACGTTCTTCACTGCGCCGCCGATTTCCGCACCGACGACATCGCTCGAGACATAGGGCCGCAGCGCCGGCCGCGCGATTACCGCGGCCAGTTCCTGCGCCAGCTCCATATTCTCCGCCGCCAGTGTGACGGCGGTGGGCAGGCCCTGCGCCACTTCATGCGCGAAGGTCGGCCCCGAAAGCACGGCGATCGGCGAATGGGATACGGTTTCGGCAGCGACATGGTGAAGGAATTTTTGGCTTCCCGCTTCGATCCCCTTCGAACACAGGATCAGCGCCTGCCCCTTGCCGGGCATGTTCGAAAGCACGCTGCGCATATGCTGGGCGGGAGTCACCACCAGCACCGGGGATACCTCTGCCACCCAGGCCAGATCGTCGGTCGCGCGGACATGTTCGGAAAGCTTCACGCCAGGCAGATAGACTGCGTTTTCGTGCCGCTCGTTGATCGATTCGATCACTTCGGGTTCGCGAACCCACAGCCGTACGTCGCTGTCATTGCCCGTCATTGTCTGCGCCAGCGCAGTGCCCCACGCACCGCCGCCCACAATACCGATCGTCATGCCTTCACTCCCGCTCCGCGCACTTTTTCTGCTTGAGGATCGAGCGGCCAGCGCGCGCGTGCCGGCGTATCGAGCGGGTCGGTGAGCCCGACGGCGAAACGCTCCGCGCCCGCCCAGCCGATCATCGCCGCATTGTCGGTGCACAGCCAGAGCGGCGGGGCAACGAAACGCATGCCATGATCGGCAGCCAGCCCCTCCAACGCACCACGGACGGTCTTGTTCGCCGCAACCCCGCCCGCGACGACCAGCGCGGTGGCTTCCGACGCCTTGCCCAGCGCGATGCGGGTACGATCGATCAGGCAATCGACAACCGCCTGCTGGAACGAGGCGGCGATGTCTTCCTTCGCATAGTCATCGGTGACGCGCGCAACGGCGCTCTTGAGCCCGGCGAAGGAGAAATGCGGCTCGCCCGACCCGACGAGCGGACGCGGCAGGGGAACGGCGCGGGGACTGCCCTGCGCCGCCGCGACTTCCACCGCAGGCCCGCCGGGAAATCCCAGGTCGAGCAGCTTGGCGGTCTTGTCGAACGCTTCGCCGGCGGCATCATCGATCGTGGTGGCAAGGCGATGATAGCGGCCGACACCTTCGACCAGCAGAAGCTGGCAATGCCCGCCCGAGACGAGCAGCAACAGATAGGGAAAGGCAAGATCGGGATCGGACAGGCGCGGCGACAGCGCGTGCCCTTCGAGGTGATTGACTGCGATCAGCGGCTTGCCCGAGGCGAGCGCCAGCGCCTTGCCGGTGACGAGCCCCACCATGACGCCACCGATCAGCCCCGGACCGGCAGTTGCCGCGATCGCATCGATATCGGCGAGCGTAACCTGCGCTTCCTCGAGCGCCTGTTCGACCAGCGGCCCCAGCATCTCGACATGCGCGCGCGCGGCGATTTCGGGGACGACGCCACCATAGGGGCGGTGCCGCTCGTCCTGCCGCGCCAGCCTGTGCGCGAGAATGCGTCTGTCCGAAGTCACCAGCGCCGCCGCGGTTTCGTCGCAGCTCGATTCGAGGCCGAGGATCAATGCCATCGCTTCCATCTAGAGGCGCGCGGCGCTAGCACAAGCCGCGATGCCTACTCCCTTTCGTATCGGTACGCGCGGCTCGCCGCTTGCGCTGGTTCAGGCCAATATGGTGCGCGACGCGCTGATCGCGGCGCATGGCTGGTCGCCCGACCATGTCGAAATCGTGCCGATCCGCACCACCGGCGACCGGGTGCAGGATCGCGCACTCGCCGAAATCGGCGGCAAGGCGCTGTGGACCAAGGAGCTGGATCGCGCGCTGCACCAGGGCGATATCGATTGCTCGGTCCATTCGATGAAGGATGTCGAGACGTTTCGCCCCGATTGGGTGACGATCGCCGCGATGCTGCCGCGCGCCGATGTGCGCGACCGGATCGTCGGCGTCGATTCGGTCGAAGCGCTGCGACAAGGCGCGGTGGTCGGTACCAGTTCGCCGCGCCGTGCCGCGCAACTCAGGAAGCTGCGGCCCGACATCGAAACCGTGCTGTTTCGCGGCAATGTCGACACCCGGCTCGCCAAGCTCGCGGCCGGAGAGGCCGACGCGACCTTCCTTGCCGCGGCGGGGCTGGAGCGTTTGGGACGTCATGACGTCGGCATTGCCGTGCCGGTCGAAACCATGCTGCCTGCGCCGTCGCAAGGCGCGGTGGGGATCGAAGTCCGTGCCGACGACCGCGACGCGCATGCCCGGATCGCCGCGATCGACCATCCGGTCACGCATGCCTGCGTCACCGCCGAACGGGGCTTGCTCGCCGCGCTTCATGCAGACTGCCACTCGCCGGTCGGCGCGCTTGCGACGCTGGAGGGCGCGATCCTGACCCTGCGCGCAGAACTGCTCAGCGAAGACGGATCGGAACATGTTCACGGCCAGGAAGCCGGCGCGCCCGGCGACCCCGAACTGCCACGCACGATGGCGGCCGATCTGCTCGCCCGCGCCCCGGACGCGGTCCGGCGCCTGTTCGCGGGATGAGCCGTCCGCTCGCCGTTCTTCGCCCCGAGCCGGGCAACGCCATCACCGCGGGCCGCATCGCGCAGCTTCGTCGCCCCGTCCTCCGCCTGCCGCTGTTCGAAACCCGTCGCGTCGACTGGCAACCGAACGGTGCGGGCGGTTTCGACGCGCTGCTGCTGACCAGCGCCAATGCGATTCGCCACGGTGGCCCGGGACTGGAGGCATTGCGCGGCCTGCCCGTTCTCGCAGTGGGCAGCGCGACGGCCAGCGCGGCGAACGATGCAGGGTTCCGCATCGCGGTGACCGGGCCCGGCAATGCCGAGACGCTGATCGAGAAGGCGGAAGCGGCCGGCTTTCGGCGCGCGCTGCATCTGGCCGGCCGCAACCGTCGGCTGCGCGAAGGCGGCATCATCGCGTGTATCGAGACCGTCTATACCAGCGATCCGCGCGATCTAGACGAAGCGGCGGTTGCGCAACTTGCCGGGTCCGTCGCGCTGATCCACTCGCCGCGGGCCGGCGCGCGGCTCGCCGAGCTTTGCTCGGAAACGATACGGTGCGAGATTGCCGTGGCGGCGATTTCGGAAAATGCCGCCATGTCGCTCGGTCAGGGCTGGGCGCGAATTGCCACGGCACCGGAGCCTGGCGATTTCGCACTGATCGAAACCGCATGCACGCTCGCCGATTGACCGCTTGTCGCGACACGGGGATAAGGACGCCATGAGCCGCGAAGAGCCCTCCGTACTGGCACCGGCCCGCGGTCTGTCCCCGCTGGGAATCACGATATCGGTTGGGGTTCTCGCCTTTCTTTGCGGTATAGCCGCACTGGGACTGATCGTGCGGATGAACGGCGGGACGCTATGGTCCGACTCGGTCGAGGAAGTCGCCGAACAATCGGTGCAGCCCCCAACCGAAGCCCAGCCGATCGTGCCCGATCTTCCGCCCGGTACCGACCTTGCGACGCTCAACGCGCGCGAACAGGCGCTGGCGACACGGCTCGACGTCATTGAGGGCCGACTTTCGGCGGTGGACAGTGATTCGCGAGTCGCCGGAGCCTATGCCGCGCGTGCCGAAGGCCTCATGATCGCTTTCGCCACGCGGCGGCTGCTGGATCGCGGGTTGCCGCTCGGAGCGGTCGACGAGCAATTGCGCGCCCGTTTCGGCGATACCCATCCCGATGCGGTCGCGACGATCGTGCGCGCCGCCGAGGACCCGGTGACGCTCGAGGATCTGCGCCTCGCGCTCGACGCGATCGGTCCGCGGCTTGCCGCCGGCGCGCCGGGCGAGGGCCCGTGGAGCCGCATCCGGCGGCTTGCCGACGACCTGGTGGTGCTGCGGCAGGAAACCTCGCCCGGTCCGCGCCCCGCCGACCGGCTGACGCGCGCGCGGCGGATGCTCGATGCCGGTCAGGTCGAAGCCGCGCTTGCCGAGGTTTCGCACATGCCGGGGATCGATTATGCCGAAAACTGGGTGAACGCGGCCAAACGCTATATCGCGGCGCGCCGCGCCCTCGGCGAAATCGAGCTGGCGGCGATGCAGGGGCCCGGGGCTCCCACCGCCACCGCCCGCGCCGAAACGACACAATAGAGGATAGCCATATGGCAGAGATGGGCCGGTTCGACTGGCAGGACCCCTTCGCACTCGACGCGCAGCTTACCGACGAGGAGCGCATGGTGCGCGATACCGCGCACGGCTATGCTCAGGAAAAGCTGCTGCCGCGCGTCACTTCCGCCTTTCTCGACGAGCGCTTCGACCGCGAGATCATGACCGAAATGGGTGCGCTCGGCCTGCTCGGCGCGACGATCCCCGAACAATATGGCGGCGCCGGGCTGGGCTATGTCTCTTACGGTCTGATCGCGCGCGAAGTCGAAGCGGTCGATTCGGGCTATCGTTCGGCGATGAGCGTGCAGAGCTCGCTCGTCATGCATCCGATCCACGCATACGGCACCGAGGAACAGAAGCGGAAATATCTGCCGAAGCTTGCCACCGGCGAATGCGTGGGCTGTTTCGGGCTGACCGAGCCCGATGCCGGTTCGGACCCGGGCAGCATGCGCACCCGCGCCGAGGCGATCGACGGCGGCTATCGCCTGACGGGCTCCAAGATGTGGATCACCAATTCGCCGATCGCCGACATATTCGTCGTCTGGGCAAAATCGGACGCGCATGGCGGCGGTATCAAGGGATTCGTTCTCGAAAAGGGCATGAAGGGGCTGTCCGCACCGAAGATCGAGGGCAAGCTGAGCCTGCGCGCCTCGATCACCGGCGAGATCGTGATGGATGGCGTCGAAGTCGGCGAGGACGCGCTGCTGCCCGAGGTTCAGGGGCTGAAAGGGCCGTTCGGATGCCTCAACCGCGCCCGCTACGGCATCGCCTGGGGCAGCATGGGCGCGGCCGAAGCGTGCATGCGGCAGGCGCGACAATATACGCTCGACCGCGCGCAGTTCGGCAAGCCGCTCGCCGCCAATCAGCTCGTCCAGCTCAAGCTCGCCAATATGGAAACCGAAATCGCGCTGGGGCTGCAGGGTTGCCTGCGCGCCGGGCGGATGTTCGACGAGGGCCTGCTCTCGCCCGAAACCATCTCGATTCTCAAGCGCAATAATTGCGGCAAGGCGCTCGATATCGCCCGCGTCGCGCGCGACATGCATGGCGGCAACGGGATTTCGGCCGAATTCCATGTGATCCGCCACGCGATCAACCTCGAAACGGTCAACACCTATGAAGGGACGCACGACGTCCACGGCCTGATCCTCGGTCGCGCGATCACGGGGATCGCCGCCTTCTGATGACCGCTCCCAGCATCGGGGTTCGGACATGAGTGTCGCCTTCCGTCGCGAAGATGACGACGCGCACAAGGAGCCGGAATATGAGCTGCCGATCCCGGTCGGCCCCAATCTGGTCACCGAGCGCGGACTGGAGCTGATCGCGGGCAAGGAGGCCGAGCTCAAGGCGGCGATGGCGCAGGCACGTGACGAGGAGGCGCGCAAGAAACTGGCGCGCGAGCATCGCTACTGGGCGACGCAGCATGCCACTGCACAGATCGCCGAAGCTCCGGCCGAAGGCGAAGCCGGGATCGGTTCGCGCGTCACCATCCGCCGCAACGGCAGGACGCAAAGCTTCCGCATCGTCGGCCATGACGAAGCCGATCCGGCGGCCGAGCTGCTCGCCTTCACGGCGCCGCTGGCGCGCGCGGTGATGGGGGCGATGGCAGGCGAGCTGGTCGATTTCGGCGGGCAAGCGGAGTCTGTGGAGATCCTGTCGGTCGACTAGTCCCGCAGACGCGCGAGCAATGCCTGCGCCGCCACGGGCGCGCGGACCTTGGCGCCGTTGATCATGAAGACGAAGGTTTCACGTGGAACCTTTGCAGCTGATTTTTCAGCGACATAGGGTAGTCCTTCGGGACTCTCGCCCCTGGCCCAGCCGCGCGCCACATCCGCCCAGCGATCGAGTTCGTCCGACGAGAACCCCTCGGCCTCCTCCTCGCGCGCATTTTCGATCCGGGCGTAAACGAAGTCGCCGGTGAGATCGGCAAGCGCGGGATAGTCGTTGGAATCGGCATAGACGGCCGCCACGTTGCGCTCGCGCAGCAGCGCGACGAATTCGGGGACGTGGAAGCTTCCGTGGCGCACCTGCACGGCGTGGCGCAGCTTCACCCCGTTCTGCTTTTCGGGGAGCAGGTCGAGAAATGCCGCGAAATCCTCGGGCTCGAACTTCTTGGTCGCCATGAACTGCCACAAGATCGGGCCGAGCTTATCGCCGAGTTCGACGATGCCCTGCCCCAGAAACTTGGCGATCGAATCGCCGCCCTCGGCCAGCTTCTTGCGATTGGTGCAGTAGCGCGACGCCTTGAGCGTATAGACGAAACCGTCGGGCGCGGTCTGCGCCCAGGTCTCGAACGTCTTCGGCTTGAAACTCGAATAATAAGTGCCGTTGACTTCAATCGCGGTCATCGCGCGCGAGGCATATTCGAGCTCGCGCTTCTGGGTCAGATCGTCGGGATAGAAAGTCCCGCGCCACGGCTCATAAGTCCAGCCGCCGATGCCGACGCGAACATCAGCCATTGCGCGATCGCCCCGGCACGCTGACGTCATGGCCAAGCGCGTCGCGCGACCAGAGCATCGTCACCAGCGTATAGAGCACCACCGCAAGCGGCGCGGCGACGATCACGCCGACAAATCCGAACAGAACGCCGAGCCCCGCCAGTGCGAACAGCAGCAATGCGGGCGGGATCGAAACCGCCCAGCGCTGGACGATCGGCGTGAGCACATTGCCTTCGAACTGTTGCGCGACGAGATAGACGATCGCCGCCGCCAGCGCGGTTTCAGGCCCCTGGCTGAAAGCCAGCAGCACGCCGGGAATCGCGCCGACCAGCGGCCCGATCATCGGCACGAAATTGGCGAGTCCCACGATTACCCCGAGCGCCGCGGCCGAGGGAACGTCGAAAATCGTCAGGCCGACCGCCACCAGCGTACCGACGATGGTCATGGTGAAGAGCTGGCCCAGCAGATAGCGTTGCAGGGCAGCACCGCTTGCCGCCAGCGCGTCACTCACTTGCTCGCCCTGCGCCTTGGGAAAGAGATGCTCGATTCCCCGCATATAGGTGATCGGCTGAAGCGCGAGGTAAATCGCAGCGATCAGCACCAGCACAAGATTGGTGAGCGCGCCGAGCGCCCCGAACGCGAAGCTGAACGCGCCGCCGGCGATCGATTGCAGATTGGGGACAGCGCCGGTGATGCTGGAAAGCTGGAGATCCTGCCCCCAGGGCTGCTCGCTCACCCATTGCTCCGCCGATCGCACCGCGCCGGGCAGCCGTGCCGTGAGGCTGCGGAATTCATCGCCCAGCTGCGTGCCGAACATCCATCCGAAAAAGCCGAGCAGCGCGATGATCGCAATCAGCCCGAGCAATACCGCAAGCGTTTCGGGCAGGCCGATCTTGCGAAAGGGGATCGCCGCGGCGCGAATCAGCACTGCGATCAGGATCGACGCGAAGATCAGCATCAGCACGCCCGAAAGCGGCACCAGCAACAGTGCGAGCCCGACGAGCAGCAGCACGATCAACGTGCTGCGCACCACCGTTTCACGCAATTTCGGATCCATGCGGAAATTCCCTTTTCGCTCTTGCGCGCCATCGTGGCGGGGAAGTGCCGCTGCCGCAAGCATCTGTCGGCAAAGACAATGCCGCGCATCGCCAGCGGCGGCACGACCAGCGGCCCGGGGCCGACATCGGATTTCAGGGCAGTCGCGAAAGGCGACGGCGCTGGAGCGGGCGAAGGGATTCGAACCCTCGACCCCAACCTTGGCAATCCGATTCTAACCTTACGCCACAGTTTCCTGTTATACGATTTTCTACGCTATTTCAAATAGATATTGATTTTCTTCTTCGCCGCCATATCCTGTAATTCGCCACGAAACGGCGTATTCTGGAGACAATATGGAGACAAAAGGTGCTCTCCGGAGCTTTGTCTCCAAATGGAGGCGGCAATGCCGACAGCCAAGCTGAACAAGCGCACGATCGATGCGCTCAAGCCCCCTGCTGAAAAACAGTTCGTCCTGTGGGATAACGAGATCCGCGGGTTCGGTATTCGGGTGCTGCCATCAGGGCTCAAGACGTTCATCATCCAGTATCGAAACGCCGAAGGCATCAAGCGCCGCGTTAATCTTGGCCGCTTTGGCGTGCTGACAGTGGACCAGGCTCGCGATCTGGCGAAAATCAAGCTCGGCGCCGTGGCATCCGGTGAAGACCCGGCTGAAGAAGCGCGCCGCGCGCGCAACGAGATGAATGTCTCTGAATTGTGCGAATGGTATCTGACCGAAGCGCGCGCAGGCAGAATCCTCGGTCGCCGCAACCGGCCGATCAAGGAGTCATCGCTTGCGATGGATGAGAGCCGGATTCGGACCCATATCAACCCGCTGATTGGCAAGCGCATCGCCCGTTACCTGACGATTGCCGATGTCGAAGCGATGCAGGACGATGTGGCGAAGGGCAAAACCGGAAAGCCTCGCACCGGCGGACGCGGTGGGAAGGCGACCGGCGGCCGCGGGGTCGCGGCACGCTGCCTGACCACGATCCAGGCGATCCTGGGACATGCGAAACATAAAGGCCTGCTGGTCGAGCATCCGACCAAGGGCGCCAAAAAGCTTGCCGGTAACAAGCGAACGAGGCGCCTCAGCGTCGCCGAGATCGAGACGATGGGCAAGGCTATGGTCTATGCGGAACAGCAAGGCATCAGCCCTACCGGGATCGCTGTAATCCGGCTGCTGCTTCTGACCGGGTATCGCCGCGAAGAAGGGCAAGCCATGCAGCGGGAATGGGTCAATCCGATGGGCGGGTTCGTCGCCTTCCCCGACACAAAGACGGGCGAGCAAGTCCGGGCGATCGGGCCGGAAGCGATCAAGGTGATCGTGGCGCAGCCCAAGATCGCCGGCAATCCCTATGTGTTTGCGGCGACAACGGGCGATGGACCCTTCACGGCTGTCAGCGCCTGCCTGCAACGCGTTTGCGGTTTTGCTGGCATCACGGGCGTCACGCCTCACGTCCTGCGTCACACCTTTGCGAGCATTGCCGCCGAACTCGGCTTCTCGGAACTAACGATCCGCGCGATGCTGGGACACGCCTCGCAGAACGTGACGCAGGATTACATCCACGTCGATGAAGCGCTGAAGTTGGCCGTTCGACGCACATCAGACGAGATCGCCAAGCTGCTCGCCCAAGGGGCTGCCAAACTCGACCGCCTTCGCCTCGTGGCCTGAGCGACGAAGAAAGCTGGACAAATGGTAACATATACGTTACTTGAAAGGCTGTGAGTTGATCGTACAGGAGTATATCCGTGAAGATGGCTCCTGCCCGTTCCGATCCTGGTTTGATGATCTTGAATCTCAGGCCGGGGCCAAGGTCGCGACGGCGATTGTCCGGCTGGAACTGGGCAATCTATCGAACGTCAAATGGATCGGCGGCGGGCTCGGAGAATATCGGATCAATTGGGGCCCGGGCTATCGGCTCTACCTGGCGCAGGACGGGAATGAGCTGATCATCCTGTTCGTCGGCGGGACGAAGAAGCGACAACAGGCCGATATCAACGAGGCCACTGCATTGTTGAACGAATATAAGGGCCGCAAGGCCACGGCGAAGAAGGCCAGGAAATAGTGACATGGTGCTGACACGGGATTTCAAGGAAACGGTAAAGGAGCGCACCGCGCGCGATCCCGCTTTCGCCAAGGCCATGCTCGACGAGGCTGCGACTGCCTTCCTCAATGGCGAGCCGCATGTCGCGCGTTTGATCCTGCGTGACCTGGTGAACGCATCGGTCGGTTTTGAAGCTTTGGCGGCCGAGACCAACCGGCCAAGCAAGAGTCTGCATCGGATGCTGTCGGAAAAGGGCAATCCGAGCATGGACAATCTCGCGGCCATTTTTGGGGCCGTACGCAAGCGCCTTGGCGTGGCGATCGAGGCGCATGCGGTTGAGGCTGCCTGACCCCGCCTTACGACTGAGCCAGTTCCGCGACCCGTAGTCTGCGTCTCGGCTGAGCACGTCGCGCGGCCTTTGCGTAATCGCCAGCCCCACAGCGGTCTGATCTCAGCCAGCGCGACATCAAATCCGAGTGGCAGGGTGGAGATCACTCGTGCTGCTTCGCAGGCATGGAACCCCCGGAGCGATAGCAAACGAATGGAGGCCCGTAAGCGGACGGAACGCGATCGGCCAGCCTTGCTCATGCGCGGCTACGGATTCAATCGAACTGGAAATGAGCGTTATGATGAAAGCTGCCTTTCGCTAAGACTGCGGTGAATACCCAAAAGTCCCAATAATGGTCGACTGCTATGCCGCGCGACAGCATGATGAACAGAAATAGATGTTAGGGATCGCTTCGGGCGGTCAAATGTCGGTTATGTCGGCGCTTGCCGAACTACCTCTCCGGCTCACCGAACCAGCGTGACATTGCTCGTATGGCGCCCTCAGCGTCAGCGACACCTTCGCTGGCCCAGGCCACAAAACCATCGGGGCGCACGAGCAGCGCGCTCAAGCCCAGGCTGTTCTCGACGTCGCCCGAAACATAGTTGAGGCGTCCGTGCCAGCGGCTCGCGATCACCCGCAGCGGTTTGTCCGGAGCGAAGTCCAGCAGCAGGCCTTTCCCTTCGCGCAGGCGTTCGCCCACTCTTGTCCCGTCGGCCAGTTCAAAATCGGGAACGCTTCGGCCGACGATGGGATGGCTGCCCCCGAGATCGTAGCGCAACGATATGCCCCATATGCGCTCGGCGAAATAGGTCGCGCCATCGCGCGTCGCCATGAGATCGCGGACAATGGCTTCGAGCGCACGCGTGCTCGGCGTGGGCCGCATGAGCGCGACCTGCGCGCGCGACCAGTCGAGAATCCGTGCGCCCTCCGGATGCCGTTCGGCGGCGTAGCTGTCGAGCAGTCCCGCCGGTGCTTCGCCCCGGATGGTGGCGGCCAGCTTCCAGCCCAGGTTCATGGCGTCGCCAAGACCGAGATTGAGGCCTTGGCCGCCGAGAGGCGAATGGATATGCGCGGCGTCGCCGGCGAGCAGTACATGCCCCTGGCGGTATATCGTCGCCTGGCGCGCGCGGTCGGTCCATGTGGTAGCGAGCTGGAGGGATGTCAGAGCGACGTCGGTGCCGGAAACCCGGCGCAGCACCGCCTGCACATGCTCGCGCGTGATCGGCCGTGATCGGTGGAAGGCGCCTCGATCAAAATCGACCATCGCGATCGTGCCCGGCTTCGCGTACGTATACATGCCCGTCGCGGTGTAGGTGCGTCCGGGGCTGAGCGCATCCGGATCGGCCAACTCGGCCAGGACGGAATAGCCGGTAAATTCAGGGTCGGTGCCGACGAAGTCGAAGCCGCCGGCCTTGCGCACGGTGCTGCGGCCACCGTCGCAGCCGACCAGCCAGCGTGTTTGGAACATCTCGCCGCCAGCGCTGACAATTACGCCGTCGGACATTTGATCGAAACCCTCGACGCCGACACCGCGCCGGATTTCCGCCCCCAGCGCGACCGCCCTTGCCGTCAGGATGGTTTCAAGAGACTGCATGTCCACGGCCAGGTTGACCCCGGCCGGGCTCGGCAATCGGAAGGCCCATCGCGACGTATCGACATCCTCGTGGAAGAACGGGATGCCGGCGAAGTGGCCCGCCGGCCGGCGCTGCTGCTGCTGCCAATGGGAAGCGGCCCTGGTCACGCCTGAGGCATCGTTCGCGCGTTGGGCCGCTTCGATGTCGTCGAGCAGGCCGCGGCGATAGAAGGCCTCGAGGGTCGGCGCCGACAGGCCGCGCATGCCGAAGGGCAGCGACTTCAATGGCGAGGCCGGATCCTCGGCCTGTTCCAGGACGAGCACGGATACACCTGTCAGGCGCAATTCGCAGGCAAGGAACAGCCCGACCGAACCGGCTCCGGCGATGATGACGTCATGAAGGGTCGGTTGGGAAAAAGACATGATTGGCTCCTGCGTCGAATAGTTCGACCGGAGCGTTCCTCGCATTCGAGACCACACGGACGAACGAGCGGGCGCCTGTGCGGCGTCCAGTGTTCGTCGCGGGGATCTCGGGCACGAAGCCAAAGACCAGAGCTTTCGTTACCGAAAGGACTTGGGCTGACCAGACCAAGTCTGCCTTTTCCGACACGGGGCATATACCGTGGGTGGCTTCGGGTGGCAACGGTCGGAAGCCGGGACAACGGCAAGCCTCGACCGTGCCCTTCCTCATCCGAAGCTGCATCAGCTATTGGGTGCTATCAACGCGAGATCGAATGTCCGCACCGCGGCGCGGGCACGCGCTGCTTCGTCGGCCGCGGCGTCGCGCGTCGCAACCTCCCGATCGAGTGAACGACACGCTTTCAAGGTCCGCTTGACATCGCCGAGCGCGGTCAACACCGCTTCGCGGGAATCAGCTTCCGTTGGCGCCGGACGCCACGGCAAGATCGGGGCCGTGGAGTCAGTTGGTTGTCGGCCGGTGTTTTTAGACAAGCATGAGCGGCGGTTCGACTCCGGCAGCCATGCGGCCATAGAGCTCGAAGTTGCTGGGAACCGAGACGAGAGGGTGCATGGTCCCGACCTTCACATCCTGCCAGAGCCGGTTGGCAACGTTGCTGAGCCAGGAAAAGGAGCCCCCGCTCGCGGTGGCGAGGATGTCAACGCCTTCCCACATCAGCCTTTCGGCAAATGCGGTATCACGACGAATCTTCGCGCGAAGCATCATCGGCATGTATTCCGAGGTTCGCGACCATTCATCCATCTCGCGCACGCCGTCCTCGATCAGCAGCCGCGCCGTCTCGATCTTGGCAGTGGCCTCGCCGATCTGCAGATGGGTCACCGGTGCCTCCGCAGCTTTAGTATAGGGCGTCAGCTTGATGTCCCGACGGGGCAGCGTTTCCATAAACCGCTCGATCATGTGCAGGCTGGCGCCCAGTAGCGGATAGGTCAGAATGTTCGCCATCAACGGCATGAACGCAACGCGAGGTGCCGGACCTTCGTAGGTGCGTGGTTGGCTACCTTCTGCCATAGGCTCCAACGGAATGATCCGATCATGTGGAATAAACAGATTTTCCGCGCTCACATTGGTGCTGCCGCTGCCCCGGATGCCGCTCGTATTCCAATCGTTGAGCAGCTTGACCTCGCTCATGGGCACGAGCGCAATCCCGGGGCCGGTCTCCTCGCCCTTGTCGTCGTACATCGGCACGCCGAGGAGATCCCAACCGGCCTCGTAGACGCCCGAATTGAAGAACCACATTCCCTTTTCGATGTGGATGCCGCCTTCTACGGGCCGTGCCGTTAGCGCGCGGCCGGTGAAGATGCCGGCCACCGATGCGCCAGGTTTCGAGAAGACTTCGTTGACCACATGTTTCGGGAAGAAGCTGGATAGCGCCCAATTGCACGAGGCGACCAACGTGACTGCCCAAGCGACACCTGCATCACCCCGGCCGATCTCGGTGACCGTTTGCATCCATGTCTTCATGTCTGCACCCAGGCCGCCATATTCCTTCGGAATAGTCAGCCTGTATGCGCCTGCTTCACGCAGCTTGGCTACGATGTGCTCGGGGGGACGTGCCAGCTTGTCCGATTCTGCTTGAGCTTCTCGTAGCTCCGGCACCAATGCTCGCACTGCAGATACGACGTCAGCGGTGTTAGGCGAGAGCGGGAGGGGTGCGAGCGTTGCCATTGGCCAATCCTCATAATAGACGTTCTGTGTTTTATGTGACCTAATACCTTGGTGTGCCGCCGGTCAAGTGTCTTGTGCGGGGGCATGGGCGATAAGCGGCATGCGTGGTCCAGCCGACCGCAGACACGGCCGGGGCGCAGTCAAACGTTGGGAGCAGACGGTGCAGGCGGCCCGTGATGCCAGCCTTCCCATATAATAAAGCTGAGTATACCAAAAATGCTGCGAATGGCCCGGGGCGGGTGCTGTCAGGTGCGTCGCAGTCCGAGCAACTGCTCCGCATTACGATAGGCTATCGCTTCTTTTTCGTGCGGCGGGATTGGGAGCTCCTCCAGCCACTGCCGCGCGCCGTTAAGCGTCAGATACGGATAGTCGATCGAATAGACGATGCGGTCGATCCCCATGACCTCGCGCACGAATTGGAAGTGCGGAAGGTCGAGCATGCCGCTGGGACCGACCCAGACCTGATCGCGATAGGATTTGCTGATCGTCCGCGACAGCCCAGTCACATCCGGCGGCATCGTGTCGTCCATCCGCTGGAGGTAAAACGGAACCATCTCGCCCCAATGACCACTGATAATCTTGAGGTTTCGGTGGCGATCGAGCGCTCCAGACAAGATCAGCCGGATCACTTGAATACCGGCTTCGTGATGCCAACCCCAGCCGAACAGCGAGAATCGCGCCGAAACGTCAGGGTCGAAGCCGGAATAATAGGATCGCTGTACCGAGTGCAACGGCGGTCCCGGATGGATATAGATTGGTGCGCCGAGTTCCGCGAGCGTCGACAACACCGGATCGAACCGCGCATCATCAATGAAGTGCTCGCCGCCCGGACGCCCCGTAAGCATGGTGGCGGGCAGACCGAGCTCGCGAACGCAGCGCTCAGCTTCACGCACCGCACCATCGGGGTCCTGCCAAGGCAGCGTGAAAAAGGCGGAGAACCTGCGCGGATGGCGGGCTACCGCCTCTGCCAGTCGGTCATTCGCACCTCGGGCAAGGTCGACGGCACTCCCTTTGTCAGCGAGTTGCGGCTCGTTGCTGAGCGATACAACCTGCATGTCGATGCCGGCCTGATCCATCGCAGCCAGGCGATTTTGGAGCGGCTCGGTGGCCGTCTTCATCGAATCGGGAAGGAAGGTAAGCTGCGGTCGATCGGATCCCGCAAGGTCCGGGTTGTCGCGATAGCGGCTGCCAATATCCTTCACGTAAGGGACCTCGGCGAAAAATGCTTCCTGCACCGCCTGCGCGACGACAGGGTCGTTCACATGCTCCTCAAGGCAGATGATTCGCATTTGGTTTGCTCCAATCTGTTGTGTAGGTTGCGGTAAGTTGTCCGGCTCTGGTTTATGCTGCGGGACTGCACTGCCGATCGCTCTCGACGGCAATGTTGCTGCCAAGGCCGCAGTTGCCAAAGCGAGTACGTTCCGTCGGCCCGTCTTCGAGTTTCGATCAAACATCGCTGCTTCCTTTTCGGTTCAGATCACCATGAGATCGTCGCCGAGGATGACCTCGCCCGAGAAATGCTTCTTGGCCTCGTTGATCCAGGTCGCTGGAGGCACGACCGGCCTGTCGGCGCCGGGTGTCAGGTGGGACAGGACGAGAGTTTTGACGCCGGCTCGCTCGGCGACGATCCCCGCCTGCTCGGCGGTGGTGTGGTCGCGCAGCATATGATCCATGATTGTGGCATGTCGTTGCGCGGGGGCCTTCCCGCCTGCCAGCACATCGATCATCCGGTCGAGCGCGGGCACATACATGGCTTCGTGAACCAGCACGTCGGCGCCTCGCGCCAGTTCCACCACTGACTCGGCCATCACGGTATCGCCCGAAAAGGCGATCGAACGATTCTGGAAATCGAACCGATACCCCAAAGCAGGAACGATCGGCGGATGTTGTACGAGTGTGGCGGTCACGCGCACATTTTCATCGGACATTACTGGCCCTCCGACAGCGACCTCGTGGACGTTGATCGCTGGAAAGGGCGGAACCTTCATGTCCTCGACCCACAGATCCGTGGTCCATTTGATCGATTTCAGATAATCGTCCGTGATCTGCCTAAGCGGCGGCGGACCATAGGTTTCCAAGCTGCCGTAACGGCCTTGTATCCACGCCATAAGTAGCAGCGGCCCATATTCGGCGTTGTGATCGGGATGGTGGTGCGTGATGAAGACGCCCTTGATCGACTTGAAGTCGCCTCGAGCCTGCGCAATCCGATTCGACACCGTCATGCCGCAATCGACCACATAGGTTGCTCCGTTGCTGATCAGCAGGTGAGACGTCATGTGACGGCGTTGGCCCAGGATCGGCCCGCCGCCCGTTCCTAACAGGACGAGTTTGGTCCCGCTGCCATCGAGCCCCTGCGGTGCGCGTGGATGCAATGTTGCGTGCGTCTGTGCGGCGAAGGCATTGGGAACGAGATCGGTCATGCCGACCGACGCCGCCAGTGACGCGATCGTCCCGCCCTTCAAAAGGGTACGCCTGTCCGCCTTGAATTTGTCCATCGGTGCCGGTCTCCCTTGCTTTTGTTGCGACTTGCGTTCGGTGCGAGGCGCGCTCGGCGCGACCGGACCGGGAGTTGATGGCCGTAAGCGAAGCGATCAGTAGCGGAAGCTCGCGCGCACGCCGTAGGTCGCGGGCAGGCCGGCAAGACGAGTCACCATGTCGGTCTGGCGCGAGACGTTGATCCAGTAATATTCGTTCGTCACATTGCGCCCGAATATCTCGATACGCCATTTGCCACCGTCTTGCTCGACGCCGGCGCGCAGGTCGATCAGCGTCCTGCTAGGTAATTTGAACTCAGCATTTTCGCCGAATGCGGAAAAACTGGAGGACTGGTAGGCGACCGAACCGCCCAGATAGGGTTGCCACGAGCCTCCCAGGTTGAAGCGATACTCGGCATCCAGATTGCCCTGCCACTTCGGTGTCGCCGGCAGTTGCTGGCCCTTGATATTGATCGAAGCCGCGAACGGATCGTTGGTGAAGAAGTCCCGCGACACGCGCGAGTCGATATAAGTTCCCGAAGCGTTGACACGAAGCGCGGGAACCACTTGCCAGGCGAGGCTGAGTTCGACGCCGTCGATTTTCGCCTTCGGGACGTTGATCAACGCGGGAAGGTTGGCGAATGGGGGGTTCAGGACATAACCTTGGATTTGTTTGTCATCGTAGTCGTAATGGAAGCCCGCGCCATCGAACTGCATGCGGCCATCCGCCAGCGTCAGTTTAAAGCCCGCCTCATAGGCCATCACCGATTCCTGGACGACGGGATTGATCTGTCCGTTGACGGCGAAGGGAAGTGTCGCGAACCCGCCGGATTTGAAGCCTTTGGTGACGTTG
Source organism: Sphingosinithalassobacter tenebrarum (assembly GCF_011057975.1). Classification (GTDB taxonomy): domain Bacteria; phylum Pseudomonadota; class Alphaproteobacteria; order Sphingomonadales; family Sphingomonadaceae; genus Sphingomonas; species Sphingomonas tenebrarum. The sequence goes on along the minus strand of NZ_CP049109.1, from coordinate 335,931 downwards.
GCGTAAAGAAGCGTGCGTCCGGTAGGCTCCCAGCTGACGCCGGCACGCCAAGCGACATTACCCTGATCGAGCGAGCGATGGACGATGCCGGTCGGCTTGAAGGTCACAGAATCGAGCGTGAAGCATTCGCCGGGCCCGATCACCGTCGGGGAGCCGCTGAGCATTGAGGAGACCCTGCTGAAGGAGATCGCAAAGCTTCCGTTCCCACCATCGCGGGAACACCCTTCGTAGCGCCGGGTCTGGCTGGTGTAACGAACCGATCCCTGCAGCGTCACGCCGCCACCCAGCGCATAGTCGACGCTGCCGAAACCGGCGTAAGTGTTCACTTTCTGATGGTTGATGTTCCGGAGGTCAGTATTGTGATTGCCGGCGAGAAACGAGCTCGTGCTTTCGATATGACCGACACTCTCCTCGAAGAGCTTGCCGTACTGGTAGTAGCCGCCGAGCATGAGCTTGAGGGGACCTTGGTCAAAAGATGCGCGCAATTCCTGGCTGAAGATGTCGAGATCGTCGTTGAGCACGTTCTGGAGATCGGGATAGTTGGTACCATCCGGGTCTGACCGGCTTGAGCCGTCATAAGAGATGTAGGACGACAGCGAGGTGAGCATCAGTTGGCCCGTGACGTCCCATTCGCCCCGTAGCGCAGCCTGAAAAAACCTGTCGTCGCGACGCAGGTCGAAAGCCGGATCCCAATCTGCCGCCCGGGCCTTGTCCGGGGCCGGCTCATAGGCGGAAAGGACCGCATAGGCCGGCGGATAGCCGCCGCTCGCGGTGGCCGGTACGAATCGCTGGAACTGGGCCGCCTGGGCTTCCGACCGGTCCTTCCATCCGTTGATGTTGAGTTCGAACCGAACTTCGGGATCGGGCTCCCAGTCGAGGAGCAACCGTCCGACATTGAAATTGCGCTTTCCGAGCCCCTCGTCGCGGGTAGTGCTGTACTGCCAGTCGCCGCGCTGTTCCGTACGAGCAGCTACGCGGATCCCAAGCGTATTGCTGACCGATGTAGAGACGAAGCCACCAATCTCCAACTGATCAAAACGCCCGTACAGCGCGTCAACGCCCGCCGCGAAGCTACTTGTCGGCTTGGCCGCGATATAATTGACCGCGCCGCCAGTTGCGTTCTCGCCGAAAAGCGTGCCTTGCGGTCCCTTGAGCACCTCGACCCGCTCGACGTCGAGCGATGCTCCGCGCGTGAGAATGGATAGCGGTAGGGGAACCTGATCAACGTAGACGCTCACTGCCGGTTGCGCGATGCCGGATGTATCAAAAAAGCTGATGCCACGTAGACCATAGACTGGCGTGCCATACGGGCTCTGCTGATAGGTGAAACCGGGCACCAGCTTGGCGAGCTGGGATGTGTCGGTCACGCCGACCTTTGCCAGTTCTTCGCCGGTAGCTGCCGTGATCGAGACCGGCACATCGTTGATACTCTCAGACCGCTTCTGCGCCGTTACCACGATTTCGCCAACGGTGTCGGGTTCGGCAGGTGCATCCTGCGCGTCGCGTGAGCCCGTAGCAGGCGGAGAGGTGGTCTGGGCCGATGCGGTGCTTGCGCCGATCACAAGCGCGACTAGCGAAACACCGATTGCATATACCGACAGCTTCTTTGTGATCGCCATGTAGCATTCTCCCCAATGCGCACCCGTTGCAGGCGTCGCTGATCGCCACGGCTCTTGACGGCCGCATCAGGGTAAAAAAGCACAACGTGTCCATGATGACAACCAAAAAGAGACGCGTTGTATATTATGAGAAGCCCAGAGTTGGTTAGGGTCGACGGATCGGGTGTCAAGCGGTCGCCGTTTGGCGCATCGCTGCTTGCTGGAAAGGCGCTTCGTCAGCTTCATAATTATGGACGAAATCATCCGGTACGCCGGGGCCCCAACTGGCCAGACTGTCTTCCAACGAGTAGTTGGTGGGCGTCCATCCCGCGTAATCGGCGATGTGGTCCATGTCGGAATAGTATTCGAACCACGAGCCCCACGGGTCCTGAATGTAGTGGAAGAAATTGGACCCGATCGTGTGCCGGCCGAATCCCCAGTCTCCACGCTTCGCCTTTTCGAGCAACGCCGCACCGCCGCGCCCGACCTCGTCGGGATCGTTGACCTGGAAACTGGCGTGGTGAAAGCCCACGCCGGGCGACTTGGCAAAGGCAATCACATGATGATCGCTGCCCTGCTTCGTGCACGTGAAGGCAATGATGTCCTCGGATCGATCGGCCAAGCCCATGCCGAGCGCATCGGTCACGAACGCGACGCTGCGCAGCACATCCGGGCTGAATACCAGAACATGGCCTAGCCGCAGTGGCTTAGCCGGCGCATAGGATGCCTTGGGAAGGATCGCCGAGCGGCCGTGGCGCACGATCCGGCCGGGAGCGTTGATCGCGAACGCCTCGCCAGTGGCAGACGGCGGTGCATCGGGAGCCTCATCGACGAGTTGGAGGAGCATGCCATGAGGATCCTCGACCCACAGGCCGTCTTCGAATCGTTCTGGCGACGCCACGACCTTTCCGCCGTTCCGGGCGACAGCAACCGCCATGCCGTCGAGCTCGTCGGCGCATAGCGAGATATGGTGGAGGCGCTTGCGCGGTGCGCCCCCGACCAGAACAATAGACGGCCGCACTTGGTCGGGGCAGCGGAGATAGGCGGTATCGCCTCTGATGTCGGCGACCAGGCCCGCGTCGGAGTAGAAGCGGATTCCAGGGTCGAGATCCGGAACCTCAAGCGTAAATGATAATAGGCCTCGTACAGCCATGATTGTCTCTCCTCTCAATCGCTTGGATGAACGACTCGATTCTCAATGGCGCCGATCTGTTCGATTTCGCAGCGCACGACATCGCCCGGCTGCAGGAAGATGGGCGGCTCCATGCCGACGCCGACGCCCTCCGGGGTTCCAGTGGCGATCAAGTCGCCCGTCTCAAGCGTGAATGCGGTCGAAAGATAGGCGATCTGCTCCCACAGGTTGTGGATCATCGCAGAGGTGCGGTTGTCCTGGCGCAATTCCCCGTTAACCCAGCTGCGCAGCCGCAGGTCGTGCGGATTGGAGATTTCGCCGGCGGTCACCAGCCACGGGCCGATGGGGCCATGCGTATCGAACGACTTGCCCATCGTGAAGGTCGGCGTGTGGAACTGCCAGTCACGCGCGGAGACGTCGTTCGCCACCAGGAAGCCGAAGACATGCTTCGGCGCTTCCTCCCTGCTCACGCGCTTGGCAGGATGTCCGATCACCGCAGCGAGTTCGACTTCATAGTCCAGCTTTTCGGTAACGCCCGGATCGATATCATCGTAGGGTCCCGTGACGCAGCTCGTCTGCTTATTGAACCAGGTTTGATGCTGTGCTCGCGCCACGCCGAGGCGGTCGGCCTCCTCGAGATGCTTGGCGTAATTCATGCCGATCGCGAGATATTTTCCCGGCCGCTCGATTGGAGCGAGTAGCTTGATTTCGTCCAGCGCAAGGCGCGGCGCGAGCCGGGCAACGGCGCGGATTTCCTCCAGCCCTTCGGGGCCCGCCGCGATAATGTCACGCATGGTCGATAGGGACAAACCGCCAGCGGTAAGATCGGCGATCCGGTCGTCCTCAACCAGACCGAGCCCGGGGGCGTCCTCGCTACCGAAACGAGCCAGCTTCATGATATCTCCGTCGTTGTAAGGTCGAAAAGCCGCACGCCAGCCGCCGCGAGATCATCGGCAAGCGCAAGCGCCAGGCGATCGAATGCTGCGGCGTCAGCTGCGCCGCCGTAGACGTAGAAGTCCGGGCGAACGATCATTCCCGCCCATCCATGTTCATCCAGGAAATCGTCGATCCGACCGTCAAGGTCGCGGACCGTGCCGTCTCCCTGCCCAAGACGGACGGCGCGCAGTGGAAGACACGACAGCGCGTCCATGGCGGTCGCGGGATCGATTTCGCGCGTGAACAGCAGAAAGCCGCCGCCGCCGTCGAATGCATCAAGGCGCATTGTCCGCCCTTCATGTTCAAGCGTGACGTGCGGCGACAAGAGACCCGCACCCGGCTGCAGGGCATCGCCATCCGGCCGATAGAGCAATCCATCGGTCAGGTGGGGAAAATCAGGTGGCGGCGGCGCAGTACCTTCGAAAAAGGCTCGATCCCGCTCTGCGGCAGCGTCGGCATCGGGAACGCAAATCATCTTGCCGAGATAGATCGATAGATTGGTCAGTTGCCGGACATGCGGCTGCCGCTCTGTCTGATAGCTGTCGAGCAGGCGATCATCCGCTCGGCCGTCGAGCACCAGCCCGAGCTTCCACGCAAGATTCCAGCCGTCGCGGAGCCCGGCGCACATGCCCTGCCCCATAAACGGCGGCATCACGTGGGCGGCATCGCCCGCGATCAATAGCCGGCCGTCCCGCCATTTGTCGGCCATCAGCGACCGGAAGTTGTAGATCTTGTGACGAATGAGTTCGACCTGCGCTGGACCGGCCCACGGGGAGAGCAACTCCCAGACCTTTGCTTCGCTTTCCAGTTCCTGCGCCGATTCGCCGGGAAGTCGCATGAACTCCCAGCGACGATAGATACGATCGCCGCTGATGCCGGCGGGCACGATGGTGGTCGGTCGTTCGGGGTTGCAATATTGGCCGGCCGCCGGGATGCCGAGTTCCTCGATGGTGACACCGGACTTCAGACGAACGTCGATTACAAGCCAGTCGGCTTCGAAGCCGCGATCTTCCTGACCGCTTCCGATGGTGCTGCGGACCAGCGAATTGGCCCCGTCGCAACCGATGACGTATTTCGCCGACAATTGCCGCTCGTCCACGCCGTCCTCCCGCAGCGTCACGACGACTCCGCTTTCGCCCTGTTCGACAGTGATCACTTCGCATCCCAGATAAAGGTCCACGCTCGACTGCTGTCGAACGGCATCGTCGAGCGCCTGTTCAAGCGTCGGCTGGTGAACGAAGTTTACTTCGACGCCCCCTGAGATCGACGGCTTCGACCAGTCGATCGCAAGCAGTTCCTTCCAGTCGGCGTTGAACCACTGATAGACAGGACCTGGCTGAGTCACTCTGGGAAGCGCATTCTCCAAGCCAATCGCTTGAAGCACGCGGTAAAGCTCGTGATCGATACACACGGCGCGCGGCAGTGGATATCGCTCACGCCAGCGCTCGCAGACCGCCACACGCCGGCCCTGACGCCCCAGCATAAGCGCCAACGCCTCGCTGACGGGGCCATATCCGACCTGAATAATGTCGTAGTCTGGCATCCTCGCATCCATTTGGCCGGCTTTGCCGGCTCGCCAAGTTCAGATCAGGCCCGCAGGGCGCCCCGATTCATAATGGACATTATGTATATTTCAAGCTGTTTTTCCACCCGCTGCCCGAGGGCCGGGGGAATTGCATCGGCTGTGGAACGGTGATAATATACTCCATGTCTATTATGTAATTTGCGCGGAGAGGTGGTGCATGATCGATCCCAAGACCTTCCGGACCGTGCTCGGTCACTACCCGACCGGGGTTTGCGTAATCACCTCGATCGAAAGCGGGGATCGGCCCATTGGTATGTCGATTGGATCGTTCACTTCCGTATCGCTCGATCCACCGCTGGTCGCCTTTTTCCCCGGCCGCCAATCGTCAAGCTGGCGCCGAATACGTGCGACTAGACGCTTCTGCGTCAATGTCCTGGGCGACCAGCAGCAGGCTCTATCGCGTCGATTTGCTACTCCCGCAGAGGATAAATTCGCCGGTGTCGCGCATCGCATCTCAGGCATGGGCCTCCCGATCCTGGAAGGTGTGGTCGCCTGGATCGATTGCGAATTATATGCGGTGCATGAGGCGGGGGATCACGATATCGCGCTTGGTAAGGTCGCCGCTTTGGCAGCTGAGCCCGCGGCGCGCCCACTGCTCTTCCACAAGGGAGACTATGGCCGGTTGCACCCGATTCCACGGGCTGCGTGACAATGTCACTGTCGGAATGGTGGGGAGGAATTGACTTTATGACGTTGCATCACATCGTCCAAGCCCTACGATCAAGCGCCAAGACGGGGCAGGAACGTTCGAGTGGTAGCAGCAATCAACGAAGATCATCGTGTACGGGTGGCGAAGATGCGCCGGGAGCGAATGGTCGCACGGCTGCTACAAGCGGTGATGGAATGCTATGCGGAGCATGTGCTCACCGGACCGCCAACTGTTGACGAGGTAATCAGGCGGGCCGACGTGTCACGCGCGACCTTCTATAAATATTTTAACTCGGTCGACGAAGCGATCGAGCAGCGGGCCAGCGAATTGGTCGACGAAATGGTCGAAAGCCTCAAGGACCTCGTCAACGATAGAATGAAACCGATCCTGCTGTTCACTGTGTCGGTCCATCTATTTCTACTGCGTAGCGTGCTCGACAAGACGTGGGGCGCATTTGTGGCACGAAGCGACCTGCTTCGCTCAGATGGCGTGCTGTTCCAAGGCATGACTTCGCACCTTGCTGCGGCGCTCGAGGCGCACGAAGTTCGTTTCTCCGATGCCGAAGCGGCGCGGATGCTCGCAATCGGCACAATGCGCGAAGCCATTCGCGCCATATCGCAGACGGATAGCCCTCGGCGGCCTTTTGTCGATCAGGTGATGGCGATGATCCTCATAGGGCTTGGTATCGAATGCGATGTTGCCGCCGCGCTCGTCAATGAAGCGACGATCTTCATCCGGGGCGCCGCTCCGGATCGCCTGACATGGTGGCGCGATCCCTGGCACAAGCCGGGCTGATTGTTCACGATATCCCTTAGTCACTGCCCCCATTCCCCCTTTGGAATCTCGCCTACGCCGGGTGTCATACCCACTCACGGGCGGATCGCGGTGTCCGAGTCCGTAGTGCTTAGGTTCGCTGGAGGGAAGCGCACGCCTGAAAGCCGGCATCACGCGCCAGAATCTGCAATCCGCGCTCCCTGATCCTCCAATGCCACACCTTCGGTCCGTGGGCGGAATCCTGACCAATCAGGCAGCTCTAGGCTCCTCGTAATAGGCACTATGTCTCATTTGACTTGTCACAAAATACATTCCGTGTAGTATGACCCTGCCACGGCTGCTGCTGGTGCACGGCCGCGAGCAAACAATGAGACGACAGGGCCAAGCTCTGCGAGATGGGAGGATGAAAGATGCGGGGAAGCGCAACAATCCTATTGCTTGCCGTGGGGACATCGGCGTTCGCTGGGACCGCTTGGGGACAGGATGCCACTTCTGATGATGGTAGCCAGACAGGCACCTCTTCAGCCGAAGGCGCGGATAGTGCCGAGCAAAACGGAGTTGCTGAAATCGTCGTTACCGCGACGCGTCGCTCCGAGAGCTTGCAAAAGGTGCCGCTCACCGTGTCCGCGTTCGACGGCAACCGGCTCGAGACCGTCGGGGTAAAGAGCGCAGTTGACCTGCCGAACGTCGTGTCTGGCCTTGCCCTGAACAGGTTCGGGGCGGGAACGAACAGCTTCTTGCGAGGTGTGGGATCGAACAACACCGGCTTCACCTCCGAACCTCAGATCGCCACATACTTTGACGGCTTCTACTTGCCCTACTCGGGGGCGATCGCGTTCTCCTTCAACAACATCGAGCGGGTCGAGGTCCTAAAGGGGCCGCAGGGCACGCTCTACGGACGCAATTCGACCGGCGGTCTCATCAGCGTAGTGACGCGAGATCCAGGCGCGGTACCGAGGATGGACGCGTCGATAGAATATGCGAATTACGACACCGTCTCGGCAAACATCGGTGCGTCAGTTCCCCTGTCGGACACTCTGAGCGCGGGTTTCGCCTTCACCAGTACCTACCAGGCGGACGGATGGGGAAGGAACATGTTCACGGGTAGCGAGACCCAGAAGCTCGACGAGAAGGGGGTTCAGGGCAAGATCGTTTGGAGACCTTCGGGCGCGACCAAGGTGACTTTGGAGGGGTTCTACGACCGGCTGGCCACCGATCAGGGAAGCGTGGTCGCGATCTTCCCGGGAGCGGTGGGGAGTGATGGCACGCCGTATCTGGGGGAATATCGCAGTTCTACCCGCGACGATCCACGCTTAAGCGTGGAAACCTACCTGGTTGGAGCAAAGATCGAGCAGGATCTCGGCTTCGCCGACCTTACCAGCCTGACTGGGTATCAGCACAGCTTTTCGCCCACCATGCTGACGCAGAACGGCCAACCTGGCAAGCCGGTGGCCGGGCAGTCCGCCTCGGTACTGGATCTGACCGCGAAGAGCCGGACTATAACGCAGGAGCTTCAACTCCGGTCTAAGGTCGGCGACTCACCCTTCGACTGGATCGCAGGGTTCTTCTACTATAACAATGACAACCGCATCTCGGCGGCGACCTATGGAACCTGCGTCGATGCGATCTGCGCCCCCGCGCCGCTTCCCATCCAGACCATCAGCTATCCGAAGACTCGATCCTATTCAGGCTACGCGGAGGGAACCTACCGCCTAACGGAAGCCACGCGATTGACTTTGGGCCTGCGCTACACGGATGACGAGATTTCGATCACCGGGACGACCGTGCCCTTTCCCGGGCGGCCGAATACTCCCGCGGCGCTTCCGGGCAGCGTCGTCGTCAGCCCCGGCGACCCCTATCCGGGGAATCCCGACGGCATCGTCACGAACACGAGCTTCGGCAAGTTGACATGGAAGGCCGTGCTCGCCCACGATCTGACGCCTGACGTGCATCTCTATGCGTCCTACAATCGCGGGTTCAAATCCGGCAGCTTTAATCCAACCGTCTTCAGCAACCAGCCTTCGCGACCCGAGGTTCTCGACGCCTTCGAACTGGGCGTGAAGTCCGAGCTCTTCGATCGACGGCTTCGTGCCAACGTGGCTGGCTTTCATTACGACTACAGAGATATTCAGGTCCGCACTACTGCGCCGCCGGCGCCGCCGGGGCTCGCTATCCTGTACAATGCCGCGGCTGCACGACTGAATGGCGTCGACGCGGATTTTGAGTTGAAAGTGGTTCCCGGCCTGACTCTGACCGGGAGCGCCGAGTATCTCGACGCGAAATATACGCAGTTCTTGGGTGCGAGTTGCACTACTCCGCGCCCGATCGGCGGCGCGGTTTTAGGAGGCAATGCCGGTTCGGTTTGCGACGTCTCCGGCAATCGGATGATCAACGCCCCTCGTTTCTCCTACACCATCGGCGCCAACTACCGGTTCGACACCGGGGTCGGGGAGTTCGCCCTCGCCGTGAACGATTCACACCGATCGCGATACTATTGGGATCCAAGCAATCGATTGACTCAGGAGCCCTACCACCTGCTTAACGCCTCGCTGACTTGGACCAGCATCGATCGTCACATCGATGTCCGGTTTTTCGCGAAGAACCTGACGGATAGCTATTATTTCGTCACAGCGCAGCAGGCGGCGAACGACGTTTACGTCCCAGGTGCGCCCAGGACCTATGGCGTGGAGGCCGGCGTCCATTTCTGAGTTTCAACTGCCCCTAGCACCATGGCGCATTAAGCACACGCCGGCGAAGCGAAGGAGAAATTGAAATGAAGAGCGAGGGAGGTTCGGTTCAACCAAACCGCCGCCAGATGGTTGCCTCAGCACTCATTCTGGCGGCAGCCGCCCCCGCCAAGGCAGATGCTCGACATGAGCGTGAGCCGAGCGGAAATGATAATAACCTCACTGCTAAGCTGCAGGTTTCCGACTTGATCAACCGCGAGCGGAATGCGCGGGACGCTGGCGATTGGGGGGAGATGACCGCATGCTGGCGCGCTGATGCGATCGTGGATGTATCCTGGTTGAAGGGCAGCGCTCCCGAGTTCATTGCTAGGACGAGGCGCAACGCGGCGTCCGGCAGGGTCACGCTGCATTCCCTGTCACCCTCGGTCGTCACGCTGCAAAGCGATCGAGCGATTGCGGAGACACCTTGTCGGCTGGCCAGCTTCGTTCCCATCGACGGGGTGGAAGTTTGCATCACCGGATATGTCCGTCTGCTTTGGCGAGCGGATCGAAAGGAAGGCGACTGGGGCCTCGCCGGATTGCGGATGATCTACATCCGCGACACGATGGTGCCGTCTGACCCAAACGACCAACCCCAAATCAACTCGACGGAACTATCAGGGTATCGGGCCTCCTATCGATGGCTAAGCTATGCGCTCGCGCGAACGGCGAACAAACCTCGCGACGATCTTCCAGGCATCGACAGGCCGGAGACCGTCGCTGCGATACGCGAAGCCCAGTCGGAATGGTTGGCTGGAATCTAGCAAGTAAGCTAAACGGTTCATGTGGATTGGATGGCGCGCGGCGACATCTGATCCAGATAGGCGACGTAGAGACTAAACGCGATGATCCGGGCAGGCCCTCATGGAATGGAATGCCTACATTCCTCGATGGCCTCGCCGCGAAGTAACAAAGGTTTGGCAGCAAACCCGGTGGCAGGCTTTGGCTGACTTGGCTGCGAGACGGAACGACAGCGGAAAGACCGCCAACAGGTGCCAAGCATTAAGCGTTGACCACAAGCTCGTCCCATGGCGGTAGCTTGGGAAATATCTCGTCCAGATAGTCGAGAAATGCTCGGACGTTGGGATTGCCCCGGCGGTTCTCCGGCCAAAGCGCGGTAATGCTTGACCTCTCGACGGCGAACCGCGTCAAGATCGGGATCAGCTTACCCTGCCTGACGTATTGCGCTGCGATGTAGGGTGGGGCGACGCCGATTCCGCCGCCGGCAGCGAGAATTGCCAGCACGGCATCACCGGAATCCACCGTGACTGCGGCGCGGGGAATTACTTCAACCACGCGCTCCCCGACTTGGAAAGGCCATCTCGACGGCTGACCGGAACTCTGGAACCTGAAGTTGACGCACTCATGCTCCGAAAGCTCGTCCGGGTGAGTGGGCGTGCCGCGCCGTTTCAGGTAACTTGGGGAGGCGAAGGCACAAAGCCGGTGCGGCGCCAGCTTGCGCGAAAGCAGCTGTGAATCGACGAGATCGCCGACCCTGATCGCCACGTCGATGCCTTCGTCTACGATGTCCGTGCGGCGATCGTCGAGACGGAGATCAATCTCCAGCTTCGGAAAGCGCTCTCGGAAGCCGGGAATAGCGGGTGCGAGGAGATTGGTTCCGATTGGCAGCGGTGCAGTCACTCTCAGCGTGCCCGACGGCTCGGCTCGAACCGCTAGGGCATGCTGCTCTATTTCCTCTGCTTGCCGAAGTAGCAGCAACGCCCGCTCGTAAAGGTCGGCGCCTTCGGATGTGAGCGTCAGGGACCGCGTCGTTCGGGTGAACAGCGACAGGCCGAGTTGGAGTTCCAAGCGCCGAACGCTCTTGCTTACTGCGGATGGCGAAATCGAGAGCGACTTCGCGGCGGCGGTGTAGCTGCCCAGCGACGCGGCTCGGGCGAATGCGATCACGCCTGTCAGCCTCTCAAGAGCGATCTGTTCCATCGAGGAATAAGTGAAGCGAATTCAGCCGCCATTATCAAGAAAATTCAAGTCGCCACATACTCCCAAGCACCTGATCGCCACTGGCCTTAGAGCCAGGATCGGCGGCAAATTCATTAACGCAAGGGAGACTGCGGTCATGCAGTTCGTCATATTCGGCAAGTTCAACGACAAATACGCCGCCATGTCGCCTTCCGAGCAGAAGAGCGGAATTGAGGCAGAGTGGGCGAAGTCACGCGAGTATTACTCACGCGGTTATTTGCGCGCGATCTGGCTCTTCGAAAACGATGAAGGGATCATGTCATTGTTCGACGCCGAATCTCGCGATCACATGGAGATGCTCCTCGCGGGTTATCCCGGGATGCAGCAGGGATTCGTCACCGCAGAAATCCGCGGCATCGAACCGTATAGCGGATTCTTCCCGGAACTGGCCAAGTAGCGGAGATCGAGACGTGAGTGGAAAGATCAGCATAAGCGTGGAAGATCGGGTCGCCTTGGTGACCGGCGCGGCAACCGGCATCGGCGCGGCAATTGCGCAGGAACTCGCCGCACAAGGTGCGCGCGTCATCGCCGCTGACATCAAATGGGACGGCGCCGATGCGGCGAACAGCTCGATCGAGCGCATCACTTGTGATGTCGCCGACAAATCCAGCGTTCAAGACTGTGTCGCCGCGATTGAAGATCGGCACGGCGGTGTGGAAATCCTCGTCAACAACGCGGCATTGGCCACCTCGGTGAAGTTGCAGCCTTTCGAGAGCATCGATCCCGAGGAATGGGCCCGCGTTGTTTCAGTAAACACGCTTGCTCCCTTTCTCTGCAGTCAGGCGGTGGTTCCGCGGATGCGGGAGCGGAAATGGGGACGGATCATCAATCTCACCTCTGCCGCCATCTTTACGGCTGTCCCGTTCATGCTTCACTACGTGACCAGCAAGGGCGCCATCGCCGCGATGACGCGCTCGCTAGCAAAGGAGCTTGGCGGCGACGGGATAACGGTCAACGCAATCGCGCCAGGCCTCACCATGACCCAAGGAATACGCCGGAACACCGGCTATTCGGAGGAGATGCTGGCCGGTGCGGTGGCGATGCGCTGTCTGCCGCGAGAGGAGTTGCCCGAGGATCTTACCGGCGTCTGCGTGTTCCTCGCGAGCGAGGCCTCGGCGTTCATGACGGGGCAGATCGTCGCGGTCGACGGTGGCTCGGTCTTCCATTGAACATCCCAGAACCCGGACGTTCGGATCCGATGGCAGCGGATTTCGCTCTCGACGAGCCTAATGGGTCAACCTTCTATGGTGCCGGACGTGAAGGGCTACACCGACTATCCGTTGGCGATGCTCGATGGTCGCTTCTCTTCAGCATCCGGTTCCCACACTTTCTGATGGAGGAAACATGCGAGTCTTCCTAACTGGAGCCACCGGCTTCATCGGATCTGCCGTCGTCCTCGAACTCATCGAGGCCGGACATCAGGTCGTTGGCATGACGCGATCCGACGAGGGGGCATCGCGGCTTCGCGCCGCAGGTGCCCAAGCCCATCGTGGCGCGCTCGAAGACACCGAGAGCCTGAAGCGCGGCGCCTCCAGTGCGGATGCGGTCATTCACTGCGCGTTCGACGACTTTTCGGATTTCGTTGCGAGTTGTGAAAAGGATCGGCGGGCAATCGAAGCGATCGGCTCCGTGCTGGCCGGATCGGAGCGTCCGATGATTGTCACGTCGGTAATTGCGGCGGGTCTCACGAATCCAGGCGATCTGGCCAAGGAGGATGTCGTCAGCACCAAATTTACCGGTCCTCGCGTCTCGGAGGCTGCGGGCCGCGAACTGGCAGACATGAGCGTAAACGTATCATTCGTGCGGCTCCCTCAAGTTCACACGATCGTCAAGCAGGGGTTGGTCACGTGGCTGGTCGGCCTGCTCAAGGCGAAAGGCGTTTCAGCCTATGCCGGTGATGGCTCCAATCGCTGGCCAGCCGTGCATCTGTCCGATTTGGCCCCGCTGTACGTGCTGGCACTGGAACGGCAGGTGCGCGGCGCTTGCTACAACGCAGTTGCCGAGGAAGGCATCGCGCTACGGGATATCGCCGAAACGATCGGTCGGGCATATGGCGTACCTACCGTCTCGCTGCCGCCTGAGGACGCAGCTGGCCACTTCGGATGGCTCTCGACCTTCGTGACACTGGACATGCCGGCATCGAGCGCTCTGACGCGCGAGTTGCTGTCGTGGGAGCCGACCGGTCCCGGGCTGCTGAGCGACTTGCAGACACCTCAGCCTTCCTGATCCCCGACAGCAACGCGGTTGATCAGGAGCGCGTCGCCGCATCGAATTGGAGTGCTTATGCCGTCCGAGCTGTCTTCCCCCAACAACACCACGGGACTCCAGTCCTCGATCCGGGGCCTCCATGCGACGCCGACGGCTCCGCTGCCCTACCTCGATGGCGTCGTGGTGCGCTCGTTCGTCCTGGAGCGCGCGCAGGGGAATATCATCATCTACAATTCGCCGGGCATCACCGCTGCGAAGAACGACATCCTCGCCCTGGGCAGGACGGATCGGCTTCTGGTCAATCACTGGCATGAAGCGATGTACGGTGCACCCGACCTCGATGTGCCCATCTTCGTGCACGCGGATGATCGCCGGCGAACGGATTTGCCAATTGCCGGCACCTTCTCGGAGCGAAGGAAAATCACGGAAGACCTAGAGGTGATCCCCACCCCCGGTCACACGGCCGGTGCGACCACGTTTCTATGGGACAATGGCGAGCATCGGTTCCTGTTCTCCGGAGACACCGTCTGGGTGCAGAACTCGGAATGGAAGGCCGTGCTGCTCGATGAGGATGCCCGCGACGCATATATCGACAGCGTCCTGCAGTTGATGGGCCTCTCCTTTGATTTCGTCGTGCCGTGGGGAAGCGAGGAAGGACAGCCATATGGTTACTGGTCCACCAGAGCCGAGGCTGAGCAAAAGCTCGGAAAGATCATCGATCGTCTGCGACGCGGAGAGAATGCGTAATAGCCGATACGCGAGGTCGCCGACCGTATTCCGCCGAGCTTCCAACATGTAGGGCAAGTAGCCGGACGCTGTCACGATCCGAGGCCTTGCGAGGTTTACCCGAAGTCACCTTTCCGCCTGCTGCATACCTCGCGCACGCAGGAGCGTAGCCAGGCTTGCGCGGGGTCGGCATCCAGGCGCGGGTGCCAGAGTAACGATACCGTTATCTGGGGCACAGCAAACGGCAGCGGAAAGCTGGACAGGCCATCGCGCATTGCGTCCGTGTGCCGTTCGGGGACGGCGGCGACCAGATCGGTTCCGCGTACCAGCGCCAGCGCACTCGCAAAGCCGATGACGATCGTGCCGATCCGGCGTTCGAGACCTAACGCAGCAAGCGCGTCGTCAATGGGGCTTCGATCCGCCGAATCGCGAGGGCCGAGAACATGGTTCTGTGCAGCGTATGTTGCTGCGGTGATCTCGCTGCGGGTCAGAGCATGCCCCTGACGGACAACGCCGATGAAGCGGTCCCGGAACAGCGCTTGAGTCCTTACCTCTGGACCCGTCGCGCTATGTACGACGCCGATCTCGAGATCGACCGCGCCGTCACGAAGTCCCTCGCTGCTGTCGGGCTGCTTCTGCGCGAAATCTACGCGCACGCCCGGCGCATCTGCTGCGAGGCGCTCCAACAGCGCGGGACCGAAATTCTGTACGAAGCCGTCGCTGGTTCGCAGGGTGAACGTCGTCTCAAGCTTGGTCAGGTCGAGCGCTTCGGCCGGCCGCAGGGCGACCCGCGCATCCTCCACCAGATGTTTCACCGGCTCGCGAAGTTCGAGGGCCCGCGGTGTGGCGACCAGCCCGCGCCCTGCCCGCACCAAAAGCGGATCGCCGGTCGCCGCTCGCAGCCGGGACAGTGTCCTACTCATTGCCGACGGGCTGAGGTTCAGGCGACCGGCAGCGCCGACCACGCTGCCCTCTGTGAGCAGGGCGTCGAGCGCCACAAGAAGGTTCAAGTCCAATTCGTTCATGCCCGAGTATAGCCCGCCCACACATCGAGGCATAGCGCTATATGCAGCTATAGTTTGCAATTCGTGCGCGTGGCGCATGGCTCAGATGGTGCTTAGTTGGGACAATGAACGGGCAGGAGTCCCTCGCCGGGCTTTCGCTCCGTCGGAGATTTTTCATGATCAACCAATCCGAGATGCACTGGATAGGTACCTGGGCGACCACGCCCGATCCCATGGAGGGCGTGCCTCTTGCCGATCAAACGGTGCGGATGATCGCCCGCACCAGCATCGGCGGCGCTCAGGTGCGCGTACGTCTCTCCAATGCCTATGGAGCGCATGATCTCGCGATCGGTGCGGCCCGAGTGGGCTTGCGTGCCGATGGCGCCGATGTCGTGCCGGGTACTAACCGTCCGCTCACCTTCAACGGATCTCCATCAACGACGATCGCCGCAGGCGCGCTCGTCGTCAGCGACCCGGTCGAGTTGGACGTGCCCGCACTCGCTGATCTGGCCGTCAGCGTCTATCTTCCGGATGATCTCGATGAGGGCTTCCGTCTGACCGGTCATTCGAACGCGCATCAGACCAATTACATCTCGCCGCGCGGCGACCGGACCGCGGAAACCGCCTTGGCCGTGGAGGCGACAACCGAGGCGTTCGTGTTCGTGAGCGGCGTGGAGGTGCTGGCGCCCCGGGACGCGGGCGGGCTCGTGGCGTTCGGCGACTCGCTGACCGAGGGCAACCTTTCGCAACTCGACGCGAACCATCGCTGGCCCGATCAACTCGCGCGGCGGCTCGTTGATCGAGGCACACGACCGTTTGGTGTCGTCAATCAGGGGATTGGCGGAAATCGGCTGCTTCACGACTTCCGTGGCGACAATGCGCTGCGCCGCTTCGACCGCGACGTTCTGGCGCAGCCGGGCGTCACCCACGTCATCGTGCTGATCGGCATCAACGATCTGCGCAACGGTTTGGGAAAGAGCGAAGAGGAGGTCGACGCGAGGGCAATGATCGGCGGTCTTAATCAGCTGATCACGCGCGCCCGAACGGCAGGACTCAAGATCTTCGGCGGCACGCTTCTGACGTGGGAGAACGAGACGTTTAGAGGCGGCGCCTATACACCTGCGCGCGAGGCCGAGCGCCAGGCGGTCAATGCATGGATCCGCGAAAGCGGCGCTTTCGACGCCGTGATCGATTTCGAGGCGGCGTTGCGCGATCCCGATCATCCCATGCGAATGCTGCCTCAGTGGGACTATGGCGATCACCTTCATCCGAATGACGCCGGATATCTGCGCATGGGCGACTGCATCGACCTCGCACTGTTCGATTGATCAAGGCCGTTCGCAACATGCGGACGCTGACCGACGGCCACCTTGCCACAGAGAAGACAGGAGAAAATATGTTTCTGGTTATGGGAATTACGGGCAGAACCGGCGGGTCGATTGCCCGGCATCTGCTCGCCCAGGGCAAACGGGTGCGTGCCCTCGTGCGTGACCGGGCCAGGGCGAGCGATTGGGCGCTGCGAGGGGTGGATGTCGTCGAAGGCGACATGAGCGATCCTAATGCGATCGCCGAGGCACTGGCGGGCGTCGACGGCGCGTTCATCATGCTGCCGCCGGTCTATATGCCGTCCAGGGATTTTTCGGAGTCCCGGGTGCTGATCGATGCATATAGCCAAGCCCTCAGGATCACGCCGCCTCCGCGCCTCGTGGTGCTTTCGTCCAATGGGGCGGAGAAGACCAGCGGCCTCGGTGCGATCACGCCTTTGTCCTTGCTGGAGCGGGAACTGGACGATTTGCCATGTCCCACCGCCTTCATCCGGCCGGGATCATTCTACGAGAACTTTCTCCACGGCTTGCAGTCGGCCCGGGACGGTGTGTTCGCCACCTTTTATGCGAATACTGCTGAGAAGCAGCCGATGACTGCAATCGAGGACATTGCGGCGGAAGCGGCAAAGCTTCTCTCCAGTGCGGCGTGGATCGGCAAGCGCGTGATTGAACTCGGTTCTATGGTCAGCGCCGACGAGATCGCGGCAGCGTTGGGTGCGGTGATTGGGCGAGAGGTTGAGGCCAAGTCGGTGCCGCGTGAAGAATGGGCGGGCACCCTTCACGCCATGGGATTCCCAGAAGGCCAGACCTGGGCATTCGAGGAGATTTATGATGGCGTCAACGCACACTGGATCGGCTTTGGAGTAGACGGGACGGAACAAGTCGAGGGGACGACATCCGCTCGCGAAGTCTTTTCCGCAGCACAAGAAACGGCCTTGCACGGCACACAAGATCGGTCTGACTTTGCATGAACCTGTTCTCTGCCCCGGAATGGAGTGTCTGGAACGAGAGGGTCGGCGGAATGGCAACGCTCTTTGCCAGACGGTTGCCAAGCACGGTGAGAGCCAAGTCAATAGAGCTTCGGCGGCTGCGGACAGCCAATGGCTACGCAGGGAATTTCTTCGGTCGAGGTGATGATTGAGCTTCGCAAGCTCCGCTATCTCATCGCTGCTGCTGAGGCGGGCAGCTTCAGCCGCGCTGCGCGCAATTTGAACATCAAGCAGTCAACCCTTAGCCGACATATTCTGGGGATCGAACAGCGACTCGGAATGACGCTGTTCGACCGCAGGACGCGCGGCGCTACCCTGACGACCAACGGCAGGATTTATTTGCGTACGGCGCAGTTGATAGTGACGGAATTCGAGGAGTTGAACGGCTGGGTCCGAGCCACTCAAAAAGGGGAAACCGGTCGGCTGGCAGTCGGCTTCTACACCTCGTTTTCGGCAGGAAATCTGCGCGCGACTGTAGCCGAGTTCAGCGAACGCTTCCCCGGCGTGACCGTGCGAGGCTTCGAGCGGAACCGTGATAAGCTGCTAGCGGGTATCGAGAGCGGCCTGCTCGATATCATAATCATCATTGGCGAGCGGCCCTATCCGGGTATCGAGAGTCGATCGCTTTGGAGTGAACGTCACTTGGTTGTGATGCCGGAAGGACATCCGCTGGCGTCCTACGAAAGCATTTACTGGCAAGACCTCGTCGGCGAACGTTTTCTTCTGACCGAACGCGATCCCGGTCCCGAGACGCGCAACCTGCTGCTGGGGAAGCTCGGAAGTCCAGGCTATATGCCCGAGATCGACATGGACGACGTTGGGCGCGATACGGTCATCAGCTCCATAGCGCTCGGGGACCGTCTCGCGATCTTCGCGGAATCATCTGCCGGCATTCAGGTGCCCGGCGTCTTGTTTCGTGAGATACATGAGGCCAACGGCCATAGCCGCATCGGCTATTCCGGTTATTGGCGCGATGACAACCAGAACCCCATATTGCGTCGTTTCCTGGATTTTGTGGCCACTCGATATTCGCTCCCCTCGGGGTCCAGACCACGAACTGCTCAAATATCGGGAAGAGAGCCGTCATGATCCAAGGAAAGACATGGATCGCCGTAATCGTCGCGTTGATCGTTGGATTTGGGGCAGGCTTCACGCTCCGTCCCATCATCGTCGCGCCGAGCGCGCCAGCGGCGACCTCCACGCCGCCGCTGGCGCAAGCCGCAGCCGAGCCACGCAGCAAATCGTATTTCGCGGCGCATCTCGACGAGGCGCGGCAGATCGTGGCCGGGTGCCAGGCGGGCTCGGTTCGCGGCGGCGAATGCGCCAACGCCGAGCAGGCCGTGACGGAAGCGGAAGGCAAGGAGCGCTTCCGCCGTTTCATGGGCAAGTAGGGCCGGCGCTCCCTCAAGTCGCCTGGGCGCGGTGCCGGCGAAAGGCCCGATCGGTTTCCATGAAACGCGCCAGCATCGGCGAGACGAGCTTTTCGGGCGCGGCGGGCGGGCCGCCGGTTTCGGCGGCGAGCGCCGCGGCATAGGCCAGAAGATCGCGATGGACGGCGGCGGGCAGTTCCACGGTCAGTTTGACCGGCCGATCGTCGGCCAATGGTCCCAGCTTCAATTTCGTCATCGTGTCGCTCCTACGGGTTCGAGCACCAGATCGCGCGTCACAATCACGCGGAGCGGAAAGCCCGCCCGAATGGTGAGCGTCGGCGCCACGTCGAGCTGGCGCCGAACGATCTGCTGGCCGGTCTGGTTGATGGTGTCCTGCGTGCCGTAGCGGAGCGCCTGCACCAGCGAGCTGTCATTGTCGGTCGCCAGCTCGGCACCGACACCGAGCAGCGTCGAGATCGCTGCGGCCTTCAGCATATTGCCCCAATGCTCGTCCACGCGATCCTGCAAACCGGCATAGCCGGCGGCGTCGGCGCCGGGCTGGCGCTCGAGAACGATCGAGCGGCCGTCGGGCAGGATCAGGCGATCCCAGGCGAGCAACACGCGGGTCTGCCCGGCGGTGATCTGGCTGTCATATTCGCCGATCAGCCGCGCGCCCTGCGGGATGAGTAGGATGTGGCCAGTGGGGCTGTCATAGACGTTCTGCGTCACCTGAGCGGTGATCTGGCCGGGAAGGTCCGAACGGATGCCGGTGATGAGCGCGGCAGGGATGATGCTGCCAGCCTGCACGATGTTGGGCGAGGACGGTGCGGTCAGCCGCTCGACGCTGACGGTGCGCTGGTTGGACGCCTGCACCATGAAGGCGCGCTTGGCGGCCTGTCCGCCTTGGGCGGCCGGGCTGGTCTGCGGCGGTGTCGCCGCCGGGCCCGGCGCGGCGGCGATCTGCGGCGCGGTCGCGCCGCCCCCCGCCGCGCCGTGACCGAGGAACACCGAGCTGGTGCGCGCGGCTTCGCGCTCCTGCCGGGCGCGCTGGCGCGCCGCCTCGGCGGCCTGCGCCTGCGGATCGCGCTGTCCGTTCGCTCCAACCGCCGGCACGGGCACGTCCGTTCCGCGTTGCTGGGCCGAGACAATCGGGCCGCCGAGATCGCCGGGAAGCGGCGGGCCGAGCCGCGGCGCCTGCGTATAGTCCTTTGGCCCGGAGGTGATGGTCTCCGCCGTGTTGCGGGTCTCGGTGCTGTAAAGCTCCTTGGCCTGCTTCTCGGCAAGCGGCCGCAGCGCGTAGATGAGCGAGCCGCCGATACCGAGACCGGCGGCGATGCCGATAACGGCCAGGGCCTTGCGCGACAGGCGCATGACGCGCGGCGGATCGCCCCGGAGCTGGAAGGCCCCCGGATCGGGAGGCGGCGACGCCGGCTCAGCTGCGGGCGGCTCGACGGTATCGGTCACCGCCGACCCTTCCGTCCGTCGGCGCGTTCGATGCGAACATGCTGTTCGCTGTGCTTGTCGCCCAGACGCAACTCGGCGGCGGCGAACAGCCGGTCCACCACCATGTAGCGGCCCTGGACGCGGTAGTTGACGAGTTCGGCGCCGCCGGCCGCGCCGATCACGAACAGCGGCGGCATCTCGCCCTGCGAGATCGCGGCCGGAAACTCGATATAGACCTGACGGCCATCGTCGAAGGCGCGCAGCGGCTTCCACGGGGCGTTGTCGCCGTCGATGCGGTAGCGGAAGTTGAGCGTGGCGACATCCACGCCGGTCGCAACCGGCGCGGCGGCGGCCGCCGCCGCGTTGCGTGCCTGGAGCGCGATTAGCGCATCATGCGGATAGGTCCAGGAGACCGACGCCATGTAGGTCGCCGCCGTCGCGCGCAGCTCCATGTGATAGGTGCGCCGGTCGGTGTTGATGACGAGATTCGTGGAAAGGGCCGGCCGGGTGGGCTTCACGAGGATATGCACGCGCGCCGATGGCCCGCTGCCACTCACCGTGTCGCCGATGATCCAGCGCACGGTGTCACCGGCCGCCACCGGGCCAGCGCCCACGAGCTGCTCGCCCGGCTGAAGGGCGATGTCCGTCACCTGGCCGGGAGCGGCATAGACCTGATAGAGCGCGCCTTCGGCCCAGGGATATTGCTGGATGGCGTTGAGGAAGCCGTTGCGCTCAGGCTGCATCCGGGCGGCGGCATTGGCCGCCCCGACTCGCTGACGCGGATCGGCAGGCTCGGGCGGTGACGCATGTTCAGCCGGCGCCGGCTTCAACTGGCCGGGCAGCGGCAAGGGCTCGGGAATGGTCACGACCTCGACGGGCTTGGGCGCCTCGGGCGCGGGCGTTGCGGCGATCTCGGCCGGCGGGTTGTCATAGGCGATGGCCGGCGGCTTGACCGATGAGGTGGCGCAGCCGGCCAAGGCCGCGGTGGATACGAGCAGGACCGCCGGGGCGGGACGACGAAATCGTGTCATTGCGACAGCTCCTTTGACCAGTTGAAGGCGTTGACGAAAATGCCGAGCGGGTTCTTGCGCAGGCCGTCAGGGGTGCGCGGCGGTTGCACGACGATGGTGAGAATGGCCGACCAGTGCTCGGTGGCGGCGAGACTGCCGTCCTGATAGCGGCGCTCGATCCAGGCAACCCGGAAGCTGTCGGGTGAAGCGCGGATGACGCTGGAGACCTCCACGGCGACCTGAACCTTGCCGACCTGCGTGAACGGGTCGTTGGCGCGGGCATAGTCGTTGAGCGCGAGCGCGCCCTTGTCGGTGGTGAAGTCGTAGGCCCTGAGCCAGTTCTGGCGGACGATGACGGGATCGGCCGGGATCGAGCGGACATTCTCGATGAAGCGCGCGAGATGGAACGCGATCTGCGGATCGGTGGGCCGATAGCCGGCCTCGGCCGGCGCGACCGCCTGCGCTTCGCCCAGCCGGTCGACCTGAACCACCCAGGGGACGATATGGCCGCGCGCAGACTGCCAGATCAGGCCGCCGGTCAAGGCTAGGTTCAAGGCCGCCGCGCAGAAGAAGGCGAGCCGCCAGTTCTTCCCCTGCACGACCGGCTCGCCGATGCGGCGATCCCATTCCTGCCGGGCGGCCTGATAGGGCGTGACGGGCTCGGGAGTCTGCGCAAAGCGGATCGAAGGGCGTCGGAACATCTAATCTTTCTCCCGGATGTCGGGACCACCGCCGCCGCCGTGGCTGTCGCCAGCTTTGAGCGTGTGCGCGGCAAGGGTCGCGTTGTGGGTCATGGATTGGCGGCGCTTCATCGCGGCCGCCCAGGCGGGCGGCGCGGCGGGGCCGGACGCGGAAGCGCCAGCGGCCGCAGTGGCGGATGCGGACCCGCCGGCGATCGTGCCGCCAGATGCGGTGAAGCCCGCACGCGCGCCGGAGCGGAAGTTGGCCTTGATCGCCTCGCCGCCTCGGGCGGCCGCCTTGCGCAGGGGGGACATGACGGTGTTGGCCACCGCGCCTGCGGCCGCCTGTCCGACCGCGCCCATGCCGCCTGCGACCGCGCCGGCGCCGCTTTTGCCGAGCGAGCCGAGGCTGTAGGCGCTGGCGGCGCCTCCGGCCATTTGCGCTCCGCCACGCGCGGCCGCGCCGGTCATCCGACCCGCCGCGCCGATCGCGGAGCCGGCTGCGCCGACGCCCAGGCGGGCGGCGGCTGCGCCGCCAACCAGCGCGCCACCCGCAGCAAGCGCCGTGCCGGCCGCCGCGCCCGCACCGAGTTGCGGGCCGCCGGTGACAATACCATTGGCGATGCCGGGGCCGAAGATCGCCAGGCCGAGCAGCGACAGCGCCGCAAGGGCGATGGCCATGACCTGGTTGATGTCGGGTTCGACGCCGAGGCCCGCGGCGATGAACTGACTGAACAAGGTGGTGCCGATGCCGGTGATGACGGCCAGCACCAGCACCTTGATGCCGGTCGATACGATATGGCCCAGCACGCGCTCGGCCATGAACGCCGTGCGGTTGAAGAAGGCGAAGGGCAGCAACACGAAGCCGGCCAGTGTCACCAGCTTGAACTCGATCAGGGTGATGAAGACCTGGACGGCGATGATGAAGAAGGCCAGCACCACGATCAGCCAGGCGATCAGCAGCACGAGGATCAGCGCGAGGTTGGCGAAGACGGCCCACAGGCTGGAGAACTGCCCCGCCGCATCGAGCAGCGGCTTGGCGGCCTGAAGCCCGGTCGCCGCGATGCTGCCCGGCTTCATGAACTCGGCCAAGGTGAGGCTGTCGCCGCTGGCCTTGAGACCGAGGCCGGCGAAGCTCTCGAAGACGATCGTCGCGAGGGTGTGGAAGTTGCCGATGATGAAGGCGAAGAAGCCGATATAGAGCGTTTTCTTGATGAGCCGCTGGAGCACGTCCTCGTCGGCGCCCCAGGCCCAGAACAGCCCGGCGATGGTCACGTCGATCGCAATCAGCGTCGAGGACAGGAACCCGACTTCACCGCCCAGCAGGCCGAATCCGCTGTCGATGTAGCTTCCGAAGACGCCCAGGAAGGTGTCGATGACGCCGGTGTCGTTCATCGCCCGGCGCCCTCGTGATCGTCCTGGTGGAAGAAGCGGCGGCGGTTCTCGGCCCAGGCCGCCTCGCACCCGCTGTCCGGCATGGTGAGCGTGGCGCAGCGGTCCAGCTCGCGGGCGAGCCGGCTGCGCCCTTCGGTGTCGCGCACTATCGCAGGTATTGGCGGAGGCGTGGGCGCGCGATCCCTGCTGACGGCGAGGATCGCCACCGCCATCATCAGGCCGGCCAACGCCGCCACGCCTGCGATTTTTGCCGTGCGCGAGGTTCCATGCAGCATGGGACGCCTCAGTTGCCCATGAAGCGACGGAAGCGTTCGCGTCCTTCGGCCTCTTCCGCAGCCTGGCGTGCGGATTCGAGCGCCTGCGCGCGGCCCTGCGCGGCGACCGTGGCGGTCAGATCCGCGAGCTGCTGCGATTGCAGCGCGAGAAGCTGGTTTCCGGCCTGCGCCGCTTGCAAGGCGCCGGTCGCCGACTGGCTGGCCGTGACCAGGCTATCCATCGAGGTGCGCGCACCCTCGATATTGCCGACGGCGCCGGCCTGCACCTTCAGCGCGTCCTCGAAGGCGCCGACGCTATCCTCCCAGCGGGCGTTGGCGTTGGCGACCATCTGAGCGTGGTCGCCGGTCAGCGCCGTGCCGGTGTAGCGGCTGTTGAACGCCTGCTGGATGTTCTCGACATCATAGGCGATGCGCTGCGCCTGGCCGAGGAGCTGCTGGGTGCGCTGCACCTGTTGCTGCAATGTTGCAAGCGAGCTGAACGGCAGCGAGGCCAGATTGCGCGCCTCGTTGAGAAGCGAGGTCGCCTGGTTTTGGATTTGCTGGATCTGGTTGTTGATCTGCTGGAGCGACCGGGCGGCCGTCAGCACGTTCTGGGCGTAGTTGCTGGGATCATAGACGATCCCGCCGAACTGCGCGTAGGCCGGCGCGGCGATAAACATCGGCGTGACGGCCGAGACGGCGAGGACGCCGGCCATCATGGCGCGGCGGAGCGGAAGCGATTTCATCGGGTGATCTCCATGTCTGGCGTGAGGGGGAGTTCGGGCTGGAGGCCGGACGCGGGCTCGGGCAGCAGCTCGGCGGCCCAGGCGCAACCGCGATGGCGCAGCCACTCGGCGGCAAAGGCGACCGCGCCGTGGGTTTCGATGATCTCGGCGATGGCGAGCTGGTCGGCCTTGGCCGACGCGGCCGTGAAAGCCAGCGCTACCTCGCCCAGCCCCAGCTCGAACAGGCGGTTGCCGCGCCGCGACTGGCAGTAATAGTCGCGCTTGGGCGTCGCCCGGCTGAGGATTTCGATCTGCCGCGCGTTGAGGCCGAAGCGTTCGTAGATCACCGCGATCTGCGGTTCGGCCGCCCGCTCGTTGGGCAGGAAGATGCGCGTCGGGCAGCTCTCGATGATGGCCGGCGCGATGCTCGACGTTTCGATGTCGGCGAGGCTCTGCGTGGCGAAGACGACGCTGGCGTTCTTCTTGCGCAGCGTCTTCAGCCACTCGCGGAGCTGGGCGGCGAAGGCCGGGCTGTCCAAGACCAGCCAGCCCTCGTCGATGATGATGAGCGTGGGCGAGCCGTCGAGCCGATCGCCGATGCGGTGGAACAGATAGGAGAGCACGGCCGCCGCCGCGCCGGCGCCGACCAGGCCCTCGGTCTCGAACGCCTGGCACCGCGCCTCGCCGATCCGCTCGGCTTCGGCGTCGAGCAGCCGGCCCCAGGGACCGCCGACGCAGTAGGAGCCGAGCGCCTGTTTGAGCGGCTGGCTTTGCAACAGCACGGCGAGTCCGGTCAGGGTGCGCTCGGACGCCGGCGCGCTGGCGAGCGAGCCCAGCGCCGACCAGATATGCTCCTTGGCCTGGGGATCGACCGCGACGCCTTCGGACGCGAATATCGCCGCGAGCCATTCGGCCGCCCAGGCGCGCTCGGCGGGATCGTCAATGCGGGCGAGCGGCTGGAGCTGCACGCCTTCGCCGGCTTCGTCCGCGAGCATTCCGCCGAGATCCTGCCAGTCGCCGCCCATGCCCAGCGCGGCGGCGCGGATCGAGCCGCCGAAGTCGAAGGCGAAGACCTGGGCGTTCTCGTAACGGCGGAACTGCATCGCCATCAGCGCCAGCAGCACCGACTTGCCGGCGCCGGTCGGGCCGACGATCAGCGCATGACCGACGTCGCCGACATGGAGGGAAAACCGGAACGGGGTCGAGCCTTCGGTCTTGCCGAACAGCAAGGGGGGCGCTTGCAGATGCTCGTCCCGTTCCGGCCCCGCCCACACCGCTGACAGGGGAATCAGGTGGGCGAGATTGAGCGTAGAGATCGGGGGCTGACGGACGTTGGCGTAGGTGTGGCCGGGCAAGCTCCCCAGCCATGCCTCGATCGCGTTCATGCCCTCGGGGATGACGGTGAAGTCGCGGCCCTGGATGACCTTCTCGGCGAGCCGCAGCTTCTCGGCCGCAACGGCGGGATCGCGGTCCCACACCGTCACCGTGGCGGTGACGTAGGCCATGCCCGCATAGTCGGCGCCCAACTCCTGCAAGGCGGTGTCGGCGTCGGCCGCCTTGTTGGAGGCGTCCGAGTCCATCAGGACCGACGCCTCGTTGGTCATCACCTCCTTGAGGATGGCGGCGACCGACTTGCGCTTGGCGAACCATTGCCGCCTGATCCGAGTCAGGAGTCTGGTCGCGTCGGTCTTGTCGAGCATGATCGCCCGCGTCGACCAGCGATACTCCAAGGCGAGCCGGTTCAGTTCGTCGAGCAAGCCGGGAAAGGTCGCGCTGGGAAAGCCGACGATGGTGAGCGTGCGTAGATGGTGCTCGCCCAGGCGCGGTTCGAGCCCGCCCGTCAGCGGCTCGTCGGCCAGGAGCGCATCGAGATACATGGGCGTCTCGGGCACGCGCACGCGCTGGCGCCGCGTCGAGACGGTCGAGTGCAGATAGGTCAGGGTCTCGGCGTCATCGAGCCAGCGGACCTCGGGGACGAAGCCATCGACCAGGCTCAGCACCCTGTCGCTGCGGTCGGTGAAGCTCCCCAGCAACTCCCACGGATCGACGCCGGTGGTGGAGCGGCCCTCGTAGAGCCAGCCTTCGGCGCGGGCCGCATCCTCGGCCGGCGGCATCCACAGCAGGGTGAGGAAATAGCGGCTCTCGAAATGTGCGCCGTCCTCGCGGAACTGCTCGCGCCGCTCCATGTCCACGAGCGCCGAAACCGGATCGGGGAAGACGGACTCTGGATAATCGAGCGCGGGCGTGCGCTGCGCCTCGACGAAGATCGCCCAACCTGAGCCCAGGCGGCGCAGTGCATTGTTCAGCCGCGCCGTGGTGGCGACCAGCTCGGCAGGCGTGGCGCTGTGGAGATCGGGACCGCGGAAGCGCGCGGTGCGCTGGAACGAGCCGTCCTTATTGAGGACGACGCCTTCGCCGACTAGGGCGGCCCAGGGCAGGAAGTCGGCCAGATGCGCGGCATGCCCGCGGTATTCGCGCAAGCTCATCATGGCCGCATCCACGCCGGGTAACGGAGGTGGCGCCGGGCCACGTCCACGAATTGCGGATCGCGCCGCGCGGCCCAGACCGAGAGCGCATGGCCAAACGCCCAGATGACCAGGCCCGCGATCCAGAGCCGCAGGCCCAGGCCGATTGCGCCCGCCAGCGTGCCATTGACGATGGCGAGCGCGCGCGGCGCGCCGCCGAGCAGGATCGGCTCGATCAGCGCCCGATGAACCGGGGCATGGAAGCCGGCGAGCATCTCGCCAGGATCGGCCGCGTCGCTCATGCGACCAGCGCCCCGCCGCCGAACGAGAAGAACGACAGGAAGAAGCTCGACGCGGCGAACGCGATCGACAGGCCGAACACGATCTGGATCAGCCTGCGCGCGCCGCCCGACGTATCGCCGAACGCCAGCGTCAGGCCGGTAATGATGATGATCATCACCGCGATGATCTTCGCCACCGGACCCTCGATGCTTTCGAGGATGGATTGCAGAGGCGCTTCCCACGGCATCGACGAACCTGAAGCGTAGGCGGGCGCGGAAATGGTGAGGGCGACGAGGCTGGCGGAGGCGGCGAGCATGGCGCGGCGTGCGCCATGCCGAACGGCATGGTTCATGGGAGGACTCCCGGCTGGAGGGTGGAGAGGGACGCGAGGCGGTAGCCGCCAGTCGCGGCGTCGAGCCCTTCGACGCAGGCCAGCTCGGAGAGCCGGCGGCCGGTCCCGTCGCGGACCAGCACAGCAATGAGGTTGATGGTCTCGGCCAGCAGCGCGCGGGGGACCGTGACGACGGCTTCCTGGATGAGCTGCTCCATTCGGCGCAGCGCGCCGAGGGCGGAACCGGCATGGATGGTCCCGACTCCGCCAGGGTGGCCGGTGCCCCAGGCTTTGAGAAGGTCCAGCGCCTCGGCGCCGCGCACCTCGCCAATGGGGATGCGGTCGCGCCGCAGGCGCAGCGAGGAGCGGACGAGATCGGACAACGAGACCACGCCATCCTTGGTCCGCATCGCCACCAGGTTCGGCGCGGCGCATTGCAGCTCGCGCGTGTCCTCGATCAGGACGATGCGGTCCTGGGTCTTGGCGACTTCGGCCAAGAGCGCGTTGACCAGGGTGGTCTTGCCGCTGCCGGTGCCGCCGGCCACCAGGATATTGGCGCGGGCGGTGACGCCTTCGCGCAGGGCTGCGGCCTCAGCCGCCGACATGATCCCGGCGCGCGCATAGTCGTCGAGCGTGAAGACCGCGACGGCGGGCTTGCGGACGGCGAAGGCGGGCGCGGCGACGACGGGCGGCAGCAGGCCCTCGAACCGTTCGCCGCCTTCCGGCAGCTCGGCCGAGACGCGCGGGCTGCGCGCGTGAACCTCGACACCGACATGGTGCGCGACCAGGCGCACGATGCGTTCGCCGTCCGCAGCGACCAGCGTCATGCCGGTGTCGCTGATGCCTTCCCCGAGCCGATCGACCCACAGGCGGCCATCGGGATTCAGCATCACTTCGATGACGGCAGGGTCTTCGAGCCAGGCCGCGATCGACGGGCCAAGCGCCGTGCGCAGCATCCGCGCGCCGCGTGACTTGGCCTCGGAACGGATCGGGTGGACGGTCAAGAAAAGGCCCCTGAGTTGGGCCGGGCGAACCGCCGCCCGGCGTCAGGGGCACATTAAGAGAGACAGAAAAGGCGGGGGTTCAACAAGTAAATGCGGGCGTCGTACACCAGCGCAGAAAGACAGGAAGTAGCGTAGGTGATGGCGTCTCAACCGAATCGACGGAAGCGGTTCTTTGGCGCGAATCATGTAGTGCTTCGCGGGTTCTGCCGACTAATAGGACATAGCTGCTCGCTTATATCACCTTGAAAGCTGCCGCTGGTTCATGCGCAAGTTGGGGGCGGGCACTGGGTCGATTGCCGGCAGGCTGGTTTGAGCGCTCGGGGGCTGGAGGCTGACCTTCAGGTGTGACGAATGGTCATTGGTTCAGGTTTGATAGTGGCCGACGTACCACGCTCCGCCATCCTCCTCGCACGCTGGATTGCCCTATACATTAATTTATGGCTAAATGAATGAAATTTGGGTGTCGGCAATACTGTTGCTGGCGGAAGATGGATGACAAGAAGTATGGGGAGAGGCCGGTTGATTCCCTGGTCGCTGACGATGGATAAGCTGATCGATCATGCCGCTCGATGGCACGGATCGGCCGAAATCGTTGCGCGCGATGTCGAAGATATGCGGCGACGGACTGACTGGGCCGCTCTTCGCGATCAGGCACGGCGCGCGACCAATGCGTTGCGTGGGCATGGCGTGGTGCCGGGCGATCGCCTCGCGACCTTCGCGATGAATGGCGATCGCCACCTCGCCGCCTGGTTCGGTATCATGAACATGGGCGCGATCTGCCATACCCTCAATCCGCGGCTGTCGGACGAGCAGCTTGCTTATGTAGTCAACCATGCCGGCGATCGTATCATCTTGGCCGACAGTGCCTTTCGCGACGTGATCACGCGCGTCCGACCGCACTGCCCATGCGTTGAGCGGGTGCTGTGGTTCGACGACGACGGTGCCGACGGCTGGGACGAGTGGATCGGAAGCGCCGGCACCGACTGCGTCTGGGGCGATTTCACCGAAGAGACACCCGCCGGGCTCTGCTATACTTCGGGCACGACGGGGCGGCCCAAAGGCGTCGTCTATACCCACCGCTCCAACTATCTCCACACGCTGATGATCCTGCAGCCGGATGTGTTCGACATCAGCGCGCGGACCAGCCTGCTGCTCGCCGTGCCGATGTTTCACGCCAATGCCTGGGGGCTGTGTTTCGCCGCCGCCGCGGCGGGATCGAAGCTGGTGCTGCCCGGACCGCGCCTCGATGGCGCGGCGCTCTACGAACTGCTCGAGGAAGAAGCAGTCACGCTCACCGCCGGCGTGCCGACGGTGTGGCAGACGTTGCTGCAATTTATCGATGACAACGGACTAAGGCTGTCGACGCTCAAACGCGTGATGGTCGGCGGCGCGCGCTGCCCCGAACGGCTGATCCGCGACTTTGCCGAACATGGTGTCGAGGTGCAGCATAATTGGGGAATGACCGAGACGTCGCCGCTTGGCACCGCGGGCATGCCGACCGCTGCCGTCGCCGCGCTCGATGACGAAGCGCAGCTGCAATATAAATTGACGCAAGGCCGCGTGCCGCTCGGCGTCGACATCGCGATTTTCGATGCCGAAGGTAGCGAGCTGCCGCGCGACGGCGAAGCGGTAGGCTTTCTCGGCGTGCGTGGTCATTCGGTGATCGAGCGCTATTACCGGCAGGATGACAGCGCGCTCGACGCGCATGGCTATTTCGACACCGGCGATATCGGCACGATCGACAGCCAGGGCTATCTGCGGCTCACCGACCGCGCCAAGGACGCGATCAAATCGGGCGGCGAATGGATCAGCTCATCCGAGATCGAAAGCGTCGCGCTCAACCACCCTTCGGTTGCGATCGCCGCCGCGCTGGCGGTGCCGCATCCCAAATGGGGCGAGCGACCGATGCTGGTGGTGCAGCTCAAGCCCGGCGCCGAGCCGGACGCCGATGGTCTCCGCGAGGTGCTGGTCGGCGGCCTCGCCAAATGGGCGGTGCCCGACGAAATCCGCTTTCACCCGGCGATCCCGGTGAACGGCACCGGCAAGATCGACAAGGTGCGGCTGCGTCGGCAGCTTTTCGGTGACGCGCCGCCGCAATCGGCCGCCCTCGCCGGGGCGTGAACACGCTTCTTTCTGACAGGGGACATCATGACCATCGATCTTACGGGGCGCGTCGCGATCGTGACGGGCGCGGGCGGCGGGCTCGGCAAGGCGCACGCAATGGCGCTGGCGGCGCGCGGGGCGCGCGTCGTCGTCAACGATTTCGGCGGCGCTGCCGATGGCAGCGGCGGATCGCCCGCCGCGGCACAGGCAGTGATCGATGCGATCGTCGCGGCGGGCGGCGAAGCGATCGCCCATGGCGCCTCGGTTACCGACCGCGACGGCGTCGCCGACATGGTCGGCAACACGCTCGATCGCTGGGGCCGCGTCGACATCCTCGTCAACAATGCCGGCATCCTGCGCGACAAGAGCTTCGCCAAAATGCCGCTCGAAGATTTCGCGGCTGTGGTCGACGTCCATCTGATGGGCGCGGTCAATTGCACCAAGACGGTGTGGGAGCCGATGCGCGCGCAGGGCTATGGCCGGATCGTGATGACGACCTCCTCCTCGGGCCTCTTCGGCAATTTCGGCCAGGCAAACTATGCCGCGGCAAAGATGGCGCTGGTCGGGTTGATGCAGACGCTCGGGCTGGAAGGCGCCAAATATGATATCCGCGTCAACTGCCTCGCCCCCACCGGCGCGACGCGAATGATGGAGGGGCTGCTACCGCCCGAGGCAATGGCGCTGCTCGCGCCCGAACGCGTCAGCCCGGCGCTGCTCGCGCTCGTCGCCGACCATGCGCCGACGCGCACGATCCTGTGCACCGGTGCCGGTAGCGTCGAGGCGGCGCATGTCAGCCTGACGCAGGGCATTCATCTGGGCGACGCGGACGACGCGTCCGAAGCGATCCTCGCGCGTCTTCCTGAAGTCACTGATCGTCTCGGCGACACACTCCCGCGCGAGGCGTTCGACCAGAGCAGGCTCGAGCTGGAAAAGGCAGGCTATCGGCCGGCTGAGGCTGGCTGAAGGCCGCGCCCATCAGGCGCTCGGAACGCTTGCGCCCTTCTTGCGATTGTACAGCGCATCGAATCCGCCGACCATGAAGGTCACGAACCGATCGCGTACGGCCGCGAAATCCTCCGACTTGCAGATGCCGCCCGACAGCCGGTCGATGCGGCCGGTGCGCGACAGGATCAGCGAATAGGCGCCCGAAGTGAATTGGAAGCTCCAGAACAGATCCTCCGGATCGGCATCGGGCAGCGCCTTTTGCAGCAGGCCGACCAGCCGGAGCACCAGCGGGTCGAAATAGGTGTCCATTTTTTCCGCGCCGTATCCCGGGGCGTTGTTCACCTGAGCGAAGATCCGCCCGAAATGCCGCCAACCTTCCTCGCCGTTGATATAGACGTCGAAAGCGCTGTCGTAATAAGCGCGTAGCGCGCCTTCGATCGTCGGATGGTTGCCCACCTCGGCCTCATAGGCGTCGAGCCCTTCGGTCCGTACGGTCACGGCATATTGCACGCGCCGCTCGAACACGGCGTCGAACAGCGCCTCCTTACCATCGAAATAATAGTGAATGAGTGCCGGATGGATGCCCATCTTGTCGGCGATGTCCTTGATCGTGACGCCGAAATAACCGAGCTGCGAGAACAGATCCTCGCTGGTGTCGAGGATCGTCTTGACCGTCGCCGCCCGCTGCTCGGCGCGCGTTCGGCGCCCCTCGCGCTTCGATGCTGCTGCCATAATCTACGATCCTCCTGACCGCGCGGCCGCGCGGCGTATTCTCTTCATTCGGTGCGACGATGGAGGCGACGTCCCCTCCGGTCAACCTGACCCACCACCGGACAGATATTTTATTTAGCACTAAATGAATGAACTTGACGCTCGCGCGCGGCGGCGACTAGAGTTCAGGCGCAAGGCGGAGAACCGTCAGCTTCAAGGAGGGGTCTATGGCAATCATTGAAGGCGGTGTACGCCGCATGGCGCTGAGCAGCACCGCGGCGCTTACCGCGACGTTCCTTTTCGCGAATGCCGCAGCGGCGCAGGACGCCGCCGCGCCGACGTCCGATACGCCGGTCGCGCAGTCGCAAGCGGACGATGCGGCGCAGGACGCACCCGAGATCGTCGTAACCGGATCTAGCATCCGCGGCGTCCCGCCCACGGGATCGAACCTGATCAGTGTCGGTCGCGAGGATATCGAAACGATCGGCGCATCGACGACCGCCGACCTGCTGGCGACGGTGCCGCAACTCAACAGCTTCAACACCGCGCCGCGCGCCGCTAATGCCGGCGCCGGGGCGTTCGCGCCGGGGCTGCGCGGCCTGCCACCGTCCGCCACGCTGCCGCTGATGAACGGCCACCGCCTGATTTCGGGCGGCAACAACCAGACGAACCCCGACTATCCCTTCCTGCCCGAGCTGGCGATCGAGCGCGTGGAAATCGTAGCCGACGGCGCGTCGTCAATCTATGGTTCCGATGCGGTCGCGGGCGTCGTCAACTTCGTCACGCGCAAACGCTATTCCGGTCTCGAAGCCTCCGTCCGCTACGGCATGGCGGACGATTACAGCAGCTTCAACGGCAACCTGCTGGGCGGCACCGACTGGGGCAGCGGCTCGGTCTTGGTTGCCTATCAATATTCGCAGAACAGCAACATCACCGGCGGTGATCGCAGCTATCGCATCACCGATTTTCGTCCCTATGGCGGAACCGACACGCGCAGCGCATCCTGCCCCGACGCCAATGTGCGCGTCGATGCCACGGCCTATGCCGTCTATTACGCAGCGCCCGCGCTCGCGCCCGGCAGCCGCAATTATTGCGACAGCGGGGCACACGCGGATCTGGTGCCCGAATCCCGCCTGCACAGCATATTCGGCTCGGCGCGGCAGGAACTGAGCGACAACATCACCTTGTGGGGCGAGGTTCTCTATTCCGATCGCAAGGACACGGTTCAGGCCGCGCCCGGCGTGCTGGGGGTCTTCCTGCCCGCCTCCAGCCCCTTCTTTCAGGCGCCGCCAAGTGCCCCCGGCGCGACCACCGAATATGTCGAATATCGCGCCGACAATCTCTACGGGCGGAACTATATCGACAATCTCTATCGGGTGAAGGCGGGCAATTCTTCGGCGGGCGTCGATATCGGCCTCGGCAGCGACATCGAACTGAGCGTCTACGGTACCTTCGACTGGGGTTCGAACCACGCCTATCAGCCCGTGCTGAATACCGCAGCGGCATCGGCGGCGGCGCTCGCCGGAACGCTCGATCCGTTCGGCAACGACACGCCGGCATCGGTCGCCGACGCGATCACGAACCTCACGGTAGACGTCACCTCGTCGCAGCGCATCTATCTCGGCGCGGCGCGGATCGACGGATCGCTGATCGATCTTCCCGGCGGCGCATTGAAGTTCGCCGCGGGCGCCGAATATCGCCGCGAAACGCGCAAGCAGACCGGCACCTATTACGGCTTCCCGGTGCCCGAGGACCAGGCGCGGAACATCGAATCGGTATTTGGCGAGCTTTATGTTCCGATTTTCGGCGCCGCCAACGAGACGGCGATGCTGCACCGCCTCGCGCTGTCGCTGTCGGGACGATATGACCATTACAGCGACTTCGGCGACACCGTAAATCCGAAGTTCGGCGTCGATTGGAGTCCGGTCGAAGGCGTTGCGTTCCGCGCCAGCTACGGGCGCTCGTTCCGCGCGCCGGGCCTGCGGGAAGTCGCCGCCACCGTCGGCGCTTATTATGTCAGTACCGCAAATCTGGCCGCGAACGGCCTGATCGATCCGACGCGCGGCGCGGCGCAGGTCAACACCATCTACCTGCTCGGCGGCAATCGCGACCTGCAGCCCGAAAAGGCGCGGACCTATTCGTTCGGGGTTGACCTGCAACCCACAATGCTGCCGGGCCTTCGCGCCAGCGCAACCTATTACGACATCCACTATACCGATGTGATCGGACAGCCGCCGGTCACGCTGGTATTCAGCGATCCGACCTTCGCAACCGTAGTTGCGCGCGATCCGACGCCGGCCGAGCTCGCTTCGTTCATCGCGCTCGGCATCCCCAGCGGCTTTCCGGACCCGCTGCCGCCGATCGGCAATCTGATCGACCGGCGCAACGGGAATTTCGGCGTGCGCGACACCAACGGCATCGATTTCGACGTCAGCTATCGCCACACGACCGGCTTCGGCGCGCTCTATGCGGGTATCGCGGGCAACTACATCCTCAACTTCGACACACAGCTGTCGCCCACCGCGCCGACCTCGAACAGCCTGAAGCTCGGGCTGCCGCGCGCCACCTTCCGGATTACCGCCGGAGCGACCGCTGGCCCGGTCAATTTCACGACCTTCGTCAATTATCGCGACGGCGTGACCAGCACCTACGCGACCCCGACGGGAACCGCCGAATATAGCTCCGACCCCTATACGACGGTCGATCTGCGCTTCTCGGTCGATCTGCCCGATACCGGGCTCGCCTCGGGTACGCAGTTTCAGATCCAGGTCGACGACCTGTTCGACGCCAAGCCGCCCTTCTTCCCGGCGACCGATGGGATCGGCGGCACCTACAATCCGATCGGGCGCTACGTCGCGCTCGGTCTGCGGAAAGCCTTCTGAACGGGAGAGCTCCCGCCCGTGCCGTGACGAAGCGCCTGGCGTTTCGGGGCATGGGTGGCGAGCGCTCGCACCGTCTTCGTTCCTTATCATTTGCTTTCGCGCCCGGAGCGCCTGTTCGATGACCCTTGATTCCCCCCAAACCGTGCGAGGGTTCGATCCCGACAAGCTCGCGAAAATCGCTCCCGCGCTCGAACCCTTCGTCGCGTCGGGCGAGCTTGCCGGGATCGTCACGCTCACCGCGCGCGGTGGAGAGATCGTGCAGTCCGATGCGATCGGCTGGGCCGATATCGAATTGCACCGGCCGATGCGGCCAGACACGCTGTTCCGCATCGCTTCGATGAGCAAGCCGATCAGTTCGGTCGCGGCGCTGATTCTGATCGAGGAGGGAAAGATCGCGCTCGACGATCCGGTGACGCGCTGGATTCCCGAGCTTGCCGACCGCATGGTGTTGCGCGACCCCGCCGGGCCGCTCGACGATACCGTCCCGGCGCATCGCGACATCACGATCGAGGATCTTCTCACCCATCGTTCGGGCATCGCCTATGCGCCCTTTTCCGAGGGGCCGTTGCAGGCGGCATACGAAGACCGCCTCGGCGATCCGGGGATGAATCGGATGAGCGTCGACGCATGGCTCGCCGCGCTCGGCAGCCTGCCGCTCGCCTATCAGCCGGGCGAACGCTTCCATTACGGCCATTCGACCGAGGTGCTTGGCTTCCTGCTCGGCCGCGTCGAAGGCAAGCCGTTCCGCCAATTGCTGCACGATCGCATCTTCGCGCCGCTCGGCATGGTCGACACCGATTTCTGGTTGCCGCCCGAAAAGCGCGACCGGCTCGCCAGCCTCTATGCGTGGGACGAGGGCACCACGAAGCTCGCCAAGGTACCGGTCGCGATGTACGACGCGCCGCCTGAATATACGCCCGGCGGCGGCGGGCTGATTTCATCGGCGCCTGATTATCTTCGCTTCGCGCGAATGCTCCTCGGCGAGGGCGCGCTTGACGGCGTTCGCCTGCTTCGCCCCGAAAGCGTCCGCGCGATGCGCACCAACCGGTTGACCGATGCGCAGCGGGAAGTGCCCTTTGTCGGCATGCCGCTGTGGCAGAAGAACGGCTTCGGGCTGGGGCTTTCGATCGCCGAGGATTTGACCGACAACCCCTATGCGTGCGGCGCGCCGGGATCGCTTACCTGGCCGGGCATTTTCGGAACCTGGTGGCAAGTGGACCCGGCCAATGACCTCGTGATGCTCTATCTCGTCCAGCATCAGGTGCCGGTTTCGGCGCATTCGGGTTCGACCATCGCGGCCGGACGCGGGGCGGCGGGGCGCGCCGCACTCCCGGTCTATCAGCGGCTTGTCTATGCCGCGCTCGAAGCCGGTGCCTGCCCTTCCGTCACGGGAGCGACGCCATGAGGCCGGGCCGCCTGACGCTTGCGGTGGCACTGGCGCTCGCCGGTTGTGCACCCGTTACCGCGCCTCAAAGCACGGTCGCATCGGCGTCCGCACCTGTCGCCGATACCCGGCTGCAGGCGCTTGTCGACCGCTATGTCGCGCAGGACATGGCACCGGGAATCGTGATCGCGGTCGGCCATGGCGATGCGCCGCCGCACTTCTATTCCGCCGGGCATATCTCGGACGACGAAGGCGCGGCGGAAGCGGGACCGGACAGCCTGTGGCGCATCTATTCGATGACCAAGCCGGTCACGGCGATGGCGGTGATGCAACTAGTCGAAGACGGCAAGATCGGGCTCGATCAGCCGGTGAGCGACTTCATTCCCGCCTTTGCCGAAATGCGCGTACTGACCGATTCCGAAACCTCGCTCGACAGTCGCCCGGCAAGGCACCCGGTCACGATCCGCCATCTGCTGACGCACAGCGGCGGCCTGATCTACCCGTTTCTCGGCAAGGGGCCGTTGCAGGATGCCTATAACCGGCTGGGATTGATCGGCGGCCGCGTGCCGCCCGCGGCGATGGCCGGCCAGCCCGCCGACCTTGCCGACTTCGCCAATCGCGTCGCCAGCCTGCCGCTGATCGCCGAGCCCGGCACGAGCTGGCATTATTCGGTGAGCAGCGACGTGCTCGGCCGCGTCATCGAAGTCGCGTCGGGCATGGCGTTCGATCGCTTCGTCCAGGAGCGGCTGCTCGATCCGCTCGGCATGACCTCGACCTATTGGACGGTCCCGACCAGCGAGACCGGCCGCTTCTCGACTGTCTATGCCTGGGTCGACGGACGCCGCGTGCCGATCGATACCGGCGCGGCGTCGGACTGGCTGCACCCGCCGCGCATGCCGTTCGGCGGGTCGGGGCTCGTCTCCTCGGCGCGCGATTATGATCGGCTGCTAAGGATGCTGGCGAACGGGGGCGAAATTGACGGCGTACGCGTGCTGCGTACTGAAACTGTCCGGCTCGCCTTGTCCAACCTGCTGCCTGACGGCGTGCGGGTGGTCGGCACCGGCACGCCCGACACTGCGGTTGCCGAAGGCTATGGCGCGGGCGGCTGGGTTTATCTTTCCGATGTTCCAGGCGGCGTCCATGCCGGGACCTATGGCTGGTTCGGCGCCGGGGGCACCATCGCCTTCATCGATCCGGTGAAAGGAATTCGAGTGACGGCCATGGTCAACTATTTCCCGGCGGACAAATGGCCGCTCCAGCG
The DNA here is from genome assembly GCF_011057975.1 of Sphingosinithalassobacter tenebrarum. Taxonomy (GTDB): domain Bacteria; phylum Pseudomonadota; class Alphaproteobacteria; order Sphingomonadales; family Sphingomonadaceae; genus Sphingomonas; species Sphingomonas tenebrarum. Next base: position 298,054 of record NZ_CP049109.1, on the reverse strand, counting down.
CGACATCATCGAGACGCTTTATGGCAAGTGACACGCCTGCCATCGCCAGACTCGGCGCCGAACAGGCCGCCCAGGCGGCGCGAAGCGTTCCGCTGACGCTGCGGTTCAAGGCGGGCTATGGCGCGGGCTCGCTCGCCGACGGCATCGTCACCGCCGGGTTCGGCTTCTTCCTGCTGTTCTATCTCACTGCGGTTTGCGGCATGTCGGGCACGATGGCGGGCACCGCTAAGATGATCTCGTTGCTCGTCGACGCCATCGCCGATCCGGCGATCGGACTGGCGAGCGACCGCGTGCGCACGCGGCTCGGGCGGCGATTGCCGTTCATGATCGGCGGGGTGTTGCCATTTGCGGGCGCGTTCGGAATGCTCTTCTCGATCCCCGCTTCACTCGAGGGCGCAGGCCAGTTCTTCTACGTCACGGCTTGCCTGATCGTGCTGCGGCTGTCGCTGTCTTTCTTCGTGCTGCCCTTCACCGCGGTCGGCGCCGAGGTGACCGACGATTATCGGGAGCGCGCGAGCGTCGTCTCCTTTCGCCTCACCTTTCAGAATGCCGGCGTGCTGATCGGCGTCGTGCTCGGGCTCGGCATCTTCATGGCGGGCGATGGCGGGCTGCTCGACCGCGGCAATTACGTCCCGTTCGCCTGGACGAACGCCGCGGTGATGCTGGTCGCCGGTCTGATCGCGATCGGCGTAGTGATGCGCGCGCTGCCGCGCCTGCACGCCCCGCCGCCCAGCGATACGCCCTTCATCGCGGGTTTCGTGCAGGAACTGGTCGAGCTATCGCGCAACCGCTCCTTCCTGCTGCTGTTCGGAACGGTGCTGGTCTATTTCCTCGCCTATACGACCTGGAGCTCGCTCGCGCTCCACGGCGCACGCTATTTCTGGCGGCTCGATACCTTCGCGATCCAGCTCGTCGTGCTGAGTTCGACTTTCGGCCCGTTGCTCGGCGCGCCGATCAGCGCCTTAGCGTTGCGCCATATTGAGAAGCGCACGCTCGCCATCGCCGCCTTCCTGGCAATCGCACTGTTTCAGATGTGGCCCCCGCTGCTGCAGATTTACGGCCCGGTCCCCCTCGATCCGACGGCGGCGGCGATCGTGCTGACTGTCAACGGCCTGCTCGTCGGCACCGCGATCATGATCGGCGGCGTCGCGTTCCAGTCGATGCTCGCCGATACCGCCGACGAGCATGAGTGGCTGTTCGGCGTGCGGCGCGAGGGACTGTTCTTTTCGGGGCTGACGCTTGCCTACAAAGCGTCGGCCGCGCTCGGTGGACTGATAGCGGGTGTCGCGCTCGATCTCATTTCATTTCCCAGCGATCTCGCTTCACGAGCGCCCGACATGCCGATCCCGGCGGACATTCTGACCCGGCTCGGGCTGATCGCCGGTCCACTGCCCGCTGCCTTCGCAGCGCTCGCTCCGCTTTTCCTGCTACGCTATCACCTTACGCGCAGCCGCCACGCTCAGATTATCACCCAACTGGACACTCGGCACCGAAGCGGCGCGTAGGCCGCGGAGCGGGCAAGTAGGTCGCGAAGCGCTTTTTCGGGCAGCGGTCTTGGCGTGCGAGCTTTCATCGGTAACAATCAGCCGACGCGTGACTTGTCGGTGACCGGCGATCATCGGGCGATCCTAGATGCAGTTTGGATCTCAAGCCAGTGACGGCCAAGAAGGAAAGCGCCGAACGCTCTGACATGATTACGTTGCTGAACCGGATAGTCAGTTTCCCTCTCTATCAGAAATGCAGGAAGCGAATGTTCAGCCACGCTAATTCATAGGTCAGTACCGCGAACAAGGCTGCCATTCACAGAGTGCCTTGGGACGTCCATAAGCGGACTATCAATCAGATCTTGTTGCTGCGCGCCTATGTCCCTTATCGATCAGCCAATCTCACCCTGCCATTGTTCAAGCCCCGATGGCGGGGATCTCCACTCCCTCGCTGGCAGCCGCGGTTTCCAAAGCAGGTGGACTCGAATCGACCGGCGTAGGCGCAACTGACGCCGTCGACGCACGGCCAATGATTGAAGAACTGCGGGGTCACGACTCGCTAGCGGATAATAGTCGCGAATTGGGTTCGGAACGTCCGGATTTGGGTGCACTGGTCAAAAGCTGCCCTTCGAAATCACTCCAGCTTCGGCAGTAAATGGCCTCGCCAAAGTTCTGCTGATCCTCAGTATACTCATCGTGGCTGAGACAGTGTTTTAAGTGCACGTGGCGAACGCGCGCAGCAGGTACGGGTGACTGCAGGACGTGTTAACGTCTCATCCCTAGGTTGCGGTTTTCCTCGCTCACACCTTGATCCTGACTTTACAATTATCCAGGTGCCCTCGATGATTTAGTCCTGGTTCTGCAGAAGCCAACGTCTAAGGACCCGGTACCGATTCAAAGGGAATCGAAAGGTAGGATGCATTGTTCCAGGATCCGGCACCCGACAGGAACGAGGTGATATCTGCTCTGAGTAGGGCACTGCAGGATGACGATGTGCCGGTGTATTTTGACACAAGCGTCCTGTTGCGATGCTACGAGTTGAGCGCGAAAGCGCGCGACGAACTCTTTCTGACGTTTGAGGTGTTGGCCGACAAGGTGCGGATTCCCCTTTGGACGGCAAAGGAGATATTCGCAAGGACGCGCGCCTCCTCACGCGGAAACCCGTTTGCGAAACCACGTCTCGAGATTCTGACGAAGTTAAGTGCCTTCAAGGATCTTGCTCATCGTTATGTGGACGATGACGGAGCACCGACAGACAAGGCCGACGAGTTCTTCGAACATCTAGCGGGGATCGAAGCCGAGTTTCGGAGAGCGACGGCAGGGCTAACCTCGCACAGGATCGATGCCGAGCATACTACCGCTTTATTGGTTCCGCTCGTCAACGAGCGCGTGCTGTCATCCGATCTGGATGCAATCGTGGCTCGCGCCGGCCGAGAAGGCGAACTGCGGTTCTCGCATGGCTTACCCCCAGGACCTGGTGATGGTCCCGGCCCTGAAGGGACCGGTGGTGACCTCGAAGCCTCACGAGCGAAAGGCAAGAAGCGCAATTGCTATGGGGATCTGATCATCTGGTGGGAGATCCTGGATGATCTGATCCTTAACCAGCGCACGAGATTTGTCATCGTTACATGCGATGTGGACAAGGGCGACATGGTCTACGCCCCTCGTCACCTGTCTGGGCCGGAAGGCAATCTCGTGGAGAACTCCAGCCTTACGCTTCCGCATCCTATGCTCGTCGCCGAGGCACGCAAGGTTGCGAGCGTTGTCGAGGTGCACGTCATCTCCTTGGATCAATATTCCCGATTGATGGGCGGGCCGTTGGGGTTGGACCTGTCCAACCTCCTTCGGGCGCTACAGAAGCCTCCCGAGCCGGACTCGACTGAGATACTCGGTGCAAGAGCCCCGGTCGATCATGCCTTGGTAGGCGAGGAAGAGACACTACCGGCCGACGGCGCATCGTCCGAGGACTACCGACGATTTACGGGACGCGATCTTAGCTACGCGATCGATGAGAATGACGAGGTGGACAAACTGATCGGTCAGATCCGAAGTGCCGATTGGCAGGTCATCCGCAGAGCATTCGCGCGGGATGGAGTTCCGATGAGCGGCGCCTCGCGTGAGCAGATGCTCCACATCGGCGCTGCGATGGCAGAAGCAGTCAACGCCAGGGTGCAGATCGCCCGCGAACGGCTGGAATCGTTGCTGCTGGAACAAGGCGGCGCGACCGCGGGGGCACAACTCTCACGACGCCAACGACAGTACCTTCTCCTCGGTGTCCTCGCGAGCATCTACATCGGCAGGGATGGAACTCCCATCAAGCCGGTCTCCTCACATTCGCTTTCCGAAATCGTCTTCTCGGCATTCAGCAGGCCGGGCTACGGCGACCCGTTCCAGGATATTCTGAATCGTCTTGCGGCCTCACGCGAAGCGTACTTGCGCCTACCTGACGAAGGGGCAGAGGCCGCGGAGATATCGTTGGTCACCGAGCGGGTCGACGAAGGCGTCTCACGATTGCTTCAGGCTGTTGTCAATGACGAGGTGGATCTACTGGAGCGCGACGTCCCGCGGTCACGTCAGCTTGTGAAGGTGGGCGACGAGGTTCATCTTTCTCTGGACGAGCTGAGAACCCGCGTGGCCGACGAGTTCGCCGTTCCGCTTCCGCTGGTTGTAGCTGGCCCAGCCGAGGGGCAACTGTTGATCCCTCGCGGACTCGGTTTCGTTAGATGGGGGCCTGGCACGGGGATGACCCTTAGAACCCCCACCAGAAGGGACACGAATGAAACAGGTTGATATTCCCGAAAGAATCCTCGTTGGGTCGTATTTCCTAGAGACGCTGACGACGGGGATGTATGAGAACCCTCTTCACTGCGTTCGCGAGTACGTTCAGAATTCGTTCGATGCCGTTCTCGATGCTCGTAGGGCGACGATCCTTCAGTCGGCCCAAGGCACTATTGGTATAGCGGTGACAAGTTCGTCCGGAAGGAAGAACCTAACGATCACCGACGACGGTTCGGGTATCGCCTCTGCTTCCGCCATTGAGACACTTCTTTCCCTCGGCAACTCGGCGAAGAAGCCAGTTCTACATGCAGGTTTCCGGGGAATTGGTCGGTTAGCCGGCATAGCCTACTGTCAGACGCTACGGTTCACCACGTCATCGCCCGGCGAAACCATTGAGACGATCGTCGAATTTGACTGTGCCCTCCTTCGCGGATCGATGCGACCAGGAACGCGCGCGCGCGACATCTCGGACGTCATCAAGGAGGCGGTTACCGCGACTGTCTCGGATGCTCCAGCCGAAGCGCATTACACGAAGGTCGAACTGCTGTCGTTAACTGATGCCGGATCGGAACTGGTCGAAGAACAGCGGTTGACCGAATACCTCCGGCAGCATGCACCCGTGGACTACGCCCCCGATTTCGGGCACGTCGAGGAAATCCTCGAGGCTGCAGCGCGCTTCGGTGTCAACGTACCCACCGTTCGTCTCACACTTTCAGTGGGCCGACGGAAATCGGAAATCTTCAAGCCCTACCGTGATGTGCTTGGCGGCCAGGCCGAGGGCGGGAACACGACGGTCTCGAAAATACGCGAGGTTGAGACGTTCGGCGACGCTGACGGGGCTTGGTTCGGTTGGTTCGCCATTACCGACTTCCCTGGCGAAATCAAAGACGAAGCCGTTGCCGGATTCCGGTTCAGGATGAAGAACATCCAAATCGATGGCGTGGGAATTGCGGAGAATCTGCTGAGTGAAACCTCCGCGACTACTGACCGACGCTTCACGCGGTGGATGGTGGGGGAGATTTTCATCGGCGACACGTTGATCGTTCCGAACGCTCGCCGGGATGGTTTTGAGGAAGGTGAGCAATGGACTAAGGTGCAGAACGCTCTCCGCGTGATATTTGCCGATTTCGCGAAGCATATCCGCAAAATCTCTGCACGCAGGAACAGCATGGCGAAGGTGAAAAGTGAGCTTGCAACGGTCGATGACAAGGTCGCGGAACTGTCTTCGGGCGCAACGCGGGAGCAGAAGCGGGAAATCGACCGCACACTCTCCAAACAACTTAAGTCCCTTCAACGAAACCTGAACCGTGGCGCCGACGAGAAGCGTGTCTCCCTTCTCACTAGTCAAATCAAAGAATTGCGCGAACGGATCGAGACTATCCCGGAAAACCAAGACACGCGAAAATTCGTACTTCTTGAGACTACGCTCGCGACGATTGGAGAAGTGCTGCGCAGACATGTGCAAGAGGAGACAGCTCTAATGGTCGAGAGCGAAATAGCAGAACGGCTTTCAGAGATGGAGTCGTGACCTGCTCAAATTTCACTTCGTCGTTCGAAATCGCGGTCGGAAAGCTCAACCTTTGCGAAGGGCGGCATGACCAGAAAAGGCGGATGAAAGGTCCGTAGCGGAGGGCCACTGTTTGAGGCCATCAACAGGCAGCGAGAACTCATGGCAGCGTTCCGAGAGATGTCTCGGGCGTTAGCGCGACGCCCGCGTAGGACGTGACGTGCTCCCCTGAAATGTGACCGATTTTGAGTAGAGTCCGACACGAAGGAGTCGGACGGAATGAAGCGCAGCAGGTTCAGCGAAGAGCAGATCATCGCGATCTTGAAGGAGCAGGAGGCGGGGATGGCGACGGCGGACGTGTGCCGCCGCCATGGGATCAGTTCAGCCACGTTCTATAAATGGAAGTCGAAGTTCGGCGGGCTGGAGGTTTCCGAGGCGCGCCGTCTGCGGGCGCTCGAGGACGAGAACGCCAGGCTCAAGAAGCTGTTGGCCGAGGCGATGCTCGACAACGTGGTGCTGAAGGATCTGGCGTCAAAAAAATGGTGACGCCCGGCGCCAGGCGGGAAGCCGTCGCCCATGCCCGTGAGCATTACGGGCTGAGCGAGCGTCGGGCGTGCAAGCTGGTTGGCGTGAGCCGACGGGTGATCCGGTATCGATCGTTGCGGCCGGACGACGGCCCGCTGCGGCAGCGGTTGCGCGAACTGGCGGCGGAGCGTCGTCGGTTCGGCTATCGCCGCCTGGGCTATCTGCTGGCGCGGGAAGGCATGAAACCTAACCACAAGAAGCTGCTGCGGATATATCGCGAGGAAAACCTTCGCGTCCGTCGCCGTGGCGGCCGCAAGCGTGCCCTGGGCACCAGGGCGCCGATACTGCTGCCGGATGGGCCGAACCAGCGATGGAGCCTCGACTTCGTCTCGGACAGCTTCGCCTGCAGCCGGCGCTTCCGCATCCTGTGTGTGGTCGACGACTACACGCGCGAGTGTCTGGCGTTGGTCGCCGACACGTCGCTGTCAGGCGTGCGCGTAGCACGCGAGCTGACCCGACTGATCGGACTGCGCGGCAAGCCGCATACGGTGGTCAGCGACAACGGGACGGAACTGACCTCGTCGGCCATCCTGCGCTGGTCGCAGGAGCGGCGGGTCGAATGGCACTACATCGCGCCTGGCAAGCCGATGCAGAACGGCTTCGTCGAGAGCTTCAACGGGCGCCTGCGCGACGAATGCCTCAATGAGACGCTGTTCACCTCGCTGGCCCACGCCCGGTTCGTGCTCGACGCCTGGCGGCATGACTACAATCACGTCAGGCCACACTCGAAACTGGGCGGCAAGACCCCCGCCGAGATCGCCGGCCAACGTGTCTGGGGGCATGCCCCCAGACACGTTGCCATCCCCTCAATCAACCATCATGAAGGAGCCGGACTCTACCTCTGAATGGTAACACTCAGGGGAGCACGTCAGACGCGAACCAGCCGGCCCCCTTAGCATCTTTTTGCACCCCGGACGCTCACCGACAGCCGGTGCGAGGCGTTCCTTCAGGCTGCAAGACGCTGCAGAATGCGATCGACCAAGGACTTCGCAGCCACTCTGTTCGAGGAGCACTCGTAGATTAGTTCGATCATGTCTCGGTATGCCCCCCTCTTTTCGGCCTCGACTATTTCAAGGGGATCCACACTCCCATCCCGGGTACGTAGTGCGATCTGCTCTTCGGCTATTGCTATCTCTTCCTTCATTGCCGTTTTTCGGATTTCAGGTACGATATCGTTCTTCGCTATGGCGGCCATCTTCGCGATGAGCTGGTTGACCCGCCCCAGCTCAGCATCGCGTGCTACCAACGCCATCGCTCCTTGTTGCACCACATTGAGGCGTTCCTCGACCTCCAGTCTCGTTAGGTCGAACTCCCGTAGCTTCGAACGCAATCCTGAACTCGTCCGGCATCGTCGGGCGACATCGCGTCCCACCGGAGAGAGATGATTGACAAGGTTCGCGTGATGCGTGCTGGCTTCGAACGCATCGCGCCGTCCATTCGGGACGATACGGCGATCGAAAATGTGAACCTCGCCCACCGTCCATGAATTGAAACGGGTTTCCGGGAATATGTCTTCGAGGATGCGGTGGTCACCGATCTGGATGTTGCCAATCCGGACCCGCACGCCCTTGACCAGTTCGCCTACCGGTATCGCGCCCTTGTATTCGTGATGGGCGAACCAGGCGAGCGCCGCCAACCCGCCATCGATGCCGGGCACCTCCACTACTTCGACCTCTTGAATTCCACTGGTGGTACTTCCCAGGTCGATGAAATCCTTGTGGGGACGGGTCAGCGGCTCTCCCTCGTTGATGCTTATCCGCAGCTCCGTGGTCGGGCCCGTGGCCTCTAGGGCCTCTACTATGGTCACAGCCGACGAGAATTCATTTGCAAAGGCCAGCGGCGCGACTTGGCGCAGGTAGGCAGTGACCGCCTGCTCGTCTAGAAGACGGTCCCCACGCTGACGGGCTATGCCCGCCATCTTGACCTCGAAGAAGCGGTCAGGCACGTCATCGGCCGGCGCGGAACTGACATCGACGATTTGTGCCACCACATCAGCGAGATCGCTCGATTTGGCATCCGCTAGCGCGGTGCGGAGCCGGCGACCGTCCCAGGTGAGCTCGGTGACTTCCGGCGCGCCCTGAGGCCGCGAACGGAACGTTAGACGTTGGCAGTAGCCGAGTGAGGCTAGTCGACCAACGCCCCTGAAGCCGCGCGCATCAGTCCCACGCTTCCCGCTACCTCCTATCGCCAGTAGCCGCTCCACCACTTCCGCACTCGGGATCGCCGCTCCGTTGTCCCTGATACGCACCTCCCGCTTCGACTGGTCGATCAAAATGTCGATCGTCCCGGGGTCATCGGCGGCAAGTTCGCCATTGGACCGAGCCTGATCGATCGCATCGGCAGAGTTTTGGATGTATTCGCGGTAGGCGTTAAGCGGCTCGACATACATCGCTGACGAGATCAGCTCGAGGATGTCCTTGCCGATCCTGACCTTCGAATCGATCGACGTCTCGATTACTTCGTTCATGCTCATGCTCTATGCCGCTATCGACGGCATAACGCTGTCGCTGGTCTCGGACGGGTCTTCGTAGTCGAGGCCGGCGTCCTCGACGCGCTCCTCCTCGCAGGGGCCTGTTTCTTCTCGCGTCTTGGCCTTGGCTGCTCGCCAGATCGGCATCCATTCTTCCTTCGGCTTGGGAATGTAGAACGGAAGGACCGCGCGCAGGGCGTCGGAGTCCGCTTCGTCCGGCAGCGTGTGAAAGTGTCGAGGATCCCGCGAGGACAGCAGGCCCAGCAGTTCGGCGACATCCGTATCCGTCAGGCGATTGAACGCACTTTCGAAATCGTCGAACTCGCCTCGACCCGGCCCCTTATCGTAGAAGTCCCGGTTGAAGATGAAGTCGTGCGGCATCGCCAGTATGCGCCGGTAGTCCTCGAAGCGATCGCCGAAAGCACGCTTGAAGAATTCTGGCTCTCCACTCACCACCCCGTGCGTCGCCTGGAGGACAATCTGCATCGAACGCAGTTGGTAGCGGGTCCACTTCTCTCCAATGTGTCCTCGGTCGGGTCGGTCGGTGGGCTGGAACCGCATGGGGAACGACCAGATGCGTATGCCGAGCTCCTCGTTGAGGGTCACATTCAACCGCATTCTCTCGAACAGGTCTTCTGGTCCGTCATGGAAGTTGTAGAGCATGTAGTTGGACAGTTCGTGCAGCCCATGCTCGTGGGCATATCGCACCGCCTGCTCATACGGCTTGCGGACGCCCCAGTGGTCGAATGCGATCCGTAGCGGTCGGAGGGCGATGGTCGACAGTTCCTTGAGGTACATCGGATCCTTGCAGAGGATCCTTGCATCCACCCCTTGGTTGAAGTCCACGCGGCGCCCGACGGCAGCACGTTGCCCCGGTCTATGGAGTTTCGCACCAGGAGTGAAGCCCAGGTCCCGTATTTCCGCAATGATGTCCTTGAACCGAGCCGATGCGACAACATTGTTGTCCATCAAAATGAGGTCCTTCCTAGGTCCGTACAGCTCGTCGATCCCTTTCACCACGTCGGTCAAGGAGTCGGTGTCTCGTTGCATCCCCTCCAACTTCGGAACCCCGCAGAAGTGGCATTTTCGGATGCATCCGCGGGAGGTGTACGCGAAATACGCGTCGTGGACTGGATAGCGATATTCGACTTGGTCGAGGATCGAGTAGTCCGGGATCAGGTCTTCGATAGGCTTGCCCGTAAGGTCATTCGAATACAGTTCCTCGGCGAAGTCATCGAGCAGCAGCGCTTGAGCAGGCGGTTTCGAAAGTAGCCCCTTGATGAACCGGATCCCATGCCAACGCGGTTCCCGGACGAAACGATCGTGCATTAGAGAAGCAGCGATGCCCCCCACGAAAACCTTGTCCGCCTGCCCGTTCGCGACCCGTAGCGCGTAGTCAATTGTCTCGGCGATCTTGGGGTATTCGAACGAGAAGAGGGTGGTAACGTAAATCCGGTCCCACGCCTGTTCGAGGACGGACGGATCTCGCCCCTTAATGAAGCGAACACGGTCGCGCTTGCCGCGCGGACCGTGGTACTGCGCGATCTTCATTAATCCCAGGGGAGGGTATTTGTTCTTGTAGTCCGGCTCGATGAGCAGGATGTTGCGGTCAGGCATTAGCTACTTTCAATCGATGCTGCTGGCGCGACAGGCGAAGGATGTCGACGGCACGCCGAGCACCTCCCTCCCCGCCAAGGCCAGCGAGTAGTCCGTCATTTCCCCAATCGACATGGGGCGCGAAATCCGTCAGCGCGGAGGCGAAATATAGCCGGTCGCACGCAACTCCGTCCGGCACCTCCAACACCATGTCGGCGGCGAGTTCGGTCAAGGCGTAGACACCTACTCCCTTAGTCACGAGGCTCTTCCTTGGATTGGAGAACGCCTCGGGGATCACCAGTGCGACCGCCCCCCAGAAATCGTGAGCGATGCGGGCGACATCCTCCGCGGAGCGAGGATGAAGCCGCTTGACGAGGATGCGCGCGGCCTTCTGCATAGTTCGCAACGAAGCGCGTCGTTCGAGCCCGGATACCCGGGCTCCCCCGAGGTCAAGCCGGTTGTACCATGGGGAAGAATGCTCGTTCTTGAGATGGAGGGCCACGAGCAGCTCGGGCCGCTCACTGGCCAGATCGGCACATAGCTGCGCATCGTGGAAGTCCAGCAGACTGCTGGAGAGGCCCTTGGCCTTGCCGTTTATCACCCCGAAGATTTGCATCTCCTCTCGCTCATCAAGGCCGACGAAGGACATGAAGGGGAGGAGTACATCCAGATCCGAAAGGTGCCCCAGGCGATGCTGGCAGTCGACCTGCGCGAGGGGTCGTGCCCCACGAGCCAAGGTCAGACGCACGCGACCGCCCTGATCCGCGATGTTCCACACACGGCCTGGGGCACCCCGCAGATTGAAGGTCAACGGAATGGTGGCACTACCCTCCTGCTGGGCGTACTTCCGGAAGTCCAAGCTGTGCCGTGGGTTTAGTCGGCGCTGGTAGCCGCGGCCACTTTCTTCGTCGAGCACATCAGCAAAGCTATTCGCGTGAAGGACGCGCGCAGACGCAAATCCGAGTAAAACCTGACGGTCGAGGGAGCGCCCCTCCATACAATCAATCGAGATCTCCGCGTCCAAAATGCCCTCCCTCGCTGCCGAAATTGCAGCGAAAGAATGCAAATAGCAACATTACTACACTCTGTCGATCGCGCGCGACGCTCGTTTCGTCGCTATCCGCGGTTACGCTCTCTGCATGGCGATGCCGATGCAGCCCCAATGCTACGCCAAGATCAGCATGGGCTGGGTTCGATAATCTTTACTTTTTCTTCCAGTAAATACAGCATGCCCATCGCCGGTCGATTTTCGGCCTATGGGGGATATGATGACTGAAGCCTTGCTGCATCCTCTTGTTGAGGGCGACGAGATTGCGGCGCAGCTTCGTCGGCGTAAGCAGAAAGACGTGTTCAAGACCGTCGGAGGATCGACGAAGAAGATCATAGCCGGGAAAGTCGCCCTGGAAGAGGAAGACGGCTGGCGTGTCGTCCGCCGGAACGCCAAGTCCACGCGGGTGGCAAAGCCGAAACCTGCCGACGAACAGTTGGAGGACGAAGTCTGGTCGATCCTCGCGCAGATGGGGTTCGGCCAAATGAGCTTGGGTCGGCAGTTCACAATTGCTGCAGAGGCTGGTCTCTCCTCTCGACAAATCGACGTTTTTGCAAAGGATGATGAGACAGCCTTGCTTGTCGAATGCACACAGCGCGATACCCCAGGGCGCAAGAACATGAGCGCGCTGATTGAGAAGCTGAAGGCTATCCGTGAACCGATTAATTCCTCAATCACCAAGTTCTACGGGGCGGGTTCGCGACCCAAGGTTAAGTTTGTGGTCGCGACCCGAAACATCTCGTGGTCCGATGCCGATCTTGCGAAATGCGAGGAAGCCCAGATCGCTGTTTTGGCTGATGGCGAGCTCGACTACTATTCAATGTTGGTCCAGCACCTGAAGACTGCCGCGCGCTACCAGATGCTCGCCCACATGTTCGCGGGGCAGAAGATTTCGGGCCTTTCGCGTAAGGTCGTCGCCACGCGGGGTCGAATGGGCAAGGATAACTTCTACACCTTTCTCATCCGGCCCGACGAACTCCTGAAGATCGCCTACGTAGGCCATAAGGCAAGCCGCGATGTCGAGAACTTAGATACGTACCAACGGATGCTGCAACCGAGGCGGCTGAAAAGGATTGCGCAGTACATCAATGAAGGCGGAAAATTCCCGACGAATATCGTCATCAATCTGAAGACCACCCGCCGGTCGGGTCTTAAGTTTGAGGTCCACGACACGTTCGGCGACGAGGCCCTTGGGGTCCTTCACCTTCCGGCCAATTACGCTTCGGCCTGGATTATCGACGGACAGCACCGACTCTACGGATATGCACACGCCCGCGAGGCTGGAGGCTACGAAACGGACCGGACTACCATCCCGGTGCTCGCCTACGAGAACCTCCCGGCCGAGCGGGAGATGAACCTTTTCATCGACATCAACAGCAAGCAGGTGAAAGTCAGTCAGGGGTTGCTGGTAGAACTTTATTCCGACCTGCACTGGAAGTCCTCCGATCCGGAAGAAGCGTTCCAGGCTCTATTGTCGAGGATCGCCTCACGCCTCAACGCCCTTAAGACCTCGCCCCTGCACGACCGCATGGTAGTTACCGGCAAAAAGAAGTCCAATTTTCGGTGCCTGACGCAGACATCCATCCGTGACGGATTGGGAGTTGCAAAGCTTATGGGCACGCTGAGCAAAGGAGCTATTCTTCCGGGGCCCCTCTCGACCTCGGCTCCCAACGAATTCGATGCGAACCTTAGGAAGGGCATCGACGTTGTGAGCGACTGCCTCGAACTCTTCCGAACCGAATTGCTCGCTCATTGGCGTACTGGAGACGGCCCGGGCGGGTATCTCTGCACGAACAACGGCATCAGGGCCCTCTTCCATGTCATCCGCGACGTGGCGGAGCATATCAGGCACGATACGGGCGCGGACCTCTATGTGAGGACGGCAGAGGAGACGGTGGAGGAGATCACCCCCTATCTCCAGTTCATTATCGACTATTTCAAAACCGCGACCCCACAGGATGTTCAGGCGTTCAGGCGGGTTGGCTCCTCCCTCACGGCGGTCCGCCAGCAGTCATTTGGGCTCGAGGCATTGATCCACGAGCGGAATCCGAGTTTTCGTCCGTCGGGCCTTATTGAGTATCTCGAGTCACGTGACGAAGCTGGTACCGAACAGGCGGCCGCCCGTGTTACCCGAATCCACCGTCGTCTCTTTTCGTTCGTTATAGGAAAGTTGAAGGCGCATTACGGCGTCCAGAACAAGGCATGGTGGACAAAGGGCATCCCTCTCAAGATCCGTCAAAGCTGTACCGCTGAGTGGGAGGCTAAGAACCGGGAGGGCGAAGAGGAATCGCAGCTCTATCTCATCAGCTACATCGAGATTTGCACGGACAATTGGGCGCTCTTCAAGGATTCCGTGTCGCTCGGCGCGAAGGACAAGGACAACAAAAAAAGCGCCACGAAATGGATCAAGGACCTGAACGAAATCCGCAAGATCACCACTCATCCCGAACGCGGCATCCTTACCGCAGAACAAGTCGAGCTCGTCCGCGATATCCATGAAAAGGTCGAGCAGTTTCTTCCCGTCGACGACGAGGACGAAGTGGGCCGAGTCGACGAAGCTGCTTGAGACCTCAGAAGCTGACCGAGGCCGAGGCCATGTGGCAGCCGAAACGGCCTAATATTGAGCGACAAGCTGCCATCGCCGTAAGCCCGAATGAATGGCAGTTCCGACGCCAAGTTAATGCCGCTTAAGCGACCGGTACTGGGACACGGAGCTTACAGATCCGTTCGCCGTCTGGAATGTCCGCTTTTCCGATCCGCGTTTCTAAAAGGAGCCGTTCCGGAATGTCCGACCGAGCGGACTTCTATGTTGCAGCTTCCATGTCCTCGCCGATCTCCTGCCGGGCCTTTGGACCTTTAGCGAGTCGCCTACCCAACGCTTCCATGAACGCGTCGTAGCGATCGCCGCCTTGGCGGCGCATCGCGGCGCGCTCCGTTTCAGGCGGCGGCGGTGTGTTGGACAGCCAGAAACGAACGAACAGCGCGATCATCTCGACGCCGATCCCGACATCGCGCTCCAGCCGCGTCTGGCGTCGGTCGAGCCGATCAAGCCGCTTGGCGATGGCCGCCTCGCGCTGCTCGTCGGCGTCGGGCGACAGGAAGGATGCGATGGCCGCTTCGGCGACCAGCGAGCGCGACTTGGCGCGCCGGTCGGCATAGGCGGCGAGCGCCTGCATCACTTCGGGATCGAGATAGACCGAAAACGGCGTCTTGGTGGTCATAGCTCGATGCCGTCGTCAGGGTCGAGAGACGCCTGCCGCGCTATGCCCTGCATCTGTCGCCGCACCGTCATTTGCCGTGCCGCGTCGGTGTCGGGTTCCGGCTCGTCCAGCTCGAACTCGTTGGCGGGCGCCGGGCTGGGCGGCGGCGCGATGTCGATATGGCGCTCCATGTCCGGCTCGCGGCGCAGGTCCGCATTCTCCGCATCGTCCTCCGCCGCTGCCTTCTTGGCGGCCTTTTTCTCCTTCGGCTTCTTGGACGCCTTCTCCTCGGACGGCTCGGGCATCGGCGGGGCCGCGATCGGCGGCAGGCCGCTCCAGTCGTCGGGACGCTGCTTGCCGATCCCGGCCTTCGGGTCCGGCGGCGCCAGAACCCTCTCCGTGAACCGCCGATCCTTGAAGTAGCGAACCTTCCTGGCTCGGATCGGATGCACGCCCGCCACCATCACGATCTCGTCGTCGGGCGGGAGCTGCATCACCTCGCCGGGCGTGAGGAGCTGGCGAGCGGTCTCGGAGCGTGACACCATCAAATGCCCAAGCCACGGCGACAGGCGATGGCCGGCATAGTTCTTCATCGCGCGCATTTCGGTAGCGGTGCCGAGCGCATCCGAGATGCGCTTGGCGGTCCGCTCGTCATTCGAGGCGAAAGAGACCCGGACGTGGCAATTGTCGAGGATCGCGTTGTTGGGGCCGTAAGCCTTCTCGATCTGGTTGAGCGACTGGGCGATCAGGAAGCATTTGATCTTGTAGCCGGCCATGAAGGCGAGTTGGCTCTCAAAGAAGTCCAGACGCCCTTCGGACGGCAGCTCGTCGAACATGATGAGCAGCTCGTGACGCTCGGCCGCCGGCTTCAGATCCTCGGTGAGGCGCCGACCGATCTGGTTAAGCATGAGGCGGATCAGCGGCCGGGTGCGCGAGATGTCGGAGGGCGGGACGACCAGGTAGAGCGTGGTGGGCAACGCTCCCTCAACCAGATCGGCGATGCGCCAATCGCACCGGCTCGTCACCTCGGCGACGACCGGATCGCGATAGAGGCCGAGGAACGACATGGCGGTCGAGAGCACGCCGGATCGCTCGTTGGCCGATTTGTTGAGCAGCTCCCGCGCGGCGGAGGCCACGACGGGATGGACGCCGGCTTGCCCAAGATGCGGCGTGGTCATCATGGCGCGCAGGGTGGATTCGATCGGCTGGCGCGGGTCCGACAGGAAGGCGGCGACGCCGGCCAGGGTCTTGTTCTCGCCGGCATAGAGGACGTGGAGGATCGCGCCGACCAGCAGCGCATGGGAGGTCTTTTCCCAGTGGTTGCGCTTCTCAAGGCTGCCTTCGGGGTCGACCAGCACGTCGGCGACGTTCTGCACGTCGCGCACTTCCAGGGCGCCCTTGCGGATTTCGAGCAGTGGGTTGTAGGTGGCCGAGCGCGCGTCGGTAGGATCGAACTGCAATACGCGGCCGTGGCGTGCGCGGAAGCCGGCGGTGAGTTGCCAATTCTCGCCCTTGATGTCGTGGACGATACAGCTCTCCGGCCAGGTCAGCAGCGTCGGCACCACCAGGCCGACGCCCTTCCCGCTCCGGGTCGGGGCGAAACACAGCACATGTTCGGGTCCGTCATGGCGCAGATAGTCGCGTCCGAGCCGCCCGAGCGTGACGCCGTTCGGTCCGAGCAGGCCGGCGGCCTCCACTTCCCGGCGCTCCGCCCATCGGGCCGAGCCATAGGTCTCCGCGTTCTTCAGTTCGCGGGCGCGGCGCACCGACATGGCGATGGCGACGATGAAGGCGAGAAAGCCGCCCGAGCCGGCGATCAGCGCGCCGGTCTCGAATATCTTGGGCGCGTAGGCGTCGTAGAAGAACATCCAGACGAAGAAGGCGTAGGGCGGATAGACCGGCCAGCCAAAGGCGACGAACCAGGGCGGGCCGAGCTGCGGCTGATAGTCGAGCGCCGCGGCCGTCCATTGGGTGGCTA
This sequence comes from Sphingosinithalassobacter tenebrarum, assembly GCF_011057975.1. GTDB lineage: Bacteria > Pseudomonadota > Alphaproteobacteria > Sphingomonadales > Sphingomonadaceae > Sphingomonas > Sphingomonas tenebrarum. The sequence continues at coordinate 281,408 of NZ_CP049109.1, read as the reverse complement.
TCCAGACCGTCACGACGATTATCGTGAGGACGGTGATGACCTGGCCCCAAAGAATCTTACTGGCGGGCATAGTCAATCTCCTTGCGAGGTCACAGCCCGAGCCCCCGACCGCGGCCAAGCGACCAGTCCACCCCGCCGTCGCCACGCATGACTCCGGAGATGTGCTTGCCGATCTGGCGGTCGAGCGAGGGCGTCCAGGGGACGAGTTGGAAACTCAGGCCGTCGTCGATCATGGCGAAGCGGCCCGAGGCGAGCGTCAGGCGCTGGCGCACGGTGCCGGCGACATATTCGCCGGCCTTGGAGGGCGTGTGCGGCAGACCGATCGCGGCCGACAGGTCCTTGGCCGCCATGTCCAGTTCGCGGTGCTTCAGCCTGGCGAGCAGGCCGTGCGCGAAGATGATGCGTTGGCCCTGCCGTCGCGCCAGGCCGAGGTCGGCGAGGTGCTCGGCGCGTGCTTCCATCGCCGCGCGCACTTCGGTCCCGAAGCCGCCGCCGAGATCGCGGCCTTCGCTCGACAGGTTGCGGCGGTCGAGCCAGGTGGCTCCCGGCGCACGGACCTGTCCCGGCAAATCCAGGTCCGATCGCACGGCGAGCGCCACCCGCTGCCGACCCTTGCGGTCCTCGAAGCGGCGTAGCTCGACGATCGCGCCGGGCTTGCAATCGCCGGTCGCCTCGATGTCGGGAAACTGGACATGGTGGGTGCGCCCGTCGATCCCGTCGACGATCGCGTAGGCGCGGCCAGTCAGCTCGTCATGGAGCCCGCGGTCGACCAGCTTGCCGATGACGGCCTGGGCGGGATCGGGTTGGAGCACATAGCTGGCGGCACCCCGGTCCACGCCGCGGTCGCTCATCGCCTTGTGCATCCGCTTGATGATGTCGCCGCGCTCGCCCAGCTCGCGCAGCGCGGCCTGCGCATTGTCCGCAAGCGTCCACTGGCCAGGCGCGATCTCGCTGGCGAGGCCGAGTCCCTCCAGCTTGCGCAGCCGTCCGATCCGCAGCATGTGGTCCCCGTCGGGCCGCACGCCCGGTTCGGGCGCCATGTCGATGACGCCCTCGCGGTCAAGTGTGCGCGAGAGGTCGCGGTCGATCTCGGTCCGGCGTTCGGCGTCGACCTGTCGCTCCAGCGAAGCGCGGATGTCGAGGTCGCTGCGCAACCCCAGCTCGCGGGTGACGATCTCGCGCGCGGTGGCGCGCATTCCCTCGCCGATATAGTCGCGCGAGATAACGAGGTTCTGGCCGTCTTCGGCGACGCCGCGCACGATGACGTGGACATGGGGGTTGTCGGTGTTCCAGTGCTCGACGGCCCGCCAGTCGAGGCGGGTGCCGAGATCCTTTTCCATCCGCGTCATCAGCTCGCGGGTGAAGCCCTTGAGGTCGCCCATGTCGGGCGCGTCTTCGGGCGAGACGATGAAGCGGAAATGGTGCCGGTCGTTCTCACAGCGCGCGGCGAACACATTGCGGTCGAGGCCCTCGGCGTCGGCGCCGAACAGCACGCCCTTCTCGCCGTCGCGGGTGACGCCATCGCGTTGCAGATAGTTGAGGTGAGCTGCGAGCGAGGCGCGGCCGCCGTGGCGGACCACCCGCGCCTTGATGACAACCTGGCGCGATCGGTGGCCGAGCCGGTGCGTGGCGCGCAGACTGGCGACGCGGCCACGCCCGAAGGTCGAACGGCCCGGCGCGATGATTCGCCCGCGGCGCGAGATATGGCCGCCGGCGCGCTGCGCGGCGACGAGCGCCTGGGTGATGATCGGCAGCGCCCGCCGGCCGCCGCGCGAGCGGATGCGGCCAGGCCGGATGCGGAAATCCTCGTCGCCGCTCATGCCGCGGCGCTCCGCACAGTGCGAAAAACCACGGTGAGGACTGACGTTCGGCCAGCGCCGCACAGTGCGGGATTTCCGCACACATTGCGCAGCAATGCCCAAAAGCCTTGAGAATCAAGGCCACGACCGGGGCGCATGGGCTTCGCACATTGCCGCCCTTTATCTTGCCCTCGTTGCCTTCCCTGCACAGTCAGCCCCTCCCTCCTTCCCGGCGCTGCGAAACGCTGCGACGGGCAACGCCAGGACGCGCGAACGTCGCACCGCGTGGGGCGCGACCGGAAAGCGGGTGAACGGGCGGATGGAACAGGCGTGCGAATGACGAGGGCGGCGTCTTTGGTGGCCCAATCCTGCGCGCGATGATGTGCTGCGGCTATGCGCGCGGACCGGACAGGAATCGTCCGGCGGCGGTATCGGCTGAAGGGTGCGAAGGACGGCCTGAAGGCGGGCTCGGAGCGCTGACGGCGGTGCATGGTCATCGCGCAGGCTGGCCGGAAAGAGGGACGAAGAGACCGGCCTGAAGCGGCGTCATCGACGCCACCGCCACCGGCGCAGGATCGGTTGACGGACGTTTCGGCGACAGGACGGCGGTCGGCGAAGCTGCATCCGAGCGCACCGGAAACAGCGCGGCGGTGCGCCAGGCGAAGGGATCGAGCGGCGGCCCGGCGGCAAGCTGGGCATCACGCGAACCGCCGGTGATCGACGCCAGCTTTGCGATATAGGCGCGCGTGACGGCGGGCAGCGGACGGCCACGCGACAGGTATTCGTCGGTGCGGCCCGGACCGGCGTTGTAGGCGGCCAGCATGGCGGTCACGTCGCCATAGCGGTCGTGCATCTCGCGCAGATAGGCCGCGCCCGCCAGGATGTTGTCGCGCACGTTGAACGGGTCGGAGCCGAGCCGATAACGTGTGCGCAGGCCGGCCCAGGTGGCGGGCATGATCTGCATCAGGCCCATCGCCCCGGCTGGCGAGACGGCGCGGACATCGCCGTTGCTCTCGATGTGCATGACGGCCCATATCCAGCGCTCGGGGATGCCGAAGCGTCGCGCCGCCTCGGCAACGGGGTCGGCATAGGGATGGTTCGCGGTGGTCTCTCCGGCCGGCGCATCCTGCGCCAGCGCCGCGCCCGGCGAGGCCAGCAGCAGGATCGCCAGACCGACGACCGATCCGACTCCGCTCCGCCGCCAGCCTGCCAGCGTGCTCGCTCCGGCAAAGGGTGCGCGCGATGCGCCGGCCGGGGGCCGCCCTTGACCTTCGCTGTGCGCGCCGGCCAGCCTACGACCGAGCGGGACGAAGGGATGAGACGGCTTTTCCGCGAACAAAGGGATGATCGGGATCAGCACCGATCAGTTCCGGTCCTGGTTGGATCGCGGGTGGCGCCAGGACAGCCGGAATGTCCGCGCCTCGGCGTCCGCGCGGAACAGCTTGGGCTTGAGCCAGCGCGGAAAGAGCAGGCTTTCGATCTCCAGCGCGATGTAGTCGCCGGCCCGTTCGCTGGTGCGCTTGCGGGCAAAACCGACGATGGGACCGTCCGCGTCGTCGAGATGGATGCGGTAATCGGCCGCGTCCTCGGCGTCGTTCGGTTCGGCCGGAACGAGCAAGATCGTCTCGTCGATCGCGAACAGCCGGATGCGACCGGCATAGCCGTTGTCGGTCGGCTCGAAGATGTTCATGGGCATGGTCAGTCTCCTTGGGGGTTGACGGGTGAAGGCGTTGCGGAGGGGGCGCTGAGATGCAGCGGCAGGGCGCGTCCGATGACGACTGACGCCGGCAGCGGGCCGAAGTAGCGACCATCCAGACTGTCCGGGACCGCCGGATTGAGCAGCAGCAGCTCGCCGGCTTGCAGCGTGTGACAGCCGTGCCAGACCGGCAGCGGACGGCCTCGGCCATCGCGCGCACGAGCGATGACGACGGGACGCGCGTCGATGCTCACGACGGCGCCATGCCGGCAGATGCGTTGTCCGGCCTTGGCCGCGATGTGCTTGAGCAGTGGCAGCCCGGCGGGCAGATAGCCGCGCCCGGCGAGCCAGCGCGCGAGTCCGGCGGGCGGCATCGCAGCGACCAGCGCGCCCGTGGGCGGATCGCGGTCGGGTTGGATGCGGTAGAGACCGATCGGCGCGCTGGCGCTGGCGTTCCAAACGAGGCGCGGTCGCGGATTGACGACGGCGACAGCGACGAATGAGACCGCGAAAGCAGACGCGGCGATGGCCGTCGCCAGGGCGTAGCGGCGGCGGGTCATCCTTCGATCTCCCGGCGCTTGAGCCAGGCGGTATGGCGCTCGGCCGTGTAGAGGCGCGGCTGATGTCCGGCGGTGATGCGCTGGTGGACATGCCGCCAGTGATCGGGTGCGGCGTCGCACGGATCGACGCCGGCGGCCTCCACCGCGTCGATGGCGGCGAGCACCTGACGGACCTTCGGCCAGCCCTCGATCTTGAGCAGGATGTCGCCGCCCGGCCGCACGAAGGGCAACGTGATGTAGGGCTCGTTCGCCGCCACCGCGCGCACCACGTCGATACGCGAGACGATGGTGCCGAAGTCGTTCGACGCCCAGCGCACGAAGGCGAAGATCGCGCCTGGCCGGAAGCTGACGACACGGGTGCGCCGGCTCAGGATGCGGTCCTTGGCGATGCGGCCGAAGCGTATCCAGTGCTCCAGCCTCTTCTCGATCCAGGTCACTTCGACATGGGTAAGTCCGTCGCGGGCGAGCGCGCTGAACGCGCCGCCAGCGCGGACGCCGGGGGGCCGGTCATCGTTCATGGGTGGTCTCCTGGATGGATGGCGCGAGGGGTCCAGGACGCACACGCCGGACGGTTCGCTGGCGCATGACGCGGCGCGATCCGCGCGGGCTGTCCACAGCGCCGCGCGTCGTTAGCAAGAATCCGAAGGATTCGAGTCTATTAGCACGGTTAGAAGGAGGCGGATTCAGCGAGGATTCGCAGGGGTTTGCGAGCCGCGCGCGTTCCCGAAAGTCCGAGTCCGGCGTTCCCGATAGTCCGAATCCGGCTGTTCCCGATAGTCCGAGTCTCATCGCCGGTTCTCCACAGGCTTGAGACCGACACGGCGCATGGCGACGTCGAGCGGATCGGGCGCAACCGGCACGAAGTTCAGCCGCTCGCGGCCGAACGCCTGGTTGAGGGTGAGGACGTAACCGGGGAGCGGCTGGCGGGCGACGATGGCGCGCAGTTCGAAGGCGAAGCGGCGGAGCGGCGAAAGCACGCCGGATTTCAGATGGAGGTGCGGAACGTCGAAGCTCCAGCCGCCTTCCTGTCGCCCGCCATGCTTGCGCACGATGCGGTAGAGCCAGCGTTCAAGACCGCCCGTGAGATCGAAATAGGCGCGGTCGATAGTCAGCACGAGCGCGCGATCGAGCACGCCCGCATAGAACCAATCGGGCAGGATCAACTCGATGCCGAGGGCGCGGCCGTTCCCGTCGGCCAGTTCGCGCCATTCGTTGATCCAGGAGAAGCGATGGCGCCTGCGCTCATGCTCCTGGCGGATCGAGGTCGCCACCGTGGTCGATTGCAGGCGGTCAAGCGCGGCCTTCAGCCGCTCGTAGCTGGCCTTGCCGGTGCCGCGCCGAGAGAAGGTCAATATCTCGTGCGGCGTCGTCGCGATCAGACGCGAGGTCGGTCGGCCGGCGTCACGCGCGGAGACGAGCTGGCTGGCGGCCCAGATCAGCACATCGGCGTCCCAAATGGTCGCCATGCCGTGCTCGGGGACGGACTCCACCGAGATCCATGTCGCGCCCATACGGAAGTCGATGGGGGCCACCCGCCGGGCCTTGGCGAGGCTGAAGAATGGCCAGGCCATCAAGTCCTGGGCGTCGCGCGGCGCGACGTCGCCAGGAACCGGGCGAAAGAGCTGAAGCTGCATCCGTTCGACGCTTGAACGACCGGCAAGAGCGCGCGTGGCGGGCATGGGGTTCAGCGCCGCACGCAGTCGGTGGGCTGGCGCTTCGCCGGATGGACGACGCCGTTGCCGGGGTCGGAGGTGGAACGGCGGGTGCCGAGCGCCGCCCAGGCGTCGAGGTCGTCGATGGCATAGACGATGCGGCCGCCGAGCCGGCGGAAGACTGGCCCCGTGCCGAAACAGCGATGCTTCTCCAGCGTTCGGGCCGACAGGCCGAGATAGATCGCGGCGTCGGGCGTCGTGAGAAAACGTGGCGTCGTGGCGGCGACGGGCTCGGCCATGATGATCCTCCTGGTGATGACCGGCTGCGAAAAGCGGGGCCGGCGAACAGGAGGCGATGGTGGCGAAATGAACCCTGCGCGGAGAAGGGACGGCGCCGAGGGGGGCGCGAATGTCCCCCTTCAATCGCCGCGCAACAGGCGGATATAGCCGCCGTCGCGCAGCTCGACGGCTTCCTTGAGCCATCGTCTGATGCGCTTGCGCTCCGGGCTCTCGACCCATTCGGCGGTTGTGTAGCGGCGGACCCTGCGGTGAATCAGCGATGCGGCCAGCTCGCGCTGGGTCGCGCCCGCCCGCTGGCCATCGAGCACTTGCAGCAGCGTGAGGAGATGTTCGCGCCGAAAGGGCGGCGGGCGCAGCGCCGGCGGCCCGGACGCCATGCCGCTCAAGCGGCGGCAGAGACGCTCGGCGGCCGCGAGGCGCGCGAGCGGATTGATCCCGACCGGCACCATCATCGCCATCGGCACGTCCAGCGCGCCAGCCACCCAGACATGCTCGTCGCCCTCGGTGTCGGCGAGAATGAAATGGAGGAAATCGCCGATCTTCATGCGCGCCCGCACCGCACCGAGCATCGCCATGTCGAGCCGCGGCGCCGCGCCGATGCCGTCCAGACATGGTGCGAGAATGATGCTGTCGGGCGCCAGGTCGGGCCGGGCCACCGCCAGCTTGCGGTCGAAGGCCGAGGTCGGCGCGGCGTGGTAGCTGACGCCCCAGCGCTGCACGAGCCCGGCGGTCGCCGCGTCGGCGGAGATCACCCCGCGCCTCACCCGGTCGAGCGCGCGGCGGTAATCCAGGTGATAGCGACTATTTCGGCTGACATAGCCGATGGCGATGTCGCAATATTGCAGCGCCTCGTCCCCGGCCTCGTCCGGAGGCGCGCGCCAGTCCTTCTCAGGCGGCATGATACCCTCCCAAGCATGGCTCTCTGTTGGAGCGCGTAGGGAGATGTTCTCAGTCCGCGCGCGGCTGCGAAGCCCTGCCGGACGGACGGCCGCATAGCCGAATCAAGTCAGCATTTTGAGGCGAGTTTTCCGCGAAACCGTTCAATGATCCGCCGGATTTCTACGAGCCGGACGGCCGCAGATAGTGGCGATAGCCGGTTTCTGTCATCCACCGGGCGCGCGCGAGATGGGTGTCATAGACCAGGCGCGCGCGTTCCGGTTCGGCAGCCGGGTCGATGCCGAAGATGATCCGCACTGCCTCGCGCCAATCGGCATTCTCAGCGGCGGCGTCGAGCAGGCGCCAATAGGTGCGGTGGTGGCGTTCGTCATAGGCGGTGACATGAGGCGCGTCGGGTGCGCGATCCTCGAAAGCGGCTATCGCCATCGCCTCGCTCCGCTTTCGGCCATTGCCTCCCGAGCCCGCTGATTTACGAAACATACACCATAATGGACCGAAGTAATCATGCCATGAGTGCTATGGCGACATGACGAATGGCGCATAAGTAAAGTCGTATCACCGCCCGTTATTTGGGCTCCTTGCTCGGCGAATCGCTCACGAGAAGCACACCCTGACCGCGTTCCGAATCGAGAAAAACGATTCCTGCCGCCTCCAGCGCCTTGACCGCCTGGTGGCGGGTGTCTTCGCGCACGGGCAGATCGTTCTCTGATTCCAGGCGTTTAAGCGCGGTCAGAGCGATAAGGGCCTTGTCTGCTAGCATCTCCTGCGTCCAGCCGAGAAGTGCGCGAGCGGCCCGCACCTGGCGGGAAGTGATCATGCAAGATCACCTCCACAACCCGGTCGCTATCCGCTATGAAAACGACTATTATAGTCGCCTTGAAGTAAGTGCAATGGGACCGCCCCAATGAAAGAAGGCCCGGCGGCTTGCGCCGCCGGGCCTCTCCTGCGCCTCGGCTCAGAACGGGATGTCGTCGTCGAGGTCGCTCGCGCCGTCGCCGGTCTGGGCGGCCTTGCCCCGGCTGAGGAAGTCCACCGTCTCGGCGATGATCTCGCAGCCATAGCGTTCGACTCCCTGTTGGTCGGTCCACTTGGTGTAGTGGATGCGGCCGCGGACCAGCACCTTCATGCCCTTCACGCAATGATCCTGGATGGTCTTGCCGAGGCCGTTGAAGGCGGTGACGCGGTGCCATTCGGTGTCCTGAACACGATAACCGTTGTCGTCCCGAAGAACCTTGCCCTCCGAGTAGCGGGGGCGCGAGGTCGCAAGGGTGAAATGGGTGATGCGGGTGCCGCCCTGGGTGGTGCGGCTTTCCGGGTCTTGGCCGATGTTGCCGGCGAGAATGACGATGTTCTGCATTTTAAGTCTCCGTTGCTTCAAGTCCGAGGGACCGTCCCTCCGACGAGACCCGGCCAAGACCGTCGGGAGGCGCTTGCAATCGACGCGCAGCGGAGGCCCCGCCCCCAAGGCCCGAAGTGGTGCGGGCAGGCGCTTGAGCGCCAACACGGTTCGGAAGCCGCGGGGGTTGTTGGCGCAAACCGAACGGGCTTAGGGGATCAGTCAGTCGGAGGGGCAGTTCGCTCGGCGAAGCGACCTGGAGCGATATGCAGGAAACAGCGTCGTCGCTGGTGACGAAGGCCCGCCGGGCCCGGTAGCCATCGTCGTGGGTCGTCCCGCCTGCCATCACCGTCGCCCGCGACCCGCGCCTCACGGCGGGTCATTCGACGGGGCGCGAATTGCGTGGGTCAGGATGTCGATGGCGCGTCACCGCCAAGGCCGAGGCTTTCCAGTCAGGAGCCGGGAAGGCGAAGGAGCTGGTCGCCCGACTCCACGCCAGGGGAACGGCCTGGCGCGAACCTTTCGGCAATGGGAGAATCGCCAAGTGGTCGGCCTGCCGGGCGAGGCTCGCCCGAGACGGGGCGGCACGCCCATGACGGAGACTGGCCATGCCTTGAGCCGGGGCGCGGTGGCCGGCGACGCCCTGCCGCTCGGCCTTGTTTTGTGTGACAGATGAGACTATCTTGCACACAAAGGAGTCGATCATGGTCGCCAGCGCCGCAACATCGAAAAGTGGAAAGAGCCCGGAGAAGTCCGGGACCGCCAAGGGCGGGCGCGCGGCGGCCGTGCGTGTGACCGGCGCGTCGGTGGTGATGGAGGAAGCGCGTCGCGCGGGCCTGCTGGATGGAGAATCGACCGAGCATGTCAGCTTCCGCGCGCCCAAGGCGCTGATCGAGGCGGCGAAGCGCGAGAGCGGCGCGACCAAACCGACCGAGCTTGGTCTGCTGGCGCTGGCGATGCTGGCCCAGCCCGATCCGGCGGCCACCTATATGCAGAAGACACGCGGCAAGCTCGGCCCGGATCACCGGCTTGACTATTGACCTGCGCCAGCATCTGCGGCGCGTCAAACCGGACAAATATCTCAGCCAGCTTGCGCCGCGCGGTTCGGACGCGCTGATCGCTGCCGCCGACATCGCGGGCGAAGGGCGCGCGGCTATTCTCCTCGACACCAATGTCTATATCCGCGACGCCGCCGGCACGCTGCCAGCGGCGGCGGCGGCTCTGGTAGACCGCGGCCTCCTGTTCCATTGCGCGGTCTGCGTCGGCGAACTGAGCACCGGCGTCGCCAATGCCGACCCATCGCGCGCCGACTGGAAGATGATGCGCGACCATTATGCGGGCCTCGTCGCCAGCATCCCGCCGACGCGGCTTCTCACGCCGGACGCGGAGGTATGGACCGAGGCGGGCCTGGTCGCCGGCACGCTCGCCCGGACGCAGACCTACCAGCGTCATCAGCGCAAGGAAGCCTTGAACGACGCGCTCATCTTCCTGACGGCCGCCAAGGCGGGCCTGCCGGTGCTGACGGCAAACCGGGACGAGTTCGACCTGATCCAGCAGCTCGCCCCGCACGGCCGCTTCATCCACTTCTAGGTGACGGCGGGCGGCGGCCATGCCGCCCGCCCGCGCGTCGGCTCGCCGATCAGGGGGCGAAGGGATCGTATTCGCGCACGATGCTGGCTGCGTCGCCGTCGAACTCCCGCGCCTCGACGACGCCGAACACCCGCTCGCCGATCTGGAAGACGATGATGCAGGTCATCAGCGTCCGGGCGAGGTTCCAGGCGTGGGACTGAGCGATTTCCAGGGACATTGTTCCGGCTCCTGTCTTTTGGAGCGAGGGCCATCCCCGCTCGACAGGCGCCCGAAGTGTCGAGCGGATGGCCGCAATCACCGCACAGGCGCAGCCTGAAGGCCGCACGCTCGCGTAGCGGACCCTTTATGGGTTGATGGCGTCAGGCCATCCGTTCGACCAAGGATCGCGCCTCAAAGAGCGGGGTGGACCCTGCGCCACAGGAGCCAGTCATCCCCCTATCGGTCAGGCATACAAGGGATCGCCGGGATACCGGCGCGGCCATCAGGCCGCTGGGCGGCGCTTACGCGCCGCCTCGCTTGCGAAAGTCCCAGACCTTGAGGCCCATCGCCTTGGCCTTGTCGCGCAGGTTGTCCTGGATGCCGGTGCCGGGAAGGACGATGACGCCCTTGGGCAGGACCGACAGCATCTCGTCGTTGCGCTTGAACGGCGCGGCCTTCTTGTGCCGGGTCCAATCGGGCTGGAACGGAATCTGCGGGACGTTGCGGTGATCGGCCCAGCGGGCGGCGATCTTCTCGCCACCGGTCGGCGTCGCGCCATGCGCCAGCACCATGTCGGGATGCTTGACGTGGATCTTGTCGAGCAAGTCCCAGATGAAGCGATGATCGTTATAGGCCGGCCCTGAGCTGAGGGCGATCAGCGTTCCGGCGGGGATGAGCACCTGCTTCTCGGCCCGCTGCCGCGCGTTGATGAAGTCGCGGCTGGAGACCACGGCCGAGGTCAGCGCCTTGCGGTTGACCTTCGAGCCCGAGCGCGGCGTCCAGGCTTTAAGAAGGTGGGTGCGGAATTGCTCGGCGCAGGCGTCGCGGAAGAACTCCATCGTGTTGCGGCGCTCAATGAGGGTCGTGCCCTCGCGCAGGAGCCGCTCCAGCTCGACCGACTTCACCTCCGAGCCGTCCTGCCCGCGCTGGCTGCGCCTCTGGGCGACTTCGTTGCCGTCCAGCTCCCGCTCGATCCGTTCGCCGGCGCGCTGGAAGACGTTGGTGATGTTCCAGAGCAGGTCTTCGAGGTCCGGTTCGAGCCGCGTGTCGACCAGGCACGAGACAATCGCGTCGAAGATGTCGGCGACTGCGCCGGTCGCCTGGCGGTCGTCGGGAAGCGGCCGGTCGTCGGGTTCGTCGTCGAAGGGCCGGTATCCGTATAGGGCCAGTTCCTGAAGCAGGTGGGCGGTGGGGGATTCCTCGTGCTCGGGTTCATGTTCGGGAAGCGGATTGTCGGTTGACATGATGACGCCTTTCATCGGGCGGCCGCGCCCATCGCGGCCTTCGCAGGCGTCGAAGACGGCGGGTGAACCGGGCTTGCACCGCCGTCCCGCGCCTCTGGCGCGGGTGGCGGCCCAGCGCAGCGCCGGGCGGCAGGGCGGCGTCTAATTTGCTTCGCGGTGCAAAGCGGCCCCTCGGGGCCGCGGCGGAAATTAGTCGCCGAACGCCGTTGCCAGGCCGGGGCGGCTGTCGTCCGAACGGCCTCCAAGAAGGCCGAGAGGGGTGGTCGATCCGATGTCTGGAAGCGTCATCCCAACCGACAAGCCAGAGCTTTTCGAACCCCGAGCCGAGACCCTCACTGCCTTTCCGGCGTCCTCAAGGAACGGCCAGGAACCGGCTCACGTCTTCGGGGACAAACTGCGCGACCAGGGCCGCCCGCGTCCGCTCAGGCCCCATCAGGCGCAGATCCTCGTTGAAATCGCCGAGCATGGGCGAGAGCGGGACGACCTCGATCGCGGCCGACGAAGCCCGCTCGGTCAACGTCGCCAACGCCGCGTCGCCGGCCGGATCGTCGTCGCGGGCGACATAGAGACGCCTGAGCGCGGGCGGGAACAGGATGGCGCTGAGGTGGGCCGAGGATAGAGCGGCGATCATGGGCACAGCGGGCACGACCTGACGCAGCGACAAGATGGTCTCGACGCCTTCGCCGGCCGCCATCACCGCATCCGCACCGCCAAAGCGGACGCCGTTCCCGAGCAGAAAACCCATCGCGCGCCGAGGCGTGGCCACCGGCGCCTTCATCGCCGCGGCCGGGTCGAGCCCAGAAGCGAGATAGGTGCGATGGACGCCGGTGATCGCGCCGTCGAGATCGGTGACGGCGGCGATCATCGCGGGCCAGGCGCGACGTGTGCCGGCCACGTCCTTCCGCGACGGGGTGTAGTAGCAGCGCGGATGGAAGCGGAGGGGATCGTCGGCCCCCAGGGTGGTGATCGCGCGCTTCCGCAGATAGGTCTGCACGAGCGAGCCCCGGACAGGACCGGACGCGGCGAACAAGCGCCGCGCCGATTCCGGCGAGCCGGTGGGGGCCTTGGGCTCGTCCCGGCGACGCGGGCCCTCGGGGCCAGGCTCGGGGTCCGGCAGGCTGAGAAAGCGCCGGGCCTCGTCCAGCGTGTCGCGGAGCTGCGCATGGCCGCAGACCTGCGCGATGATGTCGAGCAGGTCGCCATGATCGCCGGTCGCGGCGTCGGTCCATTTGCCGGCCGCGCCCCGGCCGTCTTCCGAGCTGGACAGGCGCACATAGAGACTGCGCCCCGGCGTGTTGTGGGCGTCGCCGACCAGCCAATAGCGGCCTTCGCGGCGCCCTTTCGACAGGTAGCGGCGGCACACCGCCTCGGCCCGGTCGCCGAGACGGTGCGCCAATTCGCCTGCCTGATCCGACAGCCGGCCCATCACGCGGCCGTCCGGTCGGCGATGCGCGCGAGCGGCCACCGCTTCATCAGCCGTTCCAGCACGGCGACGCCGTTCGCATCGACCGGCACGAACATGCGCAGCGTCCACGAAATAATCTCGTGGAACAGGCCGTAGGCGGTCAGCCGCTCGCGCATCGCGTCGGTGAAGCCGCTCAGCTCGATGCGGTAGGCGCTCATCACGCGCACGCGGCGAAGCTGGAGACCCTCGGCCAAGTCGAGCACGGTGCGCCCGTCCATCAGCGCAGCGAAGGCCGCCTGCGGATCGAGGCGCGGGCCCTCGTCGTTGGCGGTGGCGGTCGCCACCCAGGCTGGCGAGACCCGGCGGCCGATGATCCGCTCGCCGTCGTCGGTCTGGAGCCGATAGACGCGCGTGGACTCGTTGGGCAGGCGCTTCCAGATTGGCAACAGCAGGCCGGTGACGACGTGCATTGTGCTGACGGCGAACTCCGGCACCTCGGCAAGCTCCGCCTGCCAGGCGCGGGCGAAGTCGGCGCGGGCGGCTTCGCGCCATTGGGTCTGCGCCATCGCCTCCAACGGCATCGGGGTCGATTCCATCGGCCGCACCAGCCGCACGCGGCGCTCGACGCTGCCGTCGTCGAGCAGAAGCCCACGCGTCGGAATCTGCACCGCCGCGCGGCCCGATTGCGCGTTGACCATCAGGACCGCACGCGGGTCCGAAAGCCGGTCGAGCGCGTCGTCCAGCGTGATCGGCCGATTACGGTCCTTGCGTTCGATCGTCAGCAACCTGGTCTCCGCCGTGGTGCCCGGATGAGTATAGATGATGTTGCGGTCGATGATCGTGAAGCTCTCGGCCTGAAGTGTCTCCAGACCCAGCTCATAGGTTCCAGACGCGATGGCGCCCTCGATGCGCGCGGTCAGCAAATCCTCGAAGGCGGTGAACAGCGTATTCTGGAGGTCAATGGTGAGCGCCAGCATACGATTGAGGAAGGTGGTGATCGGCGGCAACTCGTCCTTGAGGCCGGTGTCGTCGCTGAGGCGAAGCCCCGTGGCCTGCTCGAAGGCGAGCAGCGAGCAGCCCTCGACTTTGCCCGCATAGAGCAGCCGGTAGAGTTGGCGCAGCGCGTCGCGCGCATATTGCGATTCCAGATTGTCCTCGGGGCGGAACAGCCCCTGGCCGCCGGTCTGCCGCTGGCCGCGCGTGATCGCGCCCAGCGTGTCGAGCCGGCGCGCGATGGTCGAGATGAACCGCTTCTGCGCCTTCACGTCGGTCGTCACCGGCCGGAACAGCGGCGGCTGCTTCTGATTGGTGCGGTTGGTGCGGCCGAAGCCCTGGATGGCGTTGTCGGCCTTCCAGCCCGCCTCCAGCAGATAATGGACGCGCAGCCGCTGGTTCCGCGCCCCGAGGTCGGCATGATAGCTGCGGCCGGTCCCGCCTGCGTCGCTGAAGATCAGGATGCGCTTGGCGTCGCTCTGGAAGGCGTCGGTCTCGCCGACATTGGCCGAGCCCGGCCGGCTCTCGACGACAAAGCGGTCGATCCCGTCCGATCCGCGCCGCTTGACGATGCGCCGCGAACGCCCCGTCACCTCGGCGACCATATCGGTCCCGAAGTGATGGATGATCTGGTCGAGCGCGGCCGGCACCGGGGTCAGCGACGCCAGGCGCTCGATCAGCCGGTCGCGGCGCTCGGCGGCTTCGCGGGACTCGACGGGATTGCCGTCGGCGTCGGTGACGGGCCGCGAGGACAGGTTGCCCTCGCTGTCCGTGAACGGCTCGTAGAGCTGCACCGGGAAGCTGTGTTCGAGGTAGGACAGGACGTATTCGCGGGGCGTTACGTCCACGCGCACGTCGTCCCATTCCTCGGTCGGGATGTCGGCCAGCCGGCGTTCCTGCAACGCCTCGCCGGTCGAGACGATCTGGACGACGGCGCTATGGCCGGCCGCCAGGTCATGCTCGATGCTGGCGATCAGCGAAGGCGTCTGCATCGCGGTGATGAGGTGATTGAAGAAACGCTGCTTGGCCGACTCGAAGGCGCTGCGCGCCGCGGCCTTGGCCTGGGCGTTGAGAGTGCCGGTCGCGCCAGTGATGTTGGCGGCCTGCATCGCCGCGTCCAGATTGTTGTGAATGATCTGGAAGGCGCCCGCATAGGCGTCGTAGATGCCGATCTGCGCTCGCGTCAGCCCATGTTCGAGCATCTCGTATTCCACGCCGTCGAAGGACAGCGAGCGGGCGGAATAGAGGCCGAGCGCCTTCAGGTCGCGCGCCAGCACCTCCATCGCCGCGACCCCGCCGGCCTCGATCGCCGCGATGAATTCGCTACGCGTGGCGAACGGGAAATCCTCGCCGCCCCACAGGCCGAGCCGCTGGGCATAGGCGAGGTTCTGCACGGTGGTCGCGCCGGTGGCGGAGACATAGATGACGCGCGCGTCGGGCAGCGCGTGTTGGAGCCGCAGCCCGGCGCGGCCCTGCTGCGAGGGCGCCTGCTCGCCGCGCTCGGTCGTGCTGCCGGCCGCGTTCGCCATTGCGTGCGCCTCGTCGAACACGATCACGCCGTCGAAGTGGGCGCCGAGCCAATCGACGATCTGCTGCACGCGGCTCACCTTCTCCCCGCGCTCCTGCGAGCGGAGCGTGGCGTAGGTGACGAACAGCACGCCCTCGTCCAGCGTGATCGCCGTGCCCTGGCGGAAGCGTGAGAGAGGCGTCACCAGCAGGCGTTCCTGCCCGAGCGCCTCCCAATCGCGCATCGCGTCCTGATGCAGGGTCTCGGAACGACTCACCCACACCGCGCGGCGGCGACCTTTCAGCCAGTTGTCGAGGATGATGCCCGCCACCTGGCGGCCCTTGCCCGCGCCGGTGCCATCGCCGAGGAACCAGCCGCGCCGGAAGCGCACGGCCTGCTCCGCATCGTCCGGCGCGGCGGTGACGACATCCCAGGTGTCATCGACGGTCCATGCCCCGGCGAGATGGCCGGCATGGGCCTCGCCCGCGAGGATCACGGATTCGAGCTGGGCGTCCGACAGGATGCTGTCGGCGACTAGGTTCGTCGGCAGGGTCGGCCGATAGCTCGGCTTGGGCGGTGGGACTGAGGCCATCGCCGCCGACTGGACCAGCGGCGTCGGGTGCGGCTTGGCGCCGTCGATGCGCAGCGACTGGAGCGCATAGGGCTCGTAGATCGCGTCGGTCAGGCGGCCGGCCTCGGCCGGGGTCCAGTCGATGGCGTCATAGGCCAGCTCGGCCGCCTCGGGCAGCACGATGGGCGCGGGCGACGCGGGTTTGGCCTGGCGGCGCGCGGCGGGCCTCGCCGACATCGCCCGCATGGCGACAGGCACGGCCACCGGCATGGCGGGCGGCGGCGTCTCGGGATCGGACCCGCGCGGCGGCACATGGCCCTGCACCCAGCCGAGCAGGGTCGCGGTGTCGGGCGCGACGCCGGGCGAGGCCGGAAAGACAGTCGGATCGTCGGCGGGAACGCGCTCGAGAACGGTCAGGCGCGTGTCGATGGTGGTGCCGTGCTTGGCATAGACCCGGCCGTCGATCGCCGCCGAGAACAGCACGCGGCCGCGCTCCTGAAGCTGGGCGAAGGCATCGGTCCAGGCGGGATTGTCGGGCGCGCAGCTCGCCCCGGTGATCGCAACCAGGCGGCCGCCCTCGGCGAGCCGGGCCAGCGCCGAGCCGATATGGCGCAGCGCCGCGTCCTTCATGGTTCGGTCGACATGGGCGACGGCCGAGAAAGGCGGGTTCATCACCACCACGCTCGGCACGATGTCCGCGCGCAGATAGTCATGGATATGCGCGGCGTCGTGGCGAGTGACGGGGCCATCGCCGAACAGGCCGGCGAGCATCTCGGCGCGGATCTCGGCCAGCTCGTTGAGAACGAGGCTGCCCCCTCGCGTCTCGACCTGCACCGCGAGCAGGCCGGTGCCGGCGGAGGGTTCGAGCACCAGGTCGCCGGGCCGGATCGCGGCCGCGACGGTGGCGACGAAGCCCAGCCCGGCCGGCGTCGAGAATTGCTGGAGCGCCTGCGACGTCTCCGAGCGGCGCGTGTGGGTGGGGAGCAGCGCCGCCACCTTCTCGATCATCGCCAGCGCGGCGAGCGGCGACGCGGATTTGCGGAGGATCGTGCCGCCGTATTTGCGCAGGAACAGAATCTGGGCGGCCTCGCAGGCGTCGTAAGCGGTCTTCCAATTCCAGGCGCCATCGGCGTCGGAGCCGCCGAACGCAGTCTCCATCGCGGAGCGCAGGGCGCGCGCGTCGATGGCGCGGCCGCGTTCGAGATCGGGGAGAATCAGCGCGGCGGCGGCGAGAATGGACCGAGCGGTCGCGGCGAAACCGGGCGCAGTGGGAAACGGCGCCGCCGGATGGGCGACGGGTGCAGCAAGGGTCATGGCGGATGTCCTCAAGAGAGCCGGAAGGGAACGGGCCGCCGGACGCTCTCTCTCGATCCGGCCGACCCGCCCGTTTCCGGCCTGCCTCTCACTCTCTCGGGACACCGCATGGCCGAACGGCTGCGGCCTGCCGCTTGGCCTGCGCCGGTGAAATCAAGTCCTCCAGCAGCGGGCAAAAAAAGAGCCCGCCCCCGGCCAAGGCGCGGGGACGGGCTTAGGCGCGGATCAAGCGTCGGGGGCTGTCGGCAGCGCCCAGCTCTGATGCCGGGCCTCGTCGATCACGAAGCCATGCGGGCCGGCGTGGTATTCGGCCTTGGGGACGAGAAACCCGCGATAGG
Organism: Sphingosinithalassobacter tenebrarum; assembly: GCF_011057975.1. Lineage (GTDB taxonomy): Bacteria > Pseudomonadota > Alphaproteobacteria > Sphingomonadales > Sphingomonadaceae > Sphingomonas > Sphingomonas tenebrarum. The sequence goes on along the minus strand of NZ_CP049109.1, from coordinate 264,008 downwards.
GCCGCCGGTCCCGCTTTCCGCCGAGCGCCGCGACACATTTCACGAAACCCGGCGTGCTGGCGGACAAGCTCGCCGAGATGACGATCCAATCGTGAGCGTGCGCCTCCTCGAACAGGCGACGATCGTTCGAGAAGGACTCGCCCGGCGCAAGGGGCCGCCCGTGGACGGCTTCCCAGCGTTCGGGATAGGTGTCGCGCAGGGTCTTCTCGGCGACGCGGCGCTCATAGGCGGTGAACAATTCGGGAAAGCCGAACGCGACCATCGCCCAATCGCAATCTTCCTCATACCAGCCGCTTTCGATGCGCAGCGTGGCGGGCATGGCCGCGTTGCGCGCGTCATCAAGTTTGAAGCCGCCGTGGCTGGCGGTGACATGGAAGACGACGCCCTCGGCATAGACCGAACCAGCCTGCGATGCGCCCCAGGGGCTCCAGCGGTCGGACGCGCGATGCTGCCGATCGAGCGCGATGATCTCGCGCCGATGCGCAACCTGTTCCTCGACGAGAACCCGAAACGCCGCTTCGTCGGCGATGGCGTCGCCAAAGCCGGAGAAGTCGGCCCGCCGCCACTCGGCGATTGGACGGTCGATCCGCCAACCGCTCCAGAGACGAAGACCATCCGCGACCGGAAGGGCGAGATAGGCATTGTCGCCGACCATCGCCGCCAGATCGCCATCGGCTGTGCGGCCATAAATGGCCTGGATTGGAGCGGCGGCGTTCATGCCGCCCTCCCGACCGGGGCTGGGCCGGCTTCATCTTCACCGACGATCTCGGCGATGGGATCGCAATAGCGGTTCTTCGCCATCCATGCCTCGGCCTCGGCCATGTCGGATGTGAGGCGGTGCAGTTCGACCCGGCCGTTACGTCGCGAGAGCACGCGCACCATGCCGGGCGCGGGACGTTCGAGAATCTCGAAGCGTAGATCGGTCGTGGCCTGAAAGCCCCGATTCACGACCATGACGATCGTGCCGGCCGAGCCGTAATTGGCGAGGTGAAGGGTGAAGGTCGCCGGAAACGGCGTGGCGCCGAGCGTGCGAGCTTGCGACTTTTCGACCAGACGGCCCGTGTCATTGCGGTTCTTCCAGGCGGAGAGCTTGCGCCGGAACCGCTCGGGCGGCCGCGGCGTGCCGTCGAAGAAGCGCAGCAATGTGCCGAGCGGGACGGAAGCGACCACGGCATGGCCGTCAAGCACCGTCGAAGGAGCGGCCGCGGGCAGATTTGAAATCGTGGACATGGGTGTTCTCCGGGAGAGCGGGAAAGGTTCGAGCCGTCCGGCGCTCTCTCTCAATCCGGCAGGCTCACCCGACCCCGGTCTTCCTCGCGCTCTGGCCGCCGGTCCCAGGACGGGACCGGCGGCGCGCGGCTCAGTCCGTGAGCGTCCCGGCCGCGATTTCTTCGATCCAGCCAGCGGCCTCGTCAAAATCGGCATCGCCGTCTTCGACCTGCCGCGCCAGCGCGACGGCGCCCGAGCGGCCGAGCTGCCCGAGACGCTGAATCGCGGCGAGCAGAATGGGTGCGAGGGCATCGGCGTCCGCCAGTGCGATGTCGTCGATCTTCATGGGGATTCTCCTGTGTTGAGGGTGAAGCGGCCCGGCCTGAAGCGGCCCGGCGGCCATGCGAAAAAGCCCGGCGCTCGGCCGGGCCTAGTGGTGGTGACAACGGAAAAGGGCGGAGCGGCCGAAACCGCCCCGCCCAGATGCGGCTATTCCGCTGCGACGGCGTAGGCCGAGTCCTGCTCGTCTTCGTCGTCGTCATCCTCACCGAGGAAGGCGGGAAGCGCCTCGCCGTCCTCGTCGCCCGCCGTCTGCGCGACGGGCAGCACGGGTTCTGCGTCCGGCATCCGCAGCGGCTCGGGAAGCCAGCCGGCGTCGGCCAGAAGCCGCTCGGCTTCGCGGGCCATGTCGCCCTTCTTCAGATGGTCGATCAGGCCGGCCTTCTGCGGCTCCGTGCCTTCGGCGACGGCTTCGAGGATGCGCGGCTTGGTGACACGGCCGAGATAATTCTCGACCGTCGGCCGCCAGCCCGTCGCCACCATGTCGAACCCGACCGCGCGGGCGACGACATTGGCGTGCTGGATGCGCCGCGCGACGCCATGCGCCGAGATGCGGCCGCCGCCATGCTTGGGAACCGGCTCCCATTGGGCGTTGACCGCATAGGCTGCGCAATGGGCGAACAGGGCAGCCTGGTCAGCGCCGTCGAGCTGCTGGATCGCGTCCCAGGCATCCTTATCGGACTTGGGCAACCGCGCTTTCCAACCGGCATGGCGCTCGTCCATCGCCCGCGCCGCCGCGCTTTCCCGCAGGCCCGGCGCCTGGAACGGGAAATAGACGCGGCTGACCGACAGCTCCAGGCAACTCTCGGTGCGGACCTGATAGAAGGTGGTCAGCACCATCGCGTGCAGCACGGCGGCGAAGGCGACCGCCGGGTTCTGCGCGAAGGCGTCCTGCAGGGCGACCGTCCGGGTGGCGGTCAACTCGGCCACCAGCCGATCCGGCAGCGGCTTGATGACGTCATCATCGTCATCGTCGCCACTCGCGGACGAAGCGGGATCGGCCGTCCCATCGGAGACTGGCGCGACAGGCTGCAAGGCTCCGCCGCCCGGTTCATCGCCGGACACTTCGGACACGGACGCGCCCTCGTCCTCGGCGGTGTCGTCGGTTTCCTCGGCGGGCTCATCCTCCGGCCGCACATAGCCGCGGTCGATATAGAGCGTGCCATCGGCTTCGAGGCCGACGAACACGCCCGCGCGGGCCTGCTCTTGCGCGTCGTAAGTGAACCGACCGCGCGACAGCGTGGCCAACTCCACGTCGATGGCGCTCACGCGCGCATCGACCTCGCCCGGAATGTCGCCCTTGCCCGCCCATTCGTCTTCCAGGGCGTCGGCTTCGGCGCGCAGTTCGGCGATGCGAGCTTCGTCCGCCTCGGTCGGCGGCTCCTGGATGGCCTCGATCGCCCGGCAGTCCTCGTCATAGCCATAGGGCAGATCGACCAGCGCCTCGACCCACTTCCAGCCTTCAGCCTTGATCTTGTCCGCCTCGGCGTCGAGCTTCTCGGCGACCAGGCGATCGAGCAAGGCGGGATCGCTCAGCCAGCCGCCATCGTCGGGCTCGAACAGGTCGCGCATCGGCGCCACGCCGCCGGCCGAGAGGTAGGCGTCCAGACCGACGAACCGCACGCGGGCGTCAGACACCGAAACCATGTCCTCGGTCAGTTTGTCGCGGATGAAGCTGGGCGACCTGTTGATGCTGTGATCGAGCTGCTTCCAGAGCTGCTCCTGGCGGGCATGATCGTCGCTGACCGTGAAGGCCATGAGCTGATCGAGCGTCATGTCGCCGGCGACATAGACCTCGTGCAGCTTGGGCGAGACCGAGGCGAGCTTGAGGCGCTGGCGCACCACGGCGGGGGTGACGCGGAAGTGCGCGGCGATGGCCTCCTCGCATTCGCCCTTGTCGATCAGCACCTTCATGCCGTGAAACTCGTCGAGCGGATGGAGCGGCTCGCGCTCGCTGTTTTCCGCAAGCGAATCCTCCTCGGCCAGGACGGGATCGTTGGCCGCCTTGACGACGCAAGGCACCAGCGCATCCTTGGCCATCCGCTTGCGCTTCACGAGGGTCGCCAGCGCGCTGTAGCGGCGGCCGCCGGCGGGCACCTCGAAGAAGCCGGTCTCGTTGCCGTCTTCGTCGAGCTGGGGCCGGACATTGAGGCCGTGCAGCAGGCTACGCCGCGCGATGCTGTCGGCGAGGTTCTCGATCGTCACGCCGTTCTTGACCCGGCGGACGTTGGATTGGGACAGGATCAACTTGTCGAAGGGAATATCCCGCGACGGGCTGAGGACGATCTTGGGGGCAGCTTTTGCCATGTCGGTTACTCCATGACGGGCCGCCGCGAGACACTCTCTCGGCTATCCAGCCCGTCACGAACCCGAAGGCCCCCCTCTCACTCTCTCTATCCGCATGGCCGCCGTTACACGCCGCACATGCCCTCACATTCGTTGGCCCACAGATCGAGTTGGCCCCGATCGGCCGGCGTGCTGAGGTCGGCCTGGTCGAGCGGCACGGCCGAGCGATGCAGATAGACGCGGCCCCGGATGCCGCGCAGGCCGGTGCGGATCGCGCGATCGACCGCGACCGCTTCCGCCCAGGCTTCGGGATCGTGGTCGCGGATCTCGCGCCAGCGCATATCGGAGTGGAAGGGACAGCCGACGCAGGCGCTCTTGGGCGGGATCGGATAGTCGTGCCGTTCGAGCCAGCGCAGGCAGTCGTGGCGCGACATGCGCTGCTCGATCAGCGGCCAGCGATTGACCTGCCATGCCTCGAAGGACGGCTTCATCCGCATCAGTTCGTCGAGCGAGATGCCGATCCATTGCTCGACGATCGCATGGTCGGGCGAGCGGCGGCGGGTCAGGCCGGCGAGCGCGCGGACCTTCCGGCGGATCGGAACGATCTTGTAGTCCTTGGTGCATTGACGCCGGATCATCCCGACTTCGATACGGCCGCGCTTCGCCGTGCGGGTGAAGGCCGGAATCGAGGCCCAGCGTTCGCCGCTGCCGGCGCGCAGCAGATCGGCATGGATGTCGCCGGCCGAGACGACATGCACCGGGAATGGCAGCACGTTCGGCGACATGAGCCAGGCGAGATGCTCGCGCACGGCGCGGGGCTCCCAGCCGGTGTCGGCGAAGATGGCGCAGTCGGGCATCGGCCCGACCTCGCCGTGGGCGGCCATCAACGCCAGGGTGGTGGATTGGACGCCCGCGCCCAGGCTGAGCACGCGCAATCGGACCCGATCGCGGTCTGGGGACTGGCCGAGGGTGATGAGGCCCGCCGGATCATTGTCGGCGCGGGCCGCGGCGGTGGAAGGCGCCATCGCGTGTCTCCGCGACGGGCCGGCAGGGGCCACTCCCTCTGCCTCGTAAGCCCGTCACGGCCGACCGGGCGGACTCTCACTCTCGGGGCGTTGCGGGGTGTCCCCGCAGAGGGGGTAGCGGGAGACCCAAGGGCTCCCGCTCAGGGGGAGGCTTCCCCCAACCTGGCCTTCTTCTGAAACGCACCTTCGCCGCGTTCAGCCTGGTGCAGGCGCCAAACCTTCAACCGGAAACCGCAAATGTGGCGGGCTTGCCCGCTTCAAGGTCGGCCCGAATGACGTTCGGCCATGTAACGGCCCGGCGAGGTGCCGAGCACCTTGCGAAACATGGTCACGAAGCTGGGCACGCTCTCGTAACCGAGGTCGGCCGCGACCTGCTGGATCGAGGCGCCGCCAGCCAGCCATTTAACTGCGAGGATCACGCCGAGCTGCTGGCGCCAGCGTCCAAAGCTCATACCCGTCTCCCGGCTTATCAGCCGCCCCAACGTCCGCGCGCTCAGGCCCGCTTTGTCGGCCCAGGCATCGAGCGTTCCCCGATCTGCGGGCGAGGCCATCATCAGGTCGATGATCTTGCGAAGGCGCGGATCGGTCGGCATCGGCAGGTGCAAATCCTCGACCTTTGCGACGGCAAGTTCATCGAGCAGCACCGCCATCAGCCGCGAGTTCGCGCCGCCTTCTTCGTAGAAAAGCGGCAGGTTGGCGGTGCGGAGCAGGAGTTCGCGCAGCAGCGGCGTCACCGCGACCGCGCAACAGGCAGCGGGCAGGCGTGCGTCCATGTCCGGCGCGATGAACGCGTTATAGCCCTCCAGCGCGCCGGTCATCCTGATCGAGTGAAGCGTCCCGCCGGGTATCCACACCGCGCTGCGCGGTGGCACGACCCACAGCCCGCCTTCCACTTCGCAGCTCAACGCGCCGCGCTGGACAAGCATGATCTGGCTTTTCGCGTGCCGGTGGGGTTCCAGTTCGATCCCAACGAAATCCCTGGACACGAAGCCGTAGGTGATGACCGACCTGGGCACATCGTCCGGGTCGATCCAGTCGTCCCCCAAGGAAAGTTCGGTCAGGAGCGGCATAGGTCAGCCATCGCCCGCTATGGCGAGATTGGATAACATTCTGTCCGTCCTTCGGAATGACGCCAATTCGGGTTCCCTGTATTCCTCTGTCTTCCATCAGTCGAGGCCGGTGAGCCTCACAAGCGCCAAGGAAGATAGCATGAACACATTGAGCAACGGGGGTGTCGCCAAACTCCTGGACCAGCTTCATCAGGAAGCAGAGACAGCGGACGGCCCCTTCATCCAGAAGATGATGGCCGAGATCGAGGCTTCCGGCGGTTCGATCGAGCAGGCCGCCAAGCAGATGATCGCCGACGAACGCGCCGATTACCGGGCCGTCTATCGCGGCCATGCCGAACATTTCCTGTCGGTGACGCCCGGCTACGGCCGCTTCCTCTATGCGATTGCGCGGACCTGCAAGGCGACGCGGATCGTGGAATTCGGCACGTCGATGGGAATCTCTACCATCTATCTCGCCGCCGCGCTGCGCGACAATGGCGGTGGGCAGCTTATCGGTTCCGAGCTGGAACCTGCCAAGGCGGCTCGGGCACGCGCGCATCTCGACGCTGCCGGCCTCTCCGACGTGGTGGACATTCGGGAGGGCGACGCCCTCGAAACGCTCAAGGATGTTGGCGGCGGGGTCGATCTGGCGCTGATCGACGGCGCCTGGTCGCTTTATCTGCCGGTGCTCAAGCTGATCGAACCGCGGTTGAAGGCCGGCGCGGTGGTCCTGGCGGAAAATGCCTTTGCGACGGACTATGTGGATTATGTCCGCGCTCCCGCTAACGGTTACATCTCACAGTCGCTTCCGCTCGACGAAGGGCGAGGCAACGAGTTCGCCGTGAAGGTCGCTTGAGATCCCACGCAGTTCCGAGCGCGCCTGCCGGATGATCTGCCAACCACCGCTGACACCGAGGGCGGCAAGGATGGCGGCAACGGCTATGTCCGGCCAGGCCGTGCCGGTGCCGAACACGCCGAGCGCCGCGGCGACCACGGCGACATTGCCGATCGCGTCGTTGCGCGAGCATATCCATACCGATCGGCGGTTGGCATCGCCCTCGCGGTGCCGCCACAACATGACGGCGCAGACAAGATTGGCGAGTAGCGCCAGCACGCCGATCACACCCATAGTCTCGGCTTGTGGCAGAGTTCCGGTGAGCGCCATCCATACGGTGCTTCCCAACACCCATAGGCCGAGCAGGAGCAGCGTGGCGCCCTTGAGTAGCGCAGCCCGCGCGCGCCAGCGCAGCATCAGGCCGGCGACGCCGAGGCTGATCGCGTAGTTGGCGGAATCGCCGAGGAAATCGAGTGCATCAGCCTTGAGCGCGGCGGAGTGGGCCGCCACGCCGGCCGCGATCTCGACCACGAACATGCTGGCATTGATGGCGAGCGCGATCCACAGCACCCGCCGCCATGCTTCGTCTCTCGTCAGTGGCATCTCGCAGCCGCCGCAGCATCCGCCCGCCATATCCGTCACCTCGATTCGTTCGACGTGACCGGCTATATGCACCCTGTAGCAACTACAGGGTCAAGGCATGGCGCTCACCATCGGCGAGCTGGGCAAGGCGACGGACACCAAGGTCGAGACGATCCGATACTATGAGCGGATCAGCCTTCTTCCTAAACCGTTGCGCACTGCCGGCAACTACCGCGCCTACGGCGAGACGGAACTGGGCCGGCTATCCTTCATCCGCCGCGCCCGCGATCTCGGCTTCCCGCTCGATCAGGTGCGGGCGCTGCTGTCGCTCTCCGACGATCGCACACGCGATTGCGCCACGGTCGATGCACTGGCGCGCGATCATCTGGCCGAGGTCGAGCGCAAGATCGCGGACCTGACGGCGCTGCGGCGGGAGCTGGCCGAGGTGATCGGCTCTTGCCGCGGCGGCACGGTCGCCGACTGTCGGATCATCGAGGCGCTCGCACCGCATCCTGCCGAATAGTTCTTCAGCCCACGAACGCATTAGGCGCCGAGCCGGAGTCAATCAGTGCTGCGCTTTCGGAAATAGACTCGTTCGGCCCTCGGCTCGGCAATCGCCTCGAACCCGGCCTCCAGCCAGGCGCGGCGATGCGGAGCATTGCGATCAGCGCGCCCGTTCACGCACCACCATTCCGGCTCGGCCGCACCGTGCGGCAAGAGGCCGCCGATGATATTCTCTATATGCGCGAAACCCAGCTCGACGCCCTCCGCGTCGTTACGGACCCGCCATCGTCTCAGGAACGCGCCCAGCGCATCATATTTGCCCATCGCCGGTCTCCGGCTCAATCGAGACCGGTCTTGCCGGGCGCCCAATAGGCTTTGGCCTTGAGCCTCGCCGATCCGATTCCAGCGGCCTTCAAGGCGCGGCTGACCCGCTGGATCGACGGCGCCTTGCCGGTGAGGATGAAATCGCCGCCGGCCGCGACATGGCCAACCAGCCTGTCCTCCGCTTCGGCGAGATGCGTATCATCGGCGGCGCGTTCGACGACGATGGCATCGCCCAGTCCGAACGCCGCCAGCACCGGCCGGGATTCGCCGGCGTCTGACACCTCGAACACGAAACGCGCATCGCCCCCTTGCGGGCTTTCGCGCAGCGACGCGGCCAGGCCGAAGGATGTCTCATCGCCGAACAGCATGACCGGCCGGCCGAGCCCGGACAGGTCGAGCGAACGGCGTGGGCCGAAGAACTGGCAGGTGTCGCCGACCTGAAGGCCGGTGGTCCAGCGGCTGCCGGGACCGTCGCCATGCGCGAAAGCGAGCAGCCGCGTCGCGCCGCGATCGGCGTCCCACGACATCGGCGTGTAGGTCCGCGCGGCAAGGCCCGAACCCATCGCGACCTGCACCTTCTGGCCGAGCGCCCAGGTCACGTCCTTGAGTGCGTCGCCCTCAAGGTCGATCAGCCGGAAATGGGGCGAGAGCGGTTCGACGGCGACGACGCGCGCCGGTCGCATCAGCCAGCGCAGCAAGGTGCGCGTGACCGGACCCGGCCGGGGCTGCGCCGGAGCGTCAGAAGAAAGGGGATCGCTAATAGAGATTCTCCTTATAGTCCTTGTCCAGGCCCTTCTTGAGCAACCCGGTCACGCCGGGCACCGAGAGGCTGGCGCGCGCCAGCGCCGCGCCGACGCCGCCCGCCTTGTTGAGCTTGATATGCTCGACGAACAGCCTGGTCGGGTCGATGTCGCTGGTCGCATGGACCGGCCACAGGTTCGCGTGTGTCAGCGCCGGACTGTCGCGCAGCACAATCGTATCAACCGCGACGCGGATCGCCAGCAGCGGCGTCTTGTCCTGCACGGTGAAACGCTCCCGCGCGGCCGGATCGGTGGTGAGCTGGGTCTGACCGCGCACGAGTCCGACGCGGCTCGCGCCCGGAACCAGCAGCGCGAGGGCCAGTTGCGGTTGCTCGACGATGTTGCGGAAGCTGTCCACGCGCCGGTTGCCGGGCCGGTCGGCGAACCACAGCACGTCGCCGTCGAGCTGGGCCATGCAGCCGGCCGGATCGCCCTTGGGGCTGAGATCGGCCCGGTCTTGCGCACTGACTGTCGCCAGCGCGAGAAAGCGGCTGGCCGCGACGAAGGCGGCCGCATCGCCCGGCGCCTGCACCGGCTGCGCCGCCCATAGCTCGGAGCGGATGAGCGCCTTGGCGCAATGGCCGTAACATTCCTCCACGGCGATGTGGACATGATCGGTCTCGACCGCGGCGACGCGCCCGTTGACGCGCAGCGTCTCGCCGATGCCGGGCAGCAGGAACAGCGAACCGAATGCCGCACCCGGCCGCATCAGGGCGGAATCGTCGAGCGATGCGGCCGGCACGCGCAGTTCGCGGCTATCGCCGTTGGCGAAGCCCGGCGCATCGCCCGCCAGCGTGACGGTGACGCCCGCTCCGTCGCCGACGCCGGCGAACATCAACGGCGATTGTGCGATCCAGCGTAACGCGCCGGGGTCGAGGTGGTCGATGATCTTGAGGTGCATGGGCGGCGGCGTCTTGCCGATTATGCCTTCGAGCGCGCCGATGGTGTCGATGACAGTCATGGCAGCGCACGTCCCATGACCAGGGCCATCATGATCCGGGTCGAGCAGATGGCGCAGTCGAGCGCGGACGCCGCGCCTTCGGCGCAGGCGATGCAGGCATGGCGTTGGCGCGATCCATCGAGCAGGCCGAGCAGCAAAAGCTCGTCCTGGGACAGGAAAATGCTGCCGACGGCGATCTTGCGCCCGAGTGCGGCTTCGCACAGCGTCATCAGACTGTCGAACACGGGCGCGAGCAGCCCGCAGTCGTTCGGCGCCAGCATGGCGTAGAGCGATTGCTGGACCGGCGCGCCGCCATCGCGCGCGCGGCGCCAGCAACGGGCCGCGGCCGTCACCAGCGCGCCGGAATTGGAAGCCCTTTGGCTTTGGGAAATAGGTGCGTGCATCGTCATGGCGCGCGCCTCGGGAGCAGCCGGCCGGCATGGGTGCAATAGGCATCCCAGGCGTCGCCGAAGCGGGTGCGCATCATCGCTTCTTCGTTGGGCACGCGAATGAACCACATGGCGGCGAAGGCGGGGACGACGAGAACGCCGGCGATCCAGTTGTGAATCAGCAGCGGTTGGGCCAGCGCCGAGACCCAGATGGCTGCATACATGGGATGGCGGATGTGCCCATAAATGCCGTTGGTGACGAGGGCATGGTCCTCGCGCACCTCCAGGCCGGGGCTCCAGTTGCGGCCGAGATCGGCATGGCTTCGCCAGAACAGCCAGAGGAAGGGGATCTGCGCGAGCGCGCCGATCCAGGTCACCCATTCAGGCAGCGGATAGTCGGCAAAGGCGAACAGGCCAGTGGCGAGTTGGAGCAGCGGCAGCACCATCATCGTCACGAACATGGCCGCCAGCAGGACGATTTCGGTCGTGTCCTTGCGGGCCTCGATCACGAGATTGGCACGGTTGCGCAGGGAGTGCGGCGTGCGGATCGCACACATGGCGATGAACACGATCAGCCAGACCAGCGCGCCCCAGCCATTGTCGCGCCAGCGAAGAACGGCGAGCACAATCAGGATGAGGGCGAGCAACATGGTGGCGACGGCCGGCAGGCTGGTCATCATGGATCGGTTCTGCCGGGCGGTCATGGCGTCGCTCTCCTTGGTGCGTTCTCCCCTGCCTTTGGGGCAACGATACGCTAGTTGCGAACCATTCTCAACAAAGAACCGACGGAGCAGCACACTATCGCCCGCCGTTAGCCTCTCCTCCGACAGCTACGGTTCGGTGCCGCGCTCGATCTGATGCTTATCCAGAGCAGGGAAGCGAAGCGGTGAGGCGACGAAGAGGGCTCAGGATTGTCTCCAAAAACGAGCCATTGTCTCCAGCGGCTCCAGCTGTTGTCTCCAGCTTCGGAGGTCGCTCGAATGCGGCGGATGCCTGCGTAGCGGATAATGGGAAGCCACGCCATCCAACGCCAGAGGCGACCCTATCTTGGTAATTTTGTGGAGACATTATGGAGACAACGACCCTCGCCGTAACCCTTGTCTCCAATGAAAAAGCGGCTCGCAGGCCGCTAACTCACTGATTTATAGGAAAAAACCTGGAGCGGGCGAAGGGATTCGAACCCTCGACCCCAACCTTGGCAAGGTTGTGCTCTACCCCTGAGCTACGCCCGCTCTGGCGTCGAATCGGCCCGCGCAGGATTGTTGCGGGCCGGGGCAAGGCGGCGGCTCCTAGCACCGCCTTTTGCACTCGGCAAGCCCTGTTTGCGCATTGCGTGAAAAGGCTTGGCGCAGGAGCGTCGAACCCCCACATAGGGCGCTCGATTCCGCAACCGACCAATCAAGGGAGCGCGTCTTGGCCACGCCTGGTATGTCCGCCTTATCGCCCAGCGAACGCGAAGCCGTCGAGGCATTTCGCCGCGACGTCGTCGAACCGTCGATGACGAAGCTGGTGCTGGTCGATTTCTGGGCCGAATGGTGCGGCCCGTGCAAGCAGCTCTCGCCGGTGCTCGAAAAGATCGCCGCCGACTATGCCGACAAGGGCGTGATCCTCGCCAAGATCGACGTCGACAAGAATCAGTTCATCGCCTCGCAATTCCAGGTGCGGTCGATCCCGACTGTCTATGCGATGTTCCAGGGCCAACCGGTCGCCGATCTGAGCCAGGTGCGCAGCGAAAGCCAGTATCGCCAGATGCTCGATGAGATCCTGCAGCAGTTGCCGATCCAGAGCGAGGCGGGCGATGCCGAAGCCGAGCTCGAACCGCTGCTGGCGATGGCCGAGGAAGTGCTGGGGCAGGGCGACGCCGAGCGCGCGCTGACCATTTACACCCAGCTTGCCGACATGGCGCCGGGCCATCCGGTGGTGACCGCGGGGCTCGCCCGCGCGCTGGTCCAGCTCGGGCGGACCGAGGAAGCGCAGGCGGCACTCGATTCGCTGCCCGAGGATACCGCAAAGGCGCCCGAAGTCGAGCGCGCGCGCGCCGCGCTAACGCTCGCCACCGAGACCGCGCCGGTCGACGATCTGGCGGGGCTTCGTGCCGAAGTCGAAGCCGATCCTTCCAACATGGAAAAGCGCTACGAGCTTGCCGGCGGGCTGATGGCCGCGGGCGACCGCGAAGGCGCGGCGGACATGCTGCTGGCGATGATCGCCGAGGACAAGGCGTGGAATGAAGGCGCCGCGCGCGAACGGCTGCTCAAGCTGTTCGAAGTGGTCGGGCTGGAAGACCCCTGGGTTTCGGCGCAGCGCCGGAAACTTTCCGCCATCCTGTTCGGATGAGCACGCGGATTTCCGTCTTTCCTCTGGCCGGGGCGATACTCTTCCCCCGGATGCACTTGCCGCTGCACATCTTCGAGCCGCGCTATCGCGCGATGGTGGCCGATTCGCTGGCACGCGATCGCCGGATCGGCATGATTCAGCCGCGCAACGACGATGAGCCGCCCGGCCTGTTCGACATCGGCTGTATCGGGCGAATCGCCGATGTCGAGGCGCATGAGGACGGCCGCTACGACATCGTGCTCGAAGGACTGGCGCGCTTCACCGTGCTGCGTGAGCTGGATGTCGCGACACCGTTTCGTCAGGTCGAGGCGGAGCTGGAAACCGTGGGCCCCAGCGAGATCCTGTCGATGGGAGAGCGCGCATCGCTCGAACGCGAATCGCGGCGTTTCGCCGAGGCGCAGGGCTATGCTGTCGATTGGGCGGCGGTATCGCGGCTCGACGATGAATCGCTGGTCAACGGCGTCGCCCAGATCGCGCCGTTCGACGCGGCATCGAAACAGGCGCTGCTCGAATCACCCGACCTGTCGGCACGCGCCGACCTGCTCACGCAGCTGATGCAGTTTTACGGGCGCCACGACGGCGACGACAGCGCAACGCTGCAGTAACGCGAGTGCGTGTCACGGCGCGACGCGATACCCATCCTCGGGCGAGACCCAGATCACCGGTATCGCAGTGTCGGCACCCACTTCGCCGTCATAGGTGATTTCCGTGCGCAGCCGGTCGCCATCGGGCAAATAGCGCGTACAGATTTCCGGTCCGATCGCTGACGACATTGCCGAAACCAGCTGATCGCGAAACGAATCGGCGGGGGCGCCCGTCATCGGCGCACCATCGACTCTGATCGTTGCGGTGCGCAGATCGTCCTCGGTCGTGTATCCGCACACCGCATCGTCGCGAACGATGACGTCAGTGACCGTTTCCATCGTGATCACCGGCGAAATGCCCAGCAACACGAGCGCGGTGTTCGCGTAGCTGCCGTCGGGCTGAAGTTCGTATCCCGCCAGCGCCTTGCACGTCTTCGCCGCGATATCGGGAGCATAGCATTGCATCTTGCCCTCGCGGGCGGGTGCGAGCGGATCGGCGGCTTGCGGTGCAGCCAGCGCTGCGAGAATGGAAAGAACCATCATGTCGCGCACTCTCCGTCAGGTCAGGCAGGCATCCCCTGCAGCAATTTCGGCACCGATCCGCTTTCGCCGCGCGCTTCGGCCATGAAGCCGTCCTTGAGCGGGCCGACGCGGTCGACCAGATTGAGCCCGAAACGGCGGATGCGCGAGGCGGTCTTACCCGGCACGCCGAACAGGTGCGTCAGCCCGTCGGTCGCCAGCGCGACCATGAAGGTGTCGAGCGCCCGCCAGCGCTGATAGCGTTCGAGCAGCGCGGGATCGCCCATGTCGAGCCCGAGGCGCTTGCCATCGACCAGCACTTCGACCAGCGCGGCGACGTCGCGGAAGCCGACATTGACGCCCTGGCCCGCGATTGGATGGATGCCGTGCGCCGAATCGCCGACCAGCGCGAGCCGGTGATCGACGATCTGCGCGGCATGGTGGAAACCGAGCGGATAGCTCGACCGGCGGCCGAGCGGGCCGAGACGCCCAAGGAAGCCACCGGTCTTCTTGTCGATTTCGGCAAGGAAGCCGCGGTCGGACAATTTGAGCAGCCCGGGTGCCTCATGCCGCTTCACCGACCAGACGATCGCCGAGCGATGGCCCTGCGCATCATCGTTGAGCGGCAGCAGCGCGAACGGGCCCTGCGGATAGAAGATCTCGAAGGCGACATTGCCGTGCGGCACTTTGTGATGGATCGAAGTGACCAAGGCGGTGTGATCATATTGCCAGCGCGCAGACTTGATTCCCGCCGCCTCGCGCGTCGGCGAATTGCGGCCCTCGGCGGCGATCAGCAGCGAGGCATGGACGGTATCGCCCGAATCGAGCGTCGCAGTGACGCCATGATCGCCCCGTTCGACCGTCACTGCACGCGTCTTCATCCGCAGGTCGACATTGGGAGCCGCTCTGGCAGCCTCGTAGAGCGCGGTGCGCAACAGGCGGTTTTCGTACATCACGCCGAGCGCCGCTTCATCCGCGCCCGCATCGAAATCGAGCTTACCCGGATCAAGGCCGTCCGAAACGCGGATGCTTTCGATCGGGCAGCCCTTGCCCGCCAGCCGATCGCCGACGCCGATCGCTTCGAGCATCCGGTGCGGCGCACTGGCGACTGCCGAGGCGCGGCCATCGAATTCGGCAGCGAGGATCACGTCGGGATCGGCGATGTCGACGACAATCGCGGTTAGGCCATGCGCGTCGAGCGCGGTCGCGAGCGCGCTGCCGACCAGCCCGCCGCCAAGGATTAGAACATCTGCCCGGTTCATGCCGCTTTGGGTAGGCGCTTGCAGCGCAAACGGCAATGCCGCAGGGGGCGGCCCGCCGCCTTGACGGCGGTCTCGGTTCGCGCGATGTTCCACCATCCAGATAGCGAAAAATTCGGAGTTTCAGGCATGGCCACCCGAGCCCAGCCCCCGGCGCTGCGCGACACGGTGAAAGCGGGCGCGCGGCGCAGCGGCGCGCTGATCGCGGGGACATTGCTATTCCTCGCGATGATCGCGCTGATCCTGGCGCTGGCGAGCTATCACCCCTCCGATCCTTCGGCGAACACGGCCGCTGGCGGGCCGGTACGCAATCTGCTCGGCATGCCCGGCGCCTGGATCGCCGATCTGCTGCTCGCGATCGGCGGATTGCCGATGGTGCTGCTGACTCCGGTAGGGCTTATCATCGCCAATCGCCTGTGGCGCGACCGGTCGATTGCCGGTTGGCCGAAGATGTTGCGCGGCGCGACTATCGGCGTGGTTCTGATGGGCACGGCGCTCTCGTTCGTATCGAGCGGGTCGGTGCAGCAGCTGTCCGGGGGATGGGGCGGTACGCTCGGCCTCGCCATTTCGGGTGTCGTCCGCTGGGCGCTTTCCTTCATCGGAGAGCCGAACGCCGAATTCTGGATCGGCAGCGTGATCGGGCTGGTCTGCGGCGTGGCGGGCGTAGTCTGGTGGGCCCGCGCGCTCGAACTGAGCCTTCCCGAAGGCGGATTGCGATTGCCGCGCCGGGAACCGCGCGCACCACGCGAACCGGTCGCCGCCCCCGAACCCGCACCGGAGCGGGAGCCCGCGGCAAAGCCGGCGCCGCGCAAGGTGGCGGTACCGGAGAACCGGCCCGCTCCGGTCATTGCCGATCGCAATGTCTCACCTTCGCCTGCACGCACCAAGCCGGCACAGACGCAGCTCGCCTTCCCCGACAGCTTCCGGCTGCCGTCGATCGAACTGCTGGCGGCGCCTTCCGAAAACGGCAATGCGGCGATCGACAAGGCGGCGCTCGAACGCAATGCGCGGCTGCTCGAAAGCGTGCTCGAGGACTTTCACGTCAAGGGTTCGATCGTCGAGGTCCGCCCCGGCCCGGTAGTCACCATGTACGAGCTCGAACCGGCGAGTGGGATCAAGGCGAGCCGCGTCATCCAGCTTGCCGACGATATCGCGCGCAACATGAGCGCGATCTCCGCGCGCGTCGCGACCATTCCCGGACGAAGCGTGATCGGGATCGAACTGCCCAACGCAAAACGCGAATCGGTCAATCTCCACGAACTGATCGCCAGCGAGGCGTTCGAGGCGCCCAATGCCTCGCTTCCCATCGTGCTCGGCAAGAATATCGCGGGCGATCCCGTCGTCGCCGATCTCGCGCCGATGCCGCATCTGCTGGTCGCGGGCACCACCGGCTCGGGCAAGTCGGTCGGCCTCAACTGCATGATCCTGTCGCTGCTCTACCGGCTTACCCCCGATCAGTGCCGAATGATCATGATCGATCCGAAGATGCTGGAACTCAGCATGTACAAGGATATCCCGCACCTCCTCGCCGACGTCGTGACCGAGCCCGCCAAGGCCGTACGCGCGCTGAAATGGGCAGTCGAGCAGATGGAGGAGCGCTATCGCATGATGGCGTCGGTAAACGTCCGCAGCCTGGCGAGCTTCAACGACAAGGTGCGCACCGCCAGAGCCAAGGGGCAGAAGCTCGGTCGCCGCGTGCAGACCGGCTATGATCAGGATACCGGCCAGCCGATATACGAGGAGGAAGCGCTCGACCTCACCCCGCTGCCGCAGATCGTGGTGATCGTCGACGAGCTCGCCGACCTGATGATGCAGGCGGGCAAGGAAGTCGAATTCCTGATCCAGCGCCTCGCGCAAAAGGCGCGTGCGGCGGGCATCCACCTGATCATGGCGACGCAGCGCCCCTCGGTCGACGTCATCACCGGTGTGATCAAGGCCAATCTGCCGACGCGCATCAGCTTCCACGTCACGTCGAAGATCGATTCGCGCACGATCCTGGGCGAACAAGGCGCCGAACAGCTGCTCGGCAAGGGCGACATGCTCTATATGCCCGGCGGCAAGCAGATCGTCCGCGTCCACGGTCCCTTCGTTTCGGACGACGAAGTACAGGCAGTCGCCGATCATTGGCGTTCGCAGGGCCAGCCCGACTATATCCAGGCGGTAACCGAAGAGCCCGAAGACGGCGGCTTCGCGCTAGACGGCGCACCGGGCGGCGACGACAGCCCCGAAGCGCAGCAATTCCGCCAGGCCTGTCAGCTTGTCGCGGAAAGCCAGAAGGCGTCGACGTCATGGCTGCAGCGGCAAATGCGCATCGGTTACAACAGCGCCGCGCGCCTGATCGAGCGGATGGAGCGCGAGGGGCTGGTGTCCAAGCCCGACCATGTCGGCCGTCGCGACGTATTGATGGATACCGAGGGCCGGCCGCTGTAAGGGCGCATCGGGGATCGAAGCGCTCGCCGAAAGGTTCAGGGCGCGTTCAATCCCGCGCTGCCATTTCGGCGCACCAGTCGAACGAGAGAGGAATTTTCCTTGTCGCGCATGATTTTCGCCGCCGCGCTGGCCGCACCAGTGCTGATTTCCGCCGCGCCGGTGCAGGACAGCGCCGTCGACCAGGTGGAACGCCATTTGCGCAGCGTCGATTCGATGGTCGCCGAGTTTCAGCAGATTGACCGCAACGGCCGTGTGCTGACCGGTACCATGTCGCTCAAGCGCCCCGGCAAGATCCGTTTCCAGTATGAGCGCGGCGTGCCGCAGCTGATCGTGGCCGACGGCAGTTCGCTCTATTTCATCGATTATCAGGTGCGTCAGGTCGAGCGCTGGCCGATCGGCAATTCGCCGCTGGCGGTGCTGCTCGATCCCGATCGCGATATCGGCAAGTTCGCCCGGTCGGTGCCGACGCGCGATCCGCGCATCGTCTCGATCGAAGTGCATGATCCCGATCATCCCGAATATGGGCGGATAACGCTGATCTTTCAAAAAGATGGTTCGGCGCCGGGCGGGTTGATGCTGCAGGGCTGGGTCGCGCTCGATTCGCAGAACAACCGCACGACGATTCGCCTGTCCGATCAGCGGACGAATGTCCCGGTGTCGGACAGAACGTTCCGCTGGAACGATCCGCGGCGCGGCGGACGCCCCTGACGCCGGGATTCGTTCATCTGAGCGACAGCTTCGGACGTTTACAAGCGTGGTTGCGGATGGGGTTCGCGATCGGGATTTTTCCCCCTGTTGCCCGAAAGTGTCTCCCATCCCGCCTGCGTGACGAACGCTAGGTCGGCCCTCGCTCCTTTTGCCCCCGGAGCGGGGGCCTTTTCGTTTTCGAATCTGATTCAGATATGCTGAGTCAGGTACGGCACCGGCCCACTGGCGCTCGGGCGGGGCGATGGCTACATCCCCCACAATGTCCGACACGCTCAAGATCGCTTCCTGGAACATCAATTCGGTCCGCTTTCGCATGCCGATCGTCGAACGCTTTCTCACCGAAGAGGCGCCCGACATATTATGCCTCCAGGAAACCAAGGTGATGGACGCCGATTTCCCGCACGCCCCGCTGCGCGCGCTCGGCTATGAGCATATCGTCATCAACGGCCAGCGGATGCATCATGGCGTCGCTATCCTGAGCAAGGTGCCGCTCGAAGCCGACGACCGGCTCGACTGGCAAGCCAATGGCGAGGCACGACATGTCGGCGTGAAACTGGAAAACGGCATAAGGCTCGAAAATGTCTATGTCCCCGCCGGAGGCGACATCCCCGACCGCGAGAAAAACCCCAAATTCGGCCAGAAGCTCGACTTTCTCGAGCGCATGACACGTTGGTCGGAGGGGCTCGACATCCCGACGATCCTGGTCGGCGATTTCAACATCGCGCCGCTCGAATGCGATGTGTGGAGCCACAGGCAGCTGCTCGATGTCGTCAGCCACACGCCGATCGAAGTCGAAACGCTGGGCAGGTTGCAGGCCGCGCATGACTGGGTCGATCTCGGCCGCAAGTTCATTCCTGCGCCCGAGCGCTGCTACACATGGTGGAGCTACCGCGCCAAGGACTGGACGGCGTCGGATCGCGGGCGGCGGCTCGATCATATGTGGGCGAGCCCCGGGGTCGCCAGGGCGGCCACAGGCCATAAGGTGCACGAGCCCTGCCGCAGCTGGCTCAAACCCTCAGACCATGTGCCTATCGTCACGGAGTTTGCGTTTTGATCTACGCCGATGCGATCGATTCGGCGCTTGCGATGCTGCGGCGCGGACGTGCCGTGATCATCGAGGACGGGGAGGCGGCGCTGGCCTGCATCGCTGTGGAGCTGGCGAGTCCCAGGGTCTTCGATGCCTTTGCCGATGGCGGCGAAGTCGAACTGCTTGCCTCACGCGATCGCATGGCAGCGTTGAAGGCCGGTCTCGAAGATATCGAAGGCGATGCCGTCAGCGTCACGACGGAAGGGCCGATGACGCTCGACATTGCTCGCGCTGTGGCCAATCCGCTGCTCGACGCATCGGTTGCGCTGCCGCGGCTGCGCCTCGCCGAGCCCGGCCCCGCAACCGTCGCCCATGCCGCCATGCGCCTCGCCAAGACCGCCGAGCTGTTACCCGCTTTACTGGTCCGACCCGCGACCGCCACCGAAGGGCCGCGCGTTTCCGCCGGCGACATTCTGCACTATTCGGCACCCGAAACCCTGCGGATCATCGCCGGGGCCGAATTGCCAATCCACGATGATGAAGGCGCCCGGCTGATGGCCTTTGCCGGCGCGGCGGGTGCCGAGGTCCATGTCGCGCTGATCCTCGGCGATCCCGATTTCAGCCAGCCGACGCTTGTACGGCTCCATTCGGAATGCCTGACGGGCGATGTCTTCGGATCGCTGCGCTGTGATTGCGGGCCGCAGCTCGCGGCGGCGAAGCAGACCATTCTCGAAGCCGGCGGTGGTGTCGTCCTCTATCTGCGGCAGGAAGGGCGCAAGATCGGGCTTGCGAACAAGATGCGCGCCTATGCGCTGCAGGGACGCGGATACGACACGGTCGACGCCAATTTCCATATCGGATTCGGCGCCGACGACCGCGACTATGATGTCGCCGCGCGGATGCTGCGGTTGATGGGAATCGAACAGGTAAGGCTACTCACCAACAATCCCGAAAAAGTCGCCGGGCTGCGCAAGGCCGGGATCGGGGTCGTCGAGCGGGTACCCCTGAGGATCGCGGCCAATCCGCACAATGAACGCTATCTCGACACCAAGCGCGACCGCAGCGGCCACGAACTTTAGGAAATCAGTCGCGCCACGTCGCTGAAATCGGCGGCCACGTCATGAACGCCAAGGTCGCGGAGGCGATCGGCATGGCCGGGGCCGCAATGGCTTCCCGCGCACAGTCCGATGACATGCGCGCCCGACGCGACCGCGCCCTTGGCGCCGACCGGCGAATCCTCGAGAATCACCGTGCGGCGGATGTCAGCGCCGATCGCGTCGGCGGCGTGGAGATAGAGGTCGGGCGCGGGCTTACCGCGCGCGACATGCTCCTTGCCGCTGTAGAGATGCGGGTCGAACGCATCGCGGATGCCGAGATGATCGAGATGCGTGGCGATCCACTCGGTCGCGCTCGAAGATGCGATGGCACGGGGAATATCGCGCGGAAGGCCGCGGACGAAGGCGATCGCGCCCGCCACCGGATCGATGCCTTCGGCCATCACCCGTCGATTCTCCGCCTCGCGCGCCGGATGGAAATCCTCGGGCAGCGGCCCACCGATCCAATTTTCTAGCGCCGAGAGGAATTCCGGCCCCGCCAGTCCCATGAAATTCGCCATCGAATCCTCGGGCGAAGTCGGATGGCCGATGCCGGTCAGATATTCGGCGATATGCGCGTTGCCCGAATATTCGCTTTCGAGCAGCACCCCGTCGAAATCGAAGATGATCGCATCGAACTTCATGCCCGTTCCCCGAACAGTGCGGTACCGACCCGGACATGTGTAGCACCCAGGGTGACGGCGGTTTCGAAATCGGCCGACATGCCCATGCTGAGCGCATCGAGCCCATGATCTCGCGCGAGCTTTGCCAGCAAGGCGAAATAGGGCGCCGGTTCCACTTCCTGCGGCGGTACGCACATCAATCCCGCGACCGGCAACTCCGCCGTGCGTGCTTCGGCGAGCAAGGCGGCGAGGCTAGCAACGTCGCACCCGCCCTTTTGCGGCTCGTCGCCGATATTGACCTGAAGGAAGCAGGCTGGGCGCCTGCCCGCCTTGTCCATTTCCTTGGCAAGTGCGGTCACCAGAGAACTGCGGTCGACCGAGTGGATCGCGTCGAACAGCGCAACGGCATCGTCTGCCTTGTTCGATTGCAGCTGGCCGACGAGATGTAACGCGATCCCGGGCGTCTCCTCACGCAGTCGGGGCCATTTCGCAGCGGCTTCCTGCACCCGGTTCTCGCCAAAGATCCGCTGGCCTGCGGCGATCAGCGGGCGAATCGCATCGGCCTCGTGCATCTTCGATACGGCGATCAGCGTGGTCGAGCCGGCCGGGCGGCCGGCAAGCGATTCGGCACGCGCGATACGGTCGGTAACCGCCGCGAGCCGGGCAGGGGCATCGTCGGATTGCATGCGCGCCGCTATAGGAGGGCGCATGCAGCGCCGCCAGCCCCCGATTCCCAAGCTATGGCTGATGACCGACGCGCGGATGGGCGATTCGCTCTGGCAGGCGCTCGAACGGCTGCCGCGCGGATCGGGTGTGGTTTTCCGGCACTATGACGTGCCGCCCGCCGCGCGGCGAAGGCTCTTCGCGCGCGTCGCGGCGGTGGCGCGGCGCCGCCGGCTGCTGCTGATCGTCGCCGGCCCGGCCCGGATGGGACGCAAGGCGGACGGCGTTCATGGCGATCTGCCGCGGCGACGGCAGGGGATACGGACCGTTGCGGTGCATGATCGGCGCGAGGCGGTGGCCGCGATGCGTGCGGGCGCCGACGCGGTGTTCGTGTCGCCCGTCTTTCCGACGCGCTCGCATCCCGGCGCCGCCGCATTGGGACGCGTGCGGACGGGGTTGCTGATTCGCGACATGCCGATGCCGGTGATTGCGCTTGGCGGCATGAATGAACGGCGCGCCCGCGGTTTGCGCGCACTCGGCATTTATCGATGGGCGGGAATCGACGCCTGGCGCGGCGATCAGAAGCGGAAGGCAGTGCCGATATAGACGGCCTGGCGATCCTGCTGGTCCTCGGTCAGCGACGTCGGCAACCGATTGCGATCGCCATCGGCCTCGTACCGGATGCCGGCGCGAACATCGAGGTTGCGCGTAACCGAATAGGAACCACCGACGTCGATCGAATAGTCCGATACACCATCGACCAGCTTCGCGGCGCCGGCAGGCGTAGCTGAAGGCGCGGCGGCGCGGACGCGGCTCGGGCGGCTCGACGGCACGTAGCTCGAGCCGGTATCGACTGGCTGCGCGTCGGCTGTCGGCGAGACCAGTTCGAGCTGTGTCACGCTCCCCGTCGCAGCAGCATGTTTCCAGCCGACTGTGCGGGCCAGATCATATTCGATCGGAGCGACGTTAACCGAAGTCGACTTGATCGGTGAGCCGGTCAGCTTGTCGCCGATGCTGGCCGCGGCGCGCGAAGCCACGCTGTTCGATCCGCGGGTTTCGGATGGCGTGAATTGCATGCCACGCGTGCCGACACTGCCGCTCCGTACCAGCTGCGCGAGACGCGGATCGGCGGCGGCCGGCGTAAACATGTCCAGATCGACGGCCGAGGCGACAAAGCTGGGCGCCGTTGCGGCCTCGAAGCCCTTTTCCTCGGCGTGCAGCGCGGACACGGCGAGCCCGGCGGCAGCGGCTGCCCCCAGACCAATTCCCGACATCCAGCGCTTGCGTGACATTTCCGACTCCGTTTCCACCACATTGTTACCATGATTGCGGCGAATGGTTCCACCGGGGAATCGTTTTTCGGGGCAACTGTTGCACACTGTCCACATCGCGCGATGCTTGCGGCATGCGCACCAGCTCCTATAGAGGCGTTTCCATGGATTTTCGTGTTGGGATGTTGCCGATGAACCGCCCCCTTAGCCTTGCGATTCTGGTGCCGCTGCTGTGCGTGACGGCGGCATGCGGAGGCGGCAACGACCGTCCCCGCGCCGATATCGCCGCGTCGCAGACGACGACGATCGGGGTGAACAGCTATTTGTGGCGTGCGAGCCTCGACACGCTGAGCTTCATGCCGCTGCTGCAGACCGATTCGAACGGTGGCGTTATCGTGACCGACTGGTACGTCAATCCGAATGTGCCGAGCGAGCGGATGAAAGTGACGGTGACGATCCTCGACCAGGATCTGCGTGCCGATGCGCTTCGCGTCGCCGCACAGCGGCAGATGAACCAGGGCGGCCAGTGGATCGACGCGCCGGTCAAGGCGGCAACGGTGCAGAAGCTTGAGGACATTATTCTCACGCGCGCCCGCGACCTGCGTCGTTCGGCGATCGTCTCCGACTGATCTTCAGGAGCTGAATTGATGGCGTCGCGGTTCAATCCGCTCAAGGCGGACGCGGCGTGGCAGAAAGTGTGGGAAGAACGCCGCACTTTCGCCGCGCGTGACGATTCGCCCAAGCCCAAAAGCTACGTGCTCGAGATGTTCCCCTATCCTTCGGGGCGCATCCATATGGGCCATGTCCGCAACTATACGATGGGCGACGTGCTGGCGCGCTTTCGCCGCATGACCGGCCATGAAGTGCTTCACCCGATGGGGTGGGACGCATTCGGCATGCCCGCCGAAAATGCCGCGATGGAAAAGAAGGTCCATCCCGGCTCCTGGACGCGCGAAAATATCGACACGATGCGCGCACAGCTGAAGCGACTCGGCTTCGCGCTCGACTGGACGCGCGAACTGGCGACGTGCGAGCCCGAATATTACGGGCACGAACAAGCGCTGTTCCTCGATTTCCTCGAAGCGGGGCTGGTCTATCGCAAAAAGGCGACAGTGAACTGGGACCCGGTCGACATGACCGTGCTCGCCAACGAGCAGGTGATCGACGGCAAGGGCTGGCGTTCGGGCGCCGAAGTCGAGAAGCGCCAGCTCGACCAGTGGTTTTTGAAGATCACCGATTTTGCCGACGACCTGCTCGAAGGGCTGAAGTCGCTCGATCACTGGCCCGACAAGGTCAAGCTGATGCAGGAAAACTGGATCGGCAAGAGTCAGGGCCTGCAGTTCCGGTTTGCCTTGTCCGACGGCAGAGACGTCGAAGTCTTCACCACGCGTCCCGACACGATTTTCGGATCGAGCTTTGTCGCCATCTCCGCCGATCACCCAATTGCACAGAAGCTGGCCGAGGGGTCGGAAGACGTCGCTGCCTTCATCGCCAGGTGCAAGGCTGGTGGGACGAGCGCTGCCGAGATCGAAACGCAGGAGAAGCTGGGTTTCGATACCGGACTTACTGCGACACATCCCTTTGATTCGGAATGGAAAATTCCGGTATACATCGCCAATTTCGTGCTGATGGACTATGGCGTCGGCGCGGTGTTCGGCGTCCCCGCGCACGACCAGCGCGACCTGGATTTCGCGCGCAAATACGGCCTGCCGGTACGCCGCGTGGTTTCCGAAGGCGATAACGAAGCGCCCGAATTTCATGGCGACGAGGCCTATACCGGCCCCGGCACGCTGGTGAATTCGCATTTCCTCAACGGCATGGACGTTGCCGACGCCAAGCGCGAAGTGATTACCCGCGCCGAAGCCGATGGTTGGGGGCAGGGGACAACCGTCTGGCGCCTGCGCGACTGGGGCGTCAGCCGGCAGCGCTACTGGGGCACGCCGATTCCGATCATCCGCTGCGAAAGCTGTGGGTCGGTGCCGGTGCCGCGCGATCAGCTGCCGGTGAAGCTGCCCGAGGATGTGTCGTTCGAAATTCCCGGCAACCCGCTGGTACGGCACCCGACGTGGAAGCATGTCGATTGCCCGAGCTGCGGCGGCAAGGCCGAGCGCGAGACCGACACGCTCGACACCTTCGCCGATTCCTCCTGGTATTTCATCCGTTTCGCCAGCCAGCCCGACGACAAGCCGTTCGACAAGGCGATTGCCGAGCAATGGCTGCCGGTGGGGCAGTATATCGGCGGGGTCGAGCATGCGATCCTGCACTTGCTCTATGCCCGCTTCTTCACCCGCGCGCTTCAGCATATCGGCAAGCTCGACGTCGCCGAACCGTTCGCGGGGCTGTTCACCCAAGGGATGGTGACGCACGAGACCTATTATCGCGGCGATGGCAGCCACCGGGTCTGGTACAATCCCGAAGAGCTCGACATTTCCGGCGGGTCAGCAACACTGAAGCAAGACGGCCAGTCCGTTTCGATCGGCCGCATCGAGAAGATGTCGAAGTCGAAGAAGAATACCGTCGACCCGACCGAAATCGTCGACCAGTACGGCGCCGACGCCGTGCGCTGGTTCATGCTCTCCGATTCGCCGCCCGAGCGCGACCTGGAATGGAGCGAGAACGGCATCGAAGGTGCCTGGCGCTTCGTCAATCGCCTGTGGCGGCTGTTCGACGGGCTTGAGGACGCGCAGGGCGAGGACAAGGGCCTCGACCGCAAGCTGCATCAGACCATTGCGGGCGTTGCCGAGGACATCGAGGGACTTTCATTCAACAAGGCCGTCGCCAAGCTTTATGAGCTGGTCAACGCCGTCGAAAAGGCCAAGCCCTCGGCATCGCGCACGGCCGCGATCCGCACATTGGCGCGGATCGTCGCGCCGATGGTTCCGCATTTCGCCGAGGAAGTCTGGGCGACGATGGGCGAAGAGGGGCTGATTGCCGACGCGGCGTGGCCGCAAGTCGATTCGGCCCTGCTCGTCGAGGACGAAGTCACCGTGGCAATCCAGGTGAATGGCAAGCTGCGCGATACGCTGCTACTGCCCAAGGGCTCCCCGCGCGAGTCGGTCGAGGCCGCCGCGCTGGCATCGGAGAAAATCGTGCGCCTGCTCGAGGGCAAGGCGCCCAAAAAGGTGATCGTGGTGCCCGACCGGCTGGTGAACATCGTCGCATGAGGATCGCCGCGGCCCTGCTGGCGCTGACGGCACTTTCGGGCTGCGGTCTGACGCCGCTCTATGGCGGCGGCGCCGGCGGCCCCGTGCGTTCGACGATGGCGGCGATTGAAGTCGCTCCGATGGAGGGCGAGGCCGGCTGGCTGATGGCGAACGCGTTGCGTGATCGGTTGCGCGCCGGAGAGGCCAGTTCGCCGCGCTATCGCCTCGAAGTGCGACTCGATGACCAGATCACTGGGCTCGGCGTGCGCAGCGACGACAGCGTGGCACGCGAGCGCCGCACGCTACGCGCGCGATATCAGTTGATCGACCTGTCTACCGGAGCGGTGGTGCTCGATGCGACTGCGGGTTCCGATGCGGGCGTCGACGTCGTCGGATCCCAATATGCGACCATCGCGGCCGAGCGGAGCGCGCTGGAAAGGCTTTCGGGAATCGTCGCCGATCAGATTGTCGCCAGACTGGCGCGCTTTGCCCGCACCGACGGACAACCGTGAAGGCCAGCGCCGCGCAGATGCGGGCGCAGCTGGCCGGCCCCGATCCGAAAATCCGGCTGTTCCTGCTCTACGGCCCCGACGAATCGGGAGCCAGCGACACGGGCACCAGGCTCGCTGGCGCGATGGGCCCGGACATTGAGAAAATAGATATAAATTCCAAAGAGTTAAAGGATAGTCCGGGGCGACTCGCGGATGAAGCCGCTTCGCTTTCGCTGTTCGGCGAACGGCGGCTGATACGGATCTTCGGCGCGGAAGACAGCGGCGTGGAAGCGTTCCGGCTGCTGCTCGATGCCGACGCCGCGGAAAATCCGGTGATCGCCACAGGGCCAGCGCTCAAGAACAGCAGCAAGCTGGTGAAGCTGGCGATCGCCTCGCCGCTCGCTCTGGCGCAGGCTTTCTACGTTCCCGAAGGACAGGATGCGGCGCGCCTTGCGATCAACATCGCGCGCGACCACGGCCTGCGCTTGACGGGGGATACGGCCCAGCAGCTCGCTTCGGCCGCTGCCGGGGATCGCGCTATTCTTTCCCGCGAAATCGAAAAGCTCGCCCTGTTTCTCGATGCCGGACCGGAGCGGCCGCGCGATGCCGATGCCCTGGCGCTTGAAGCGATAGGGGCCGATATTGGTGAACCCGAACTGTTCCGCACGATCGAAACGATTGTCGAAGGGCGGGTTCGCGAGATCGGCGATGAACTAACCGAGCTGAATGCAAGCGGCGGATCGGGCATTCCCCTGCTTCGCATGCTGACGCGCCGATTGATCACACTGGCCGAATTGCGCGCTCAGGTCGATGCGGGCGCATCGATCGAACAAGCGACCGAAAAGACCTTCTTCCGTGAAAAGCCGGCGACCATTCGCGCACTCAAACGCTGGAACAGCCGGCAATTGGCGCACGCGATCAATCGCGCGCGCCGGGTCGAGCGGGACATGATGCATGGCGCGAGCGCCGGCGAAGTGCTCGCCGAAGCCGAATGCGCGGCGATCGCACGCGCGGCGGCGCGCATGCGCTGAAGCCTCAGATACGCTCCCCACTCAGCCGTTGGCAGACCATGTCCAGCTGATCGAGCGTCGAGTAGGAGAGGGCGAGCGTCCCGCCCTTGGGGCCGTGAGTTATCTTCACCTTCAACCCAAGCACATCGCCAAGCTGGTTTTCCAGCGCAGCGATATCGGCACTGCCGCCGGGCGCCGCTGCCGGGCGCGGTGCTCTTGCAGCATTTTCGCCGCTTTCGCCGGGCTTTGCGCGACGCACCAGCGCTTCGGTCTCGCGCACGGACAGGTCCTGGTCGATCACCTTGCGGGCGAGCGCCTCAGGATCGTCAGCGCCAATCAAGGCGCGTGCATGTCCCATCTTCAGCGCGCCATCGACGACATATTTCTGAATAACCGGGGGCAAGTCGAGCAGCCGCATCAGATTGGCGATATGGCTGCGCGATTTGTGGACGATGCGCGACAACGCTTCCTGCGTGTGCTGAAATTCCTCGATCAACTTGCGATAGGCCTCGGCCTCCTCGATCGCATTGAGGTCCTGCCGCTGGATATTTTCTACCAGCGCAATTTCCAGCGTTTCGGCCTCGGTCAGCTCGCGGATGACTACCGGAACCTCGTGAAGGCGCGCCCTTTGGGCAGCACGCCAGCGACGCTCGCCGGCAACGATCTGATACCCCTTGCCGAACGGCCGGACGACGATTGGCTGGATCAGTCCCCGCGTCCGAATTGAAGCCGCCAGTTCATCCAGCGCATCGTCGTCGAAATGCCGCCGTGGCTGCTCGGGATGCGGCGCAAGCGCAGTGACGGGCAGCGATCGGATACCGAGGCTGGACTCCCCACCGCCAACCGGCTCCTCGGGAAGCGATTCGCCAAGCAACGCGCTGAGACCGCGGCCGAGACCGGGACGCTGTTTACGACTGGAAGCGGGGCTGGGCGTGTCGGTCATGCGGCCTTCTTGAGCTTGGGCAATCGGTCGATAACTTCGCGCGCCAACGCGATATAGGCTTCCGATCCCGGGCATTTATAATCGTATATCAGCGCGGGAACGCCGTGGCTGGGCGCTTCGGACAGTCGGACATTCCGCGGAATCACCGTTTCGAACACCACCCGACCCAACACCGCGCGAACATCGTCGGATACCTGGTCGGTCAGACGATTGCGGCGGTCATACATGGTCAGCACGACACCGAGGATCGACAGGCCCGGATTGAAGCGTCCACGTATGCGCTCGACTGTATTCAGAAGCTGGCTCAAACCTTCCAGCGCGAAGAATTCGCATTGCAGGGGCACGAGCAGCGCATGGGAGGCGACCATCGCATTGATCGTGAGCAGCCCGAGCGAGGGGGGGCAATCGATCAGCACCACATCCCAGCGATCGCTGGTATCACGCGCAATCGAAGCGTCGAGGCGATGGGTGCGGGCTTCGAATTCGATCAACTCGATCTCGGCACCCGAAAGATCCTGAGTCGCCGGCACGATATCCAGACCCGGAACCCGGGTGGAAACGGCGACATCGTCGAGCGTCAATTCCCCGACCAGAAGATCATAGGTCGAGCGTTCGCGGTCGGCGCGACCGATACCAAGCCCGGTCGACGCGTTACCCTGTGGATCCAGGTCGATGAGTAGCACGCGCTGCCCGGTCGCGGCGAGCGCCGTCCCTACATTTATCGCGGTCGTCGTTTTACCGACGCCCCCTTTCTGGTTGGCAATTGCGATGCAAATCATCTGGGGCGAACCTCGCGCGCGACGACAATGCCGGATTCAGGATCGGTGATGCTCTGTTCCACGTGAAACGAACCTTGCCATGTCAGCCGCGCGGCTTCCACCTCTGATTGCGCATTTCGCCCTTTGGGAAGCAGCCAAAGCGTGTTTCGATCCGCGCAATGCCGCGCCGCGGAAAAAAGATCCGGTAAGGCTGCCACCGCGCGCGCCGAAATTACTGCTGCCGGGCGAGACAGCCGATGACGTTCGATCCGCGAAGCCACCACGGTAACACGATCGGCCAGTCCGAGCGTTTCGATACATCGGTCGAGAAAGGCGACACGTTTGGCGCGCGGCTCGACAAGCGTGAAGCGGCGTCGAGAATCGAGGATTGCCACCACTAACCCGGGTAGTCCCGCGCCGGTGCCGATGTCTATCCACTCCCCGGTGCCGGCATGCTCCGTGCAAAGCGCCAACTGCGCCGAATCAACGATATGGCGGACCCATAGCGACGGGACGGTCGAAGCCGAGATAAGATTCTGCTGCCCGGTCTCTTCGATCAGAAGCTCCGCAAAGCGCGACAGCATTGTTCCACGTGAAACGTCCCAGCGCGCCGCAATCCATGCTCTTGCTTCGTCCTCGGTCATGCCGCGGTGCGCCGCTTGCTATGGAGATAGATGGCGGAGATTGCCGCCGGCGTGATTCCACGTATTCGTCCCGCTTCTCCCAGCGTCGCCGGTCGCGCCTTGGAAAGCCGCTCGATCATCTCATTGGATAGCCCCGAGATGCGCGAATATTCGATGTCGGAGGGCAGGGGGATGCGGTCATTGGCGCGTTGTGCGTCGATTTCGCTCTCCTGCCGCTCGAGATAGGGCGCATATCGCGCATCGTCGACAAACTCAGCCAGCACATCCGCGGGCGCGACACAATCCGGTACAAGATCGCGCGGAGCAATGCCGGGAAAGCGCAACCAGGCGGCAGCGCTACGTCGAGCGCCGTCCTGCGCCACCGAGAGACCGCGCGCCCGAAGCTGCGAAGCAGTGAGTTCAATGTCGAACATCCGCTCCAACTGCTGGCGCGCCGAAACACGGGACGCAAATCGCTCGCGGCGTTCCGCACCGAGGCATTCGAGCGTATCAGCGATCGGAGTCAAACGGGTTTCAGCATTGTCGGCCCGAAGCCGCAGCCGATATTCGGCGCGAGCGGTGAGCATGCGATAGGGTTCGGTGATTCCCTGCAGCACCAGATCATCGATCATTACACCGAGATAGCTGCTGTCGCGATCCAATATCACCGGCGCCAGATCGCAAGCATGCGCCGCCGCGTTCAGGCCAGCGATCAGGCCCTGGCCGGCCGCCTCTTCATAACCCGTGGTGCCATTGATCTGGCCCGCGCAGAAAATGCCGACGATGTCCGGCAGCGCCAGCCTTCGGTCGAGTGATCGCGGGTCGATATGATCATACTCGACCGCATAACCGGGCACGACAATCTGCGCGCGCTCCAGACCCGCGATCGCATTCACCATCCGTTGCTGCGTGTCTGCCGGCAGCGAGGTCGAAAGACCGTTGGGATAGACCAGCTCGGTGGCGAGTCCTTCGGGTTCGAGGAAAATCTGATGCCCGTCGCGATCCCCGAAGCGGTGAATCTTGTCTTCGATCGAGGGACAATAGCGCGGCCCCTGAGCGTCGATAGCGCCTGAAAAGAGCGGCGACCGATCCAGGTCGGCCCGGATGTGCCCGTGTGCGACTTCATTCGTTCGGGTAATCGCGCAATGAAGCTGCGGCAGCACACGATGCGCCGTCATTGGCGACATGGTCCAGGGATCGCGATCGGAGGGCTGCTCTTCGAGTCTCGCCCATTCAATCGTCCGGCCGTCGATTCGGGGCGGTGTACCTGTCTTCAGTCGCGCCATCGGCAGCGAAAGATCGCGTAGCTGCCTGGCAATGCGCGACGCCGCCGCCTCGCCGATACGCCCGCCGTCCAGCCTTTCATCGCCGCGAAAAATGCGTCCGCCGAGAAACGTCCCCGTTGCCAGCACCACCGCGCGACCGCGAAGCGTGGTACCATCCGCCAGTTCGACGCCCGCGACGGAATCGCCCTGCAGAAGCAAGGCTGCGGCTTCGCCCTCCACCAGAGACAGGTTTTGCTGGGTGCCCAGCATCGCTTGAATGGCGGCAGCATAGCGCGTTCGGTCAGCCTGAACGCGTGGTCCCTGCACCGCCGAGCCCTTGCTGCGGTTTAGCATGCGATAGTGAATTGCAGCCATGTCGGCAGCACGCGCGATCAGGCCGTCAAAGGCATCAACCTCCCGAACCAGATGCCCTTTGCCGAGCCCCCCGATAGCGGGATTGCACGACATGGCTCCCAGATTTGCGAGGTCGAAGCTGACAAGCGCGGTACGGGCACCGCGACGTGCGGCCCCGGCCGCTGCCTCGGTGCCTGCATGTCCGCCACCGATCACGATGACATCGAATTCCGACATGCGCTCCCGCTAGAGCTTCACTGCGCCCGCGTCAAAGCTGTTCCACGTGGAACAACGCTATTTCCCGATGCAGAAGCGCGAAAACAGCGCGTCGAGCATCGATTCGACATCCGCTCGGCCGGTAATCGAATCGAATGCGGCCCGTGCAGCACGGAGATGCTCCGCCATCAGGATTTCGTCCTGCTCAACCGCGCAACTGCGCAGCGCCAACGCAGCGCGTGCGCCGAGGTCGCGCTGGCGGGCATTGAAGGTGATGGCATCCTCGGGCGGAAGGAGTGTCTGCGCCAGTGCGTCCAATGCCTCCCAGAGTTCGGCAATTCCTACGCCGCTATGCGCTGAAACCGCAATCCGGCCCTCCGGTACCACAGACCGCTCAGCCGCGTCGGCACGCGCATGCACGGCGATCGCATTGCCCAGGTCAGGCGGCGCGTCATCGCCAAGCCACAAGATGATATCCGCGTTCTCAAGTGCGTCACGGGCGCGGGCAATACCGATCGCTTCGATCGCATCGCTGGTCGATTCGGCCAGACCCGCAGTATCAATGAATAGATAGGCAATGCCGCCATGAAACAACGGCACTTCGATCCGGTCGCGGGTCGTCCCCGCGATCGGCGAGACAATTGCGGCATCGCGGCCGGCAAGCGCGTTCAGCAGAGTAGACTTTCCCGCATTGGGCGGGCCGGCAAGCACCACCCGCAGGCCATCGTGCAGACGCTCCGCAGGCGGCAGCGCCAGAATGGCCGCAATCTCTTCTACCAGAGCGGCCGCGTCGGCACGTATCCGTGCGATGCCCGCCTGCGATGCAGCGACATCCTCCTCGTCGGAATGATCGAGCATCGCTTCGAGCCGGGCAGCGATGGCCAGAAGCCGCTGCGTCCACGCTTCGATGCGCGCGCGCAATCCCCCCTCGGCAAGCGCCAGCGCACGACGTCGCTGTGCCTCGGTTTCCGCAGACAGAAGATCGCCAAGTCCTTCCGCTTCAGTCAGGTCGATCCGGCCATTGGCGAGAGCGCGTCGCGTGAACTCGCCGGGCTCGGCGCGCCGGAGTCCCGGAATAGCGGCCAGTGCCTGTTCAACCCGACGCACTACGGCCCGGCCGCCGTGGAGATGCAACTCGACAATGTCTTCGCCCGTCGCACTGGCCGGCTCGGGGAAGCAAAGCACGAGCGCCCGATCCAGCGGCGACCCGCTATCGGGATCGCTCAGCAGCCGAACCGCGGCACGGCGCGCCTCGGGCAAATCCCCGGCAAGCTTCCGCGCCGCCGGCAGGGCCGCGTGCCCGCTTATCCTTAGCACGGCGATCGCTGCGGGGGGCAATCCGCTCGAGATCGCGAAAATGGTGTCCACGAAGT
This sequence comes from Sphingosinithalassobacter tenebrarum, assembly GCF_011057975.1. Taxonomy (GTDB): domain Bacteria; phylum Pseudomonadota; class Alphaproteobacteria; order Sphingomonadales; family Sphingomonadaceae; genus Sphingomonas; species Sphingomonas tenebrarum. The sequence goes on along the minus strand of NZ_CP049109.1, from coordinate 231,038 downwards.
TCAGCCGCTCGATTTCCCGCCGGTTTCGAACATTCGCTTCCAGAAGTTCAGACCTGCTTCGCCCATCGGCGCCCAGCTACGCATCACCGTCTCGACGATTTCGGGGCTTGGATTGGTACCAATGGTATCAACCAGCATCGACACATATTTCTCGTGCACTGGCCCCATGTCGGGCAATCCCATCGCCCGGCGCGCTTCTTCTGGAGTGCAATCGACTTCGACATTGATCTTCATTCGGCTTCTCCACTTGAGCGCCCCGACGCACGGCTGCTAGCAACACATCCGCGATTTAGGCGTTGCTAGCGACAATCGGCAAGGGAGCGAAACCATGGGAACCACCATTACGATCGAAACGCTCGATAAAGGCGACAATTTCTCGGCCTATTGCGCGCAACCCGCTGAGGCGGCCAAGGCCGCAATCGTCGTGATCCAGGAAATTTTCGGCGTGAATGAAGGCATTCGTCGCAAATGCGACAAGCTTGCCGCCGACGGCTATCTCGCGCTCGCCCCGGACCTCTTCTGGCGGCTCGAACCGGGCGTCGAACTCGATCCCGATGTCGAAGCGGAATTCCAGCGGGCGATCGATCTTATGGGCAAATTCGATCAGGACATGGGCGTCCGCGACATCGAAGCGACAATCAAGAAGGCACGAACGATGATCGAAGGCGGCAAGGTCGGCGCGGTAGGCTATTGCCTCGGCGGCCGCCTTGCCTTCATGACCGCCTCACGCACCGATGCCGATGCTTCGGTCGGCTATTATGGCGTCGGCATCGACAATCTGCTGCGCGAAAAGCACGCGATCGGCAAGCCGCTGTTGCTGCACATCCCTACCGAAGACGGATTCGTTGACAAGGAAACCCAGGCGAAAATGCATGAAGGGCTCAACGATCACCCGCATGTAACGCTTTACGATTATCCCGGCGAGGATCATGGCTTTGCCACCGAGATGGGCAAGCGTCGCTCCGAGCAATCGGCCCAGCTAGCCAATAGCCGCACCGCAGAATTTTTCTCTAAGTACCTGAAATAAATCTGTAAATTACACAATCAGGCTGATCAGACCCTGCGTTTCGGCCCCGCCGACCCAGCCTTCATAAATCATCTTCAATGCTACGAAGACGATGACGGCGAGGCCGAAATAGGCAATCCAGCGATAGCGGTCGATCAGCTTTGCGATGAAGTTTGCCGCAAGGCCCATCAGGGCCACCGAAAGCAACAAACCTACGATCAGAATGCCCGGATGCTCGCGAGCCGCCCCGGCGACCGCGAGCACATTGTCGAGGCTCATCGAAACATCGGCGACGGCCACGGCCCAGGCGGCCCCGGCAAAGCTGCGCCCGGGCTTCAGACCCGACTCGGTATCGTCCGATCCGTCGTCGAGATCATGTCCCTCGCGAATCTCGCGCCAGAATTTCCAGCTTACCCAGAGCAGCAACAGTCCACCGGCGAAGATCAGGCCAACAATGCCCATCAGCCAAGTTACGACCAGCGCGAAGGCGATGCGCAGCACCAGCGCGGCGCCGATACCGATCAGGATGACCTTCTTGCGCTGATCCGCAGGCAATCCGGCCGCCAGTGCGCCGACGACGATCGCATTGTCGCCGGCAAGCACCAGATCGATCATCAACACCTGAAAAAAGGCAGCGAGCGCCGCCGGCTCGCCGAGGTTCGAGAAATCGGCGACGATGTGCGACCACATTTCGCCTGGCGCCATCGGACCTGCCGCGCTTGCGGCCATCGCCAGCATCTCGAACATCAAAACCCTTTGTCGTGCTTACTGATTCATCGAATCGAAGAAGTCCTCATTGGTCTTCGAATCCTTCATCTTGTCGAGCAGGAATTCCATCGCGTCGACCGTGCCCATCTGCATCAGGATGCGGCGCAGCACCCACATCTTCGAAAGCGTACCCTTGTCGACCAGCAGTTCTTCCTTGCGGGTGCCCGACTTGCCGACGTCGAGCGCCGGGAAGATGCGCTTGTCCGCCACCTTGCGGTCGAGGACGATTTCCGAGTTACCGGTGCCCTTGAACTCTTCGAAGATGACTTCGTCCATGCGGCTGCCGGTATCGATCAGCGCGGTCGCGATGATCGACAGCGAACCGCCTTCCTCAATGTTGCGCGCCGCACCGAAGAAGCGCTTGGGCCGCTGCAGCGCATTGGCGTCGACACCGCCGGTCAGCACCTTGCCCGAGCTCGGCACCACCGTGTTGTAGGCGCGGCCGAGACGCGTGATCGAATCGAGCAGGATCACGACATCCTTCTTGTGCTCGACCAGGCGCTTTGCCTTTTCGATCACCATTTCGGAGACCTGCACGTGACGCTGCGCGGGTTCGTCGAAGGTCGAGCTGATCACCTCGCCGTTCACGCTGCGCTGCATGTCGGTGACTTCCTCGGGCCGCTCGTCGATCAGCAGCACGATCAGGAAAACCTCGGGGTGATTGTCGGTGATGGCCTTGGCTATGTTCTGCAGCAGCACCGTCTTGCCGACGCGCGGCGGCGCGACGATCAGCGCACGCTGGCCCTTGCCCTGCGGCGCCACGATGTCGATCACCCGTGCCGACTTGTCCTTGATAGTCGGATCGAGCTGGTCGAGCGTCAGCTTTGAATCGGGATAGAGCGGCGTCAGATTGTCGAAATTGACGCGATGGCGCACCGCTTCGGGATCATCGAAATTGATCGAACCAAGCCGTGTCAGTGCAAAATAGCGCTCGCCGTCCTTGGGGGCGCGAATTTCGCCTTCTACCGTGTCACCTGTACGCAATCCGAATTTACGGACCTGGTTGGGCGAAACATAGATGTCGTCCGGACCCGCGAGATAATTGGCTTCCGGCGAACGCAGGAACCCGAACCCGTCGGGCAGCACTTCTATCGTGCCTTCGCCCATGATCTGCACGCCGTTTTCGGCCTGCGCCTTCAGAATCGCGAAAAGCAGATCCTGCTTTCGCAGGGTGGAAGCACCCTCCACGCCAAGCGATTCGGCCATTTCGACGAGTTCGGCGGGGGGTTTCTTCTTAAGGTCCTTGAGGTGCATGGAAAATCCGAAAAGCTGCGCTGAACAGGTAGGGGTAACGAGCGTCGATCGGCGAAAAAGGCGGAATGCGCACGAAACGAAGCTGTAGGAAGGACGTGCCCACCACAGGCAGGCGACGGTTCGAGACCTAGGAGCGGGCTTGCTTCAAGTCAAGCTTGCACGACAGCGGGAAGCAATGATTTCCGCCGTCGCCGAACCCCTGGCCGAGCATCCCGCAGCCGTACCGGAGCCGCCTCAAAAGGGGCGAACCACCGCCAGAATAACGATCAGGACAACCGCAACACCAGGAACCTCGTTGAGCATTCGCAACTGTCGTGAAGCAAGCGAGGATTTCCCGGCCGCGAGCTTCTTGGAATAGGCCACTGCCCAGCCGTGAAAACCGCTGAGCAACACCACCAGCAACAGCTTGGCATGCAACCAGCCCTGACCGGTGAACCAACCGCCGGAGAGCGCGATGGCAAGTCCCGACAACCAGACAATGATCAGCGACGGTGTGAGAATGATCCCGCGAAGCTTCTTTTCGCGATCGACCCACTGTGCGGCTTCATCGGGCCGGGCGAGCGCGTCCTGGTGATGGATCAGATACCGCGGCAGCAGGAACAGACCCGCCATCCAGAAGATGACGAAGATAATGTGGAGTGCCTTCACCCAAAGATAGGCACCGCCCAGAAATCCCGTCATGCCGCGTCTCCTCTGATTCGTGCCAGCGCCGCTTCAACCCGCTCGATGGGTGTGTCCTTCTGGATCCCATGCCCCAGGTTGAAGACGTGCGGTCGACCCGCAAAGGCCGTCTTGATCGTGTCGATCGCCGTGAGCAAGGCATCGCCGCCGGCGATCAGCACCAGCGGATCGAGATTGCCCTGTACCGGCAAGTCGCGCGGCAGATTGGCATCCGCCCATGACGGATCGACGGTCTCGTCGAGCCCGATCGCGTCGACACCCGTCTGCGCGGCATAGGCGGCAAGCTTTCCGCCGGCCCCCTTGGGGAAGCCGATGATCGGTACCTGGGGTGTCTTTTCTCGCAGCGCGGCAACGATGCGCGCCGTCGGCGCGATAACCCAGCGTTCGAACTGCGCCGGCGAGAGACTGCCCGCCCAGCTGTCGAACAGCTGCACTGCTTCTACGCCCGCCTCGATCTGGGCGAGGAGATAATCGACAGTCGAATCGACGATCCGGTCGATCAGCACGGTCATCAGTGCGGGGTCGGTATAGGCGAGCCGGCGCGCCTCGGCTTGTTCGCGGCTTCCCTGACCGGCGATCATGTACGTCGCGATCGTCCAGGGACTGCCCGCGAAGCCCAGAAAGGTGACTCGGGGGTCCAACGCCGCCTTCACGCGGCGGATCGTTCCGTAGATCGGCTCCAGGACCGCGGGATCGTACTGCAAGCCCTCGATGATCTCCGAAGTCACCATCTTGGGAGCCAGTCGGGGTCCTTCGCCTGCTTCGAACCACAGCTCCTGCCCGAGCGCCATCGGAATGACCAGGATATCGGAAAACAGGATGGCGCCATCGAATCCGAAGCGGCGAATGGGCTGCAGCGTTACTTCGGCGGCCGCATCGCTGTCCTTCACCAGATCGAGGAAACCGCCCTTTTCGGCACGCAACTGGCGATACTCGGGAAGGTAGCGTCCGGCCTGACGCATGAACCATGCCGGCGGAACGGCCTGACGTTCGCCCTTCAGCGTCGCGAGCAGGGGTTTGGCGTCCGTCATCGTTTCGAAGGCTTCCTTCCAATCAAAACTAATTAAAGATTCTAGGGATTGTTGGAGTCTGTTGGCGCGTGGATGCCGGGGCTTATGCGCTGTGCCCGCTTATGCCAACAGCTTGACTCCCAACTAGGTGTCGATGCCGCCCGGATTCGCATCCGTTCGTACACGTTGTTCACAGGCCGTGGATAAGAATCGCCGATGGGGACGGCGATGTGGATGAATTGGGAGCGAATCGGGCCGGTCCGGTAAGCTTGGCCGCGTGCCGGCATTGCGCTAGCGAATGTCCCCATGTTTTCCACAATCTCGTCCTGCCGCTGATGCAGCTCCACCTCCATCTCCTGTCGGATTCGACCGGCGAGACGCTCGAGAACATCGCCAAGGCCGCGCTTGCGCAGTATGACGATGTCGAAACCATGCGCCATTTCTGGCCGATGGTCCGGTCTGAAACCCATCTCGAGCGCATTCTTCAGGAAATCTCGCAAAATCCCGGCTTGGTGCTGTTCACGCTGGTCGATCGCGATATCCGTCGCACGCTTGAAAGCCGGTGCCGGGCAATGGGCTTGCCGGCCGTCGCGCCGCTCGACGCCGTCAATCATGCGCTTTCCAACCTGCTGGGCCAGGAAGCCAAGGCGCGTCCGGGACGCCAGCACACGCTCGATGCCGCCTATTTCCAGAGAGTCGACGCGATCCAGTTCACCATCGCGCATGATGACGGTGTGGGCGAAGAGGAATGGGAAGAAGCCGATATCGTTCTGGTCGGCGTGTCGCGCTCATCGAAAACGCCGACGTCCATCTATCTCGCCAATCGCGGGTACAAGACCGCAAATGTGCCGATCGTCGTCGAATCACCGCCGACCGACACGCTGTTTTCGTTGAAGAATCCGTTGATTGTCGGACTTACCACCAGCGCCGATCGCCTGGTGCAGATTCGGCGCAACCGGCTGTTGTCGCTCAACCAGCATCCCGAAACCGACTATGTCGATCACGATGCAGTCGCGCGCGAAGTTTCGTTCGCGCGCCGGATGTTTGGGGACCGGGAATGGCCGGTGATCGATGTGACGCGACGCTCGATCGAGGAAACCGCCGCTGCGATCATCACGCTGGTCAACGAACGCAATCTCGCAAAGCGCGACAAATGACTCTGGTTCTCGCTTCGCAAAGCGCGTCGCGCCGGGCGATGCTCGATGCTGCCGGGGTGCCGCATGAAGCAGTGGTGGCGCAGGTCGACGAGGAATCGGCAACGGAATCGCTCGTCGCCGATGGGATCGCGCCGCGCGACCTTGCCGATGCGCTCGCCGAATTGAAGGCGTGCAAGGTGTCGCGACTGGCACCGACCGCGCTGGTGCTCGGCTGCGATTCGGTCGTCGCGCTGGAGGACGGCACGTTGCTCGAAAAGCCGAAATCGCGCGATCATGCCGCCGATCAGCTGCGTGCCATGTCCGGCCGTCACCATGATCTGTTCAGTGCCGCAGTGATTTCGGAAGGCGGGCGACCGATCTGGCGCCATGTCGATCGGGCACGCCTGCATGTCCGTACGCTGGGCGAGGACTTCATCGCTGCCTATCTCGACGCCGAATGGCCCGAAATCCAGTGGTGCGTTGGCGGCTATCGGCTCGAAGCAGTCGGTGCGCAGCTATTCTCGCGCATCGACGGAAGCCATTTCACCATATTGGGCATGCCGCTATTGCCGCTGCTCGACTTTTTGCGCGTACGTAAGGTGATTGCGACATGACAGCTCCGCTCGCCGAAGTGATCGGCGACCCTATTGCGCACAGCAAGTCGCCGCTGATTCATCGGTTCTGGCTGGATGCGCTGGGTATTTCCGGGCGTTATGAAGCCTGTCGAGTCGCGGCAGAAGGGCTTGGCGACTATTTCGTCGAACGGCGCGACCGGCCCGAATGGCGCGGCTGCAACATCACCATTCCGCACAAACAGGCCGCGCTCGATCATGTCGAGGACCGTGGCGACGTGCGCGCGAGCATCGGTGCGATCAACACGGTATTCCGTGACGAGGACGGCGTGCTCGTCGGCACCAATACCGATGCCGCCGGATTTTATGCGCCGCTTTCCGGCTCTGACTGGAACGGTGCGCATGCCGTGGTGATCGGGGCGGGAGGTGCTTCGCGTGCGGTATTGTTCGCGCTCGCCCGGATGGGGTTCGAACGGGTAACGATCCGCAACCGCAATGTCCTGAAAGCAGGCGCGCTGCTGGGCAGTTTCGGGCTGAAAGGCGATGCCGTGCCACATGACGCGCCGCTGCCGCCAGCCGATTTGTTGGTGAATGCCAGTCCGCTAGGCATGCAGGGGCAGCCGCCGCTGGATATCGATCTTGGCGTGTTGCCCGACGATGCCGTGGTTTACGACATTGTATATGCCCCGCTCGAAACCCCGCTGCTCGCTCAGGCGCGGGCGCGCGATCTGGCGACCGTTGACGGGCTCGAGATGCTGATCGGCCAGGCCGCGGCCGCCTTTGCCCTGTTTTTCGGTGCCGAGCCGCCGCGCGACCGCGACGCCGAACTGCGCGCATTGCTGACGGCATGATCACACTTGGGCTCACCGGATCGATCGGCATGGGCAAATCGACCGTTGCCGCGATGTTTGCCGAGGAAGGCGTGCCGGTATTCGATGCCGATGCCGTGGTACATCATCTTCAGGGCCCGGGCGGCCGGCTGGTTGCCGAGATCGAAGCGGAATTCCCGGACACGACCACCGAGCTCGGAGTTGATCGCACTATGCTGGGCGAAGCCGTGTTCGGCGACCCGGATGCGCTGAAGCGGCTCGAGGCGATCGTGCATCCGGCGGTGGGCCGGGAGCGCAGGCGGTTCCTCGAGCAAAATGCCGAAAAGCCGCTTGTCCTGCTCGATGTTCCGCTGCTCTTCGAAACCGGCGGCGTCGACCATGTCGACAAGATCGCGGTCGTTTCGGCTCCGGCGGAGGTGCAGCGCGCCCGCGTACTCGCCCGGCCGGGCATGACCGAAACGCGCTTCGAAGCAATTCGCGCCAAGCAGATGCCCGATGCTGAAAAACGCGCTCGCGCGGATTATGTGATTCCGACCGGAGGATCGCATGACGAGACACGCGATGCCGTCCGCGCCGTGATCGCTTGCCTAGTCGGCACCGCAGGAGGATAATCGGGCCATGCGTGAGATTGTCTTCGATACCGAGACCACCGGCCTGAGCTTTTCGGGCGGCGACCGGATGGTCGAAATCGGCTGTGTAGAACTGGTCAATCGCGTGCCGACCGGCGCCAGTTTTCACGGCTATTTCAATCCCCAGCGCGCGATGCCGGTCGAGGCGTTCAATGTGCACGGGCTGAGCGAAACCTTTCTTTCGGATAAGCCCTGTTTCCACGAACGTTGCGAGGAATTGCTTGATTTCATCGGCGATTCGCCGCTGGTCGCGCACAATGCCGGGTTCGATTTCGGCTTTCTCAACGGCGAACTGGGGATTTGCGGGAAGCCGCATGTGCATGGGGACCGGATGGTCGACACGCTGTCGATCGCACGCGTCAAGCATCCCGGGGCGAAGCATACGCTCGATGCGCTCTGCACGCGTTACGGTATCGATCTCAGTCAGCGCACGTTGCACGGCGCGCTGCTCGATGCCCAGCTGCTCGCGCAGGTCTATATCGAGCTGACCGGCGGACGACAGATCACGCTTGGTCTGGCGGTGGATGCGGAGCCGGCCCGCGATGCACCCCTGCAAGCACCGGCCCGCGGCCAGACCCGGCCGATGCGCCATTTCGCGGCGAGCGAGGAAGAACTGGCCCGCCATGTGTCATTTCTCGAAAAAATATCCGAGCCGTTATGGGGGAAAGCTCCCAGTTGACGGCCCCTTGGGGCGTGCCTAGTTCCACGCCACAATCGCGTAGGAGAGTGAAATGGATATCCGGGTTTCGGGACATCAGGTCGATACGGGCGATGCGTTGAAGACGCATGTGCAGGACCGACTCCAGGGTATTGCCGACAAATATTTCTCGCGCGCGATTTCCGCGCAGGTGACCTTTGGCAAGGGGCCGCACGACAACGGCTTTACCTGCGATATCGTTGCGCATGTCATGCAGGGGCTGGTGCTCAAGGGACATGCCGACGGAATGGACGCCCATGCCGCCTTCGATCGTACCGCCGAAAAGATCGAGAAGCAGCTTCGCCGCTATATGCGCCGGTTGAAGGATCGCAACAACGGCGCGAAAATCGCGGCAATGGAAAATGGCGCGCTCGACAGCGCCGGCTACACGGTGTTCGCCGACGCCGAGCAGGAAGAGGCAAGCGATTCGCCGCCGGTCATCGCGGAAACGCGTGTCGACGTTCCCGATGCCACGGTATCCGACGCGGTGATGATGCTCGATCTGCGCAACACCAATGCATTGCTGTTCCGCAATACCGGTACCGGATCCTATAATATGGTCTATCGCCGGGGCGACGGCACCATCGGCTGGGTTGAGCCCAATCGCGTTTGAGCCGATTGCGCCCTGTTTGGCGCAATACAACCGCCGACAGAGACATTCGTGGACTAGCATGACGGACTTCAATGATCTGCTGACGCCGGAGGCGGTGCGCTGTGGCGCACACGCCGCCAGTCGCAAGGCGCTGCTCCAGAAGCTCGGGGCACTTACGGCGCAGGCCTATGGATTCGACGGCGATCTCGTCGCCGAACGGATGCTTGCGCGCGAAAAGCTCGGTTCCACCGGGTTCGGCAATGGAATCGCCATTCCCCACTGCAAGATCGAGGGACTTCGCCATTCGGTCGGGCTTTTTCTCAGGCTCGATCGTCCGGTCGATTTCAACGCCGTGGACGATATGCCCGTCGATCTGATCTTTGCGCTGGTTTCGCCGGCCAATTCCGGTGCCGCGCATCTCAAGGCGCTGGCCAAGGTTTCCCGCGCGATGCGCGACCAGGAATTCGCCGACAAACTGCGCGGTGCCGGTTCGAACGATGCCCTGTTCGCGCTGCTCGCCGGGCTGGAAACGCGTGACGCCGCCTGAACCGCCGCGCCCGACCGGGGCGGAGGCGCATTTCCGCGCCCTCGAAGCACTCTATGATGCCGCGCCGATCAACCAGCTGTTCGATTCGACGCTGGAGATTCCCGAAAGCGGTATCGCGCGGATTCGCTTCACCATCGACGAACGCTTCTTTCATGCAGCCGGCGCCGCGCATGGCACCAGCTATTTCAAGATGCTCGACGATGCGGCCTTCTATGCCGCGAACAGCCTGGTAACCGACCGGTTTCTGCTGACCACGGCATTCAACATCCTGCTCACCAAGCCGCTCGCGCAGGGGCCGGTAGTCGCCGAAGGCCGCTGGGTCAGCGGGCAGCGCCGCGTGTTCGTGGCCGAATCGCGACTGATCGATGCCAATGGCGAAGAAGCGGCGCGCGGCACCGGCACCTTCATGCGCTCGAAGATCCCGCTTGCCACGCTGCGCGGATATCGGTCACGCGACTGATGGTGCGCCTGGCGAGCCGGCTGCTGGTGAATGCGCTGATTCGGAAGGTTTTCGCCGAAGGCGGCCATGCCGCGGTGCTGGCGCATGGCGACGATACATCCGGCGCGATCCTCATCCTGGCGATGGATCGCGGGGACGATCCGCGATTCCTAGAGCGGGTTCCGGGTCCGACAGGGCGTTTCGAACTGGCGCGAACCGGACCTAAGGATTGTACCGGACCCGCAGAAATCCGGGATTATTGGGCAAAGAGATGCCGGTTAGATCCCGATTTGTGGGTATTAGAACTGGATATCGCACAAGCGGAACGTTTCGCCGCCGACGTACTGCTTTTTGATTGACTTTAATTCCTACCGAAACGATAGGCGCGCAACGTTATTTGAGCGTTGGACCGGGAGCAGAGGGCTTGCCGGAAACGCAGTCGGGGGGCACGCCCGGCAGGCCAAGTGGTTGTTTGAGAGCCTGACCGCGCACCAACCGCATATATGCGATGAAAAATGAGCTTTCGTTTTCGCGCCGCGATGATCGCGGCTGTGACTTTTTGTGCTGGTGCAATTGCAGCCGGCACCACTCCGGGTCTCGCATTTGAGATTCGCAATCCCATTCTGAACGATCCCGAGCCGGAAACGGTTCCGGCGGAGATCGCGGAAAAGCTGCCGGCGCTGCGCGAAGCGCTGCTGGCGCAGGGGTCGGCCGATGCCGAGGTGGTGGAATTCGCCGAATCGGAAGCCGTGGTGCAACCGATTGTCGAAGAAGAAGCCTCGGAAGACTTCGATTTCGCCTCGCTGTCCGATGCCGTGGCCGCCCAGAGCGTGAGCGGCACGATCGATCGCGAAACGCGCTGCGTCGCCATCGGCGTCTACTATGAATCGAAGGGCGAGCCGCTTGCCGGCCAGCTTGCCGTTGCGAACGTGATCTACAATCGCGCCGAATCGAGCCGCTACCCGTCCTCGACCTGCGCCGTGCTCACGCAGCGCCGCCAGTTCTCCTTCGTACGCGGTGGCCGTTTGCCCACTCCGCCGAACGATGCCGCCTGGCGCAAGGCGCTTGCCGTCGCACAGGTTGCCCAGAATAATCTCTGGGAAAGCCCGGTGCCGCGCGCGCTGTTCTTCCACGCCAACTATGTGTCGCCCAACTGGGGTCGGCCGCGCGTGGCGACGATCGGCAATCACATCTTCTATCGTTGAAATCGGCGCGGGCCTTTCCCGCGTTCGTGAAATGTTCTAGGCAGCGGGGGATGTCGGACTCATCCCCCGCTGTTTTGCATTCGGACCCGGCGAGCCCGACGGCGGCAGATGTCGTGCGCGGCGTGTGCCGATTGTTCCTGCGGCACGATCTGGTCGCGCTCGGCGAAGTCCCGCTCGAAGGAGGGCGGCGTGTCGACCTGATGGCGATGGATGGCCGCGGAAAGCTGGTCATCGTCGAGATCAAGGTCTCGCGCGCCGATCTGCTCGGCGACGGCAAATGGACCGAATATCTCGACCATTGCGACCGATTCTACTGGGCCGTGCCGCAGGGATTCGACCTTGCGCCGTTTGCGCGCCCCGAATTCCAGCCCGATCGCGCCGGGCTGATTGTCGCCGATCGCTATGACGGAGCAATCCTGCGCGAAGCGAGCGAAAGCACTGTGAGCAGCGCCGCGCGGCGACGCACCACGCTGGCCTTCGCCCGCCGCGCCGCGCGCCGGCTGATCAAGCTCGCCGACCCGGACGCCGACATCGATATGCGCTGAGGCGCGGCGTTCAGCGAAGCGAGGGCCCCGAAATGCCGCTGGTTTCCTTTTTCGGTGCCTCGTCCAGCATCCGCTGGATCGTGGGCGAGCGCGAATCGCGCTGGGCATAATCGCGTGCCGACATGCCCGCGAGCAGGTCCGCCTTGTCCGGGTCGGCACCGGCCTCGAGCAACTCGCGGACCATCTGGACATTGCGCAGTTGCACCGCGCGGATCAGCGGCGTTTCGCCGCGATTATTCGCAAGATCGACGTCTGCCTGATAGTTGACCAGCACCCGGACGCCGTCGATCCAGTTCTGGCTGGTCGCCAGCATCAACGGCGTGTTGCCGTCGCGGTCGCGCAGATCGGGATTGGCATCGTTCTGCAAAAGGAATGTGAGATAGGTCCGGTCCGATCGTTTGACGACGATGTGAAGCGCGCCGTCACCGCTGGTCGCGTCGCGCGTGTTGACGATCGAGGGCCCCGGCCGGGTCAGCATGTCCGTGACGGTGGCGCCGTCGGCCTGACGCACGGCATGCAGGAACTCATAGCTGTCGCTGAATTGCTGGGCTGCGGCCGGGGCTGCGAAGAAGAGGCCGGCGGTGAGCATGGCGGCGGAAAAACGGCGGAGCATGACGGTGAATGATTCCCTGAAAAAACCCGGAGAGACCTTGCATCGGGCAATCTATCAGATCATGTCTGGCCGCGCCATGAACCGCCTGTTTTTCCTGTTCTTCGCAGCGGTGCTGACCGCTTCCCTCTCTGCCTGCGGGAACGGCGCCGATGCTCCGCTCGCCGGTGCTTCGATCGGCGGATCGTTCACGCTGCAGAACCAGGATGGCGAGACGGTGCAGGAAAGCGACTTCGCGGGCAAATACCGCATTATCTATTTTGGCTATACGCATTGCCCGGATGTGTGTCCGCTCGACATGCAGAATATCGCGGCCGGACTGAAGCTGCTCGACAAGGAGCATCCGCGCCTTAGCGACAGGATCGTTCCGATCTTCATCACCGTCGATCCGGCACGCGATGATGTCGCGGCGGTCAGCCAGTTCGTTACGGCCTTTGACGACCGCATCGTCGGGCTGACCGGCACGCCGGAACAGATCGCCGATGTCACTGAAAAATACGCTGTCTGGTATCAGAAACAGGAAACCGGCAACGAGAACTACCTGATGAACCATTCGCGCGCGACCTATCTGATGGGCCCGGAAAACCAGCCGATCGCGCTCGTTCCGGCCGACGAATCGCCGCAGGCGGTTGCCGAAACGCTGGTGAAATGGGTTCAGTGACCGACCGGTTCTGGGAAGGCGATACTCCGCTTGAGAAGCTCGACCGCGCACAATGGGAAGCATTGTGCGACGGCTGCGGCAAATGCTGCCTGCACAAGCTCGAGGACGAGGATAGCGGCGAAGTGGTGGCGACCAACATCGCCTGTCGCCTGCTTGACGGCGATCGGGGGCAGTGTCGCGACTACCGCCATCGCCGCGCTTATGTCAGCGAATGCGTGCGGCTGACGCCCGGATCGGTGCGGTCGCTGCCCTGGCTTCCGCGGACCTGCGCCTATCGGTTGCGCGCGGAGGGCAAGCCGCTTCCCGACTGGCACTATCTGGTCTGCGGCGACCGCGAGGCCGTCCATCGGGCAGGCGAATCGACTCGCGGCTGGACGGTTTCCGAAGACGATGCAGGTGATTTCGAGCATCATTTGCTGGATCGCGATCTGTGATCGAATCGCTGGACGTTGTGCGCAACGCACGCGCCCGCCACATGCGGCTCGCCGTACACCCCGCGACGGGCCGGATACGGCTTACCTTGCCGAAACGCGCCTCACTCAAGGCCGGGCTCGCCTGGGCCGAAAGCCAGCGCGGCTGGATCGATCGTCAACGGGCAAGGCTACCCGAACGCATCCTGTTGGGTCCCGGCGCGCGCTTTCCCTTTCGCGGTGAAATGCTCACCATCGCCTGGTCGCGAACCCGGTCGCGTACCCCGGTGATCGCTGGCGATATGCTGGTCTGCGGCGGCCCGGAAGAAACGCTGGCGGGACGTGTGGAGCGCTGGTTGCGCGCACAGGCGTTGTCGATGTTGCGCGAAGAAACGCTGGAAGTTGCGGAACGTGCGAATGTCGCGATCGAACGGGTCTCGGTCGGGGACCCGCGTTCACGTTGGGGAAGCTGTTCGTCGCGCGGCACGATTCGCTATAGCTGGCGGCTGATTCTCGCGCCGGATTCGGTTCGCCGCGCCACTGTCGCGCATGAAGTCGCGCACCGCGTCCACATGAACCACGGGCCTGACTTTCACCGGCTGGTGAAAGCGCTGTACGGCGCCGATCCCGCACCTGCCCGGCAATGGCTGCGTGCCAATGGTGCCGCTCTGCACTGGATAGGCGGCGCCTGAATCAGGGTGCCGCGGGCGTCGCCGTCGGCTGGGGTTGCGCGCGATAGCCCGGCGGCAGGATCGACGTTGCCGGCGGAATGCCGTTGCGCGGTGCCCCATCCTCCGAGCGCGGTTGCGGATTGCGATCGGCGGGCTGTCGCGGGGGCGGTGGCGGAGCGGGCGTTGGCGTCGGTTGCGGATCTTCGCGATCGCGGCCGATCATGCGGTCGATCCAGCTCTGGTCGAGCTCTTCTTCGCCAGTACGATCGCCTCCGCGTTCGTCATAATAAGGGTCGCCCGGATCGATCGGATTGCCGTCCTCGTCGACGAAGACGCCATTGTCGGGGCCGTAATACCAGCTGCGTTCATCGGGCTCGAGCTGCCATTCGGGAAGCGTGACTTCGGTATCGAACTGTTCGACCGGACGACGCGCCACCGCTCGGCGCATGAACGAAGCGAATGCCTGTGCCGGCGCCCGCCCGCCCGCCAGACCCGGGACGCGCCCGGCATCGTCGCGGCCCATCCACACGCCGGTCGTGATCCCGCTGGAAAAGCCAAGGAACCAGCCATCCTTGTTCGACGTGGTGGTGCCGGTCTTGCCCGCGACGGGTCGGCCGATCTGCGCCGCGCGGCCGGTGCCGGTGGCGACGGCGGATTGCAGCAGGTCGGTCATTTCCGCCGCGACATAGGGCGCGACCAGCACATGGCTGCGATCGACCTGATGGCTGTAGATCGTCTCGCCGTTCGCGGTCACGCGTGTGATCGCATAGGGCGTTACCGACACGCCCTGCTGGCTGACCGAAGCGAAGGCGCGAGTCATGTCGATCAGCCGGACGTTCGAACTGCCGAGCACCATCGCGGGATGCGTGTTCACCTTGGTAGTGATGCCGAAGCGTCGGGCCATGTCGGCGACGGTGCCGAAGCCGACTTCCTGGCCCAGCTTCGCTGCGATGGTGTTCACCGAATAGGCGAATGCCGCGCGCAGCGTCATTTCCCCGGAGAAGCGGCCCGAACTGTTGCGTGGGCTCCAGCCGCGGATCTCGACCGGCTCGTCGACGACGATGTCGTCGGGCCGATGGCCGGCTTCGAGCGCAGCAAGATAGACGAACAGTTTGAACGCCGAACCCGGCTGGCGCTCGGCCTGTGTCGCGCGGTTGTAGATGGACGAGACATAGTCGCGCCCGCCCACCAGCGCCCGCACCGCGCCGTCGCGATCGAGCGCGACCAGCGCCCCCTGCGCCCCCTTGGGCGCATTGACGCGGATCGCCTCGTCGGCGGCGCGCTGCATGCCGACGTCGAGCGTCGTCCAGACCTCAAGCGGCGCTTCGGTCTCGTCGATCAGAACTTCGAGCTGCGGCAGCGCCCAGTCGGTGAAATAGCGTACGCTGTTCTGATTGGGATCGCGTTCGATCTCGATTGTGTCGGGATCGGCCGCTGCGGCCTGTTGCGCGCTGATCGTGCCGGTTTCGACCATCAGCTTGAGCACCGTACTCGCGCGGTCGATCGCGGCCTGTGCATCGGCGGTGGGGGCATAGCGCGAGGGCGCTTTCACCAGCCCCGCGACCACTGCCGATTCGGCAAGCGACAATTCGGTACCCGGATGGCCGAAGAATTTGCGGCTGGCGGCATCGATGCCATAGGCGCCGCCACCGAAATAGACCTTGTTCAGATAGAGCTCGAGAATCTGGTCCTTGCTGAACTTGCGCTCCATCGCGAGCGCCAGGATCATTTCGCGGATCTTGCGGCCCATGTCGTACTTGTTCGACAGGAAGATGGTGCGCGCCACCTGCTGAGTGATTGTCGATCCGCCCTGGAGCCGTTGCCCTTCCTCACGCGTCATCGCGAAGCGCAGGATGCGCGCGATCGCTACCGGATCGACCCCGGGATGCGAGCGGAAGCGGCGATCCTCCACCGCGACCATCGCGTCGCGCATCACTTCGGGAATGTCATCATAGGATATCCACTGGCCGTAGCTGGGTCCGAGCGACACCAGAACGGTGCCGTCGGCGGCATGGACGCGGATCATCTGCCCGTTGGGCGAGGATTTGAGTTCGTCGAAGCTGGGGAGCGAGGATTTGGTCGAATAGACCGCGATCAGCAGCGCAATAAAGCCGAGCAGCGCCAGCGCGGCACCCCCGCCCAGCGTCCACAACAGGATGCGTTTCCACGGCCAGCCAAGAAAGCCGTGCCAGAGATTACCGGCGGTCTTCTGAAAACTGCTCACGCGCCGCTTGCGCCCATTTCCCAATGCATGCCCGCCCTAGGAAGCTTCCGATGCGTTTCCGGTAGCAGCTTTATCGTTGCCGCCGCGTGAACGAAAATCAAGCGACACCGAATTGATGCAGTAGCGCAGCCCGGTGGGCGGCGGGCCATCGGGAAAGACGTGGCCGAGATGGCCATCGCAACGCGCACAGCGCACTTCGGTGCGCCGCATGCCGTGGCTTTCGTCATGGTGCTCGGTCACGTTCGCAGCGACGACCGGTTGCGTGAAGCTCGGCCAGCCCGATCCCGAATCGAATTTATCGACACTGTCGAACAAGGGATTGGCGCAGCCGGCGCAGCGATAGACGCCATCGGCCTTGTTATTGTCGTATCGCCCGGAAAATGGTGCTTCGGTGCCTGCCTCGCGCAGCACGTGGAACTGATCGGGCGAAAGTTTCCTGCGCCATTCGGCTTCGGAGAGATTCATGTGCTCCATGACAACCGGATGTGAAACTCTCTTGGCGCCGCGTCAATTACGCATCGATCGAATGCGCGACGATTCGGATGTGTGCCTTGGAGGGCTGGAGGGCGAAATCCCTTGGCGCGGGCGAAAAGCAGGATAAGTCAATGCGATGATTGCCCGGAAAGCACCTCCGCCCGACCGCGACTTCATGCTGCTTTTCCTCGTGATGCTAACCATCGCGTCGGGGAACACCGCCTTGCAGTCGGTGCTGCCCGCGCTCGGACGTCTGCTCGGCGTGGTCGATAGTGCCGTAGCCGCGGTGTTTTCGATCTCTGCGCTGCTCTGGGTGATCGCGGCGCCGATCTGGGCCAATCGTTCCGATCGGCGCGGGCGCAAGGCGATGGTGCTGCTCGGGCTGGCGGCCTTCACGCTATCCTTGTTCCTGTGCGGGATGGCGCTGATCGCCGGGATCAATGCCTGGATCGGGCCGGTGGCCACCTTTCTGGCATTCACTGCGGGGCGTATCGTCTATGGCGGCGGCGGATCGGCGGCGCCGCCGGCGGTACAGGCACTGGTGGCGCTGCGAACGCCGTCCGAGGAGCGAACCCGGGCGCTTTCGCTGCTCGCTTCGGCGTTCGGGCTCGGTACGATATTGGGGCCGGCGATCGCGCCCTATCTCGTGCTCGGCGCGCTGTGGAGCGACGGTCCGCGCGTCGGGTTGGCGGGGCCGGCATTGTTGTTCAGCGGCTTCGGATTGCTTGTCTGGCTCGCTGTGGCGCGCTGGCTCGCGCCCGAAAGCGAGGGGCGCGGGCACGGAGCGGCGACCAGCTATCCCTCGATCGGCGGACAGCTGTCGGGCGCGAGCGTTACTGCGGCAACGACCGAGCGCGTGGGGCCCGTGGGCTATTTCGACGCCCGTATTCGCGGCTGGATCGTCGCCGGACTCGCGATCGGTCATGCCCAGGCGATTGCCGGACAGACGATCGGTTTTCTGGTGATCGACCGGCTCGGGCTGCCGCCGCTCGAAGCATTGCCGCCGACCGGCCTGGTGCTGATGACCGGCGCGGGATCGGCGCTGCTGGCGCAATGGGGACTGATTCCGATTTTCAATCTTCGGCCGCGGGCAATGGTTTTGCTCGGCGCGCTGCTGGGTGCCGCAGGATGTGTCGCTACCGGGCTGGCGACGTCGCTGTACGGCATCGCGACCGGATTCGCGCTCGCTTCGCTCGGCTTCGGCTTTGCCCGACCGGGTTTTACCGCCGGCGCGTCCCTCGCGGTTGGCCCGGAAGTGCAGGGATCGGTCGCCGGCAAGGTAACGTCGGTCAACGGTGCCGCCTATGTGCTCGGCCCGACCATCGGCATCCTGATGTACCAGCTGGCGCGGCCGCTGCCCTATCTGGCGGCGGCAGCCGCGCTGCTGGTGTTGCTGGCCTATGGCTGGTTTAATCTTTCCCGTCCGCATCGCGAGGCTGAAGCATCCCGGGAGCAATGAAGCCGATCGGCTGCATCGACACCGCTTCCTGCTTCAGCTTCGACGCCATCGCTTCATATTCGCGCTCCATTTCGGGCGTGACGCTAGCACGTGAATCGGTGAGCGCCTCTTCGAAATTGGCCATTGTCACGACGTTTGCATCAAGCGAGGCACGCAGCGCGATCAGACCGGCGCGGCGGACCAGATCCTCCAGATCGGCACCGGTATAGCGGTCGGTCCGCTCCGCGAGCGCATCGAGATCGACATCGTCGGCAAGCGGCATCTTGTCGGTCTGGATCGCGAGGATGCGACGGCGACCGTCGCTGTTGGGTACGCCGACATAGATGAGCTCGTCGAACCGGCCCGGGCGCAGCAGCGCAGGATCGATCAGATTGGGCCGGTTGGTCGCGCCGATGACGATTACCGACTGGAGTTCCTCCAGCCCGTCGAGCTCGGCGAGGATGGTGTTGACGACCCGCTCGGTTGCCTGCGGTTCGCCGAGCCCTCCGCCGCGCGCGGGAACCAGCGAATCAAGCTCGTCGATGAAGATGACGCAGGGACTCACCTGACGCGCACGTGCGAACAGGCGGGCGATCTGCTGTTCGCTTTCGCCATACCATTTGGAGAGCAGGTCGCTCGATTTGGTGGCGATGAAATTCGCCTCGGCCTCGCGTGCGACTGCCTTGGCGAGCAGGGTCTTGCCCGTTCCCGGTGGGCCATAGAGCAGAAAGCCCTTGGCCGGACGGATGCCGAGCCGGCGAAATGCGCCGGGGTCCTTGAGCGGCAGTTCGACGCCTTCCTTGAGGCGCATCTGCGCAGCATCGAGCCCGCCGACATCTTCCCATCGGACCTGTGGCGCCTGCACCATGACCTCGCGCATCGCCGAAGGCTGGATGCGCTTGAGCGCTTCGAGGAAATCCGAGCGCTGCACCGAAAGCGATTCAAGTACTTCGGACGGAATCGTCCCGTCGGCGAGGTTGAGCTTGGGCATGATGCGGCGGACGGCATCAATTGCCGCCTCGCGCGTCAGCGCGGCGATATCGGCGCCGACAAAGCCATAGGTGGTGCGTGCCAGCTCGCCCAGGTCGACATCCTCGTCGAGCGGCATGCCCCGCGTATGGATGCCGAGGATTTCGCGGCGGCCGCGCTCGTCGGGCACACCGACGACGATCTCGCGATCGAACCGGCCGGGCCGGCGCAGCGCCTCGTCAACGGCGTCGGGACGGTTGGTCGCGGCGATCACCACGACATTGGCGCGCGATTCGAGCCCGTCCATCAGCGTCAGCAGCTGCGCCACGAGGCGCTTTTCCGCTTCGCCCGAAACGCGGTCGCGCTTGGGCGCGATCGAATCGATTTCGTCGATGAAGACGATGCTCGGCGCCGACTTGCTCGCTTCCTCGAACACTTCGCGCAGCCGCTTTTCCGATTCGCCATAGGCCGAGCCCATGATCTCCGGGCCGTTGATCAGCAGAAAATTGGCGTCGCTTTCATTGGCGACAGCGCGCGCCAGCCGCGTCTTGCCGGTGCCGGGCGGGCCGTGAAGCAGCACGCCCTTGGGCGGATCGACGCCGAGCCGCTGGAACAATTCGGGATAGCGCAATGGTAGCTCTACCATTTCGCGCAGCTGATCGATCGTCCCGGCCATCCCGCCGATATCGTCATAGGTGACGTCGGCGCGGCGACTTTCCTCGGGTTCCTCGTAATCGGGGCGCAATTCGATCTCGGTTTCGGGATCGATATGGACGATGCCGCGCGGCGTCGTCGAAATTACGCGCAGGCGAACCTCCTGCAGCGCGTAGGCGGGCGCGCGCAGATGCTGGGCGACGGTCGGCGGAATGGCCGCGCGCTGCTGACCGACGGTGGCGACGGTGTCGCCCTGACAGAAGGGGCGGCCGATAAAGGTGCGCTGGAGCGCCTGGGCAGATCCCTGCAGCCGCAGATTCGCCTGGGCGGGCGCGAAGACGACACGGCTGGCAGGACGCGATTCAGCCTTGCGAACTTCCACCTGATCCCCCGCGCCGACACCGGCATTGGCCCGCTGAAGCCCGTCAATCCTGAGGATTTCTAAGCCTTCATCCTCGGGATAGGGAAAGACGGCGCGTGCCGGCGTACTGCGCTTGCCGACGATTTCGACGACATCGCCTTCGTCGATATGGAGTGCGTGCATCAGCGCGCGCGGCAGATGCGCAAGGCCCCGGCCGCTGTCTTCCGGGCGGCTGTTGGCAACCTGCAGCTTGCGCGTGGGGGCGTCTTCGTCGGCCATAACCTCTCTCGTGCTTCGTCTCCGAAGCAGGCAACATAGGAAGCTGCGCGACAGAAACGAGGGCCGGAGGCCGGACAAAAAAAGGCCGATCCCGAAGGACCGGCCGTGAAAGGTTTAGGAGAGGATGCCTGAAAGGCAGGTTCTATGTGCACCGCCGCAAAAAATTGTGCAAGTGCGAAAAGCATTTTTCCCGGTTGCAAAATGTGCACGCGTAATTCACATCTTTAGCAGGCCGGCATCAGGGAAGCCCTCGCGGAATCGCTGCGAAGCCTGCTCAAACTCGCAATGGTGCGGTGCACAAGAAACGGTTTCATGAGACGACTCCCCCCTCTTACCGCAATCGAGGCTTTCGTTCAGGTGGCCCGACTCGGTTCCATCAAGGCAGCCGCCGAAGAGTTAGCGTTATCATCCCCGGCGCTGAGTCGCCGTGTCCAGGCGCTCGAACGTTTTATCGGAAGGCCACTTTTCGAACGCCGTCACCAGGCGCTTCGGCTTAACGCGGAGGGCGAACGACTGCTCGGTCTTATCGCGCCGGCGCTCGATGCCATGACCGATGCCGTCGAAGCGATGACCAGCGGACGCGATCTTCTGCGCCTGCGGCTTGGCGTGCCGCCGCTCTTCGCGACGCAGCGATTGCTGCCGCGTCTTCCCGAGCTCAAGCAGCGTCATCCCGATCTGCATCTCGATGTCGATACGGCGGGTCACGGAACCACGCGACTCGGCGATGCGCTCGATGCGGCGATCGTGATCGCCCGCGAAGTCGATTCACACCTCTATGCGCGTCGGCTCGATCGCAACCGCGTGTTCGCGCTCGGATCGCGGGCGATGCTTGAGGGGCCGCGTGCGATTCGCGAACCGCGCGATATCGCGGGCGTCACTGCGCTGGTGCATCGCGACATGGCGGAAAGTTTCGACGCGTGGCGCTCGGCGGCGGGCCTGCCGGAGATCGAACCGGCGGCAGTCGATTACTTTGATTCGGGAACGCTGATGCTCGAGGCCGCCGCGCAGGGGCTAGGGGTCGCCTTCATGCTCGAATCGCATTTCGAAGCGGCGCGCGACGATCGGCTGATCCGCCTCTTCGATCTCGATGTGGAGAGCAACTACAGCTATTGGTTCGTTTGCCGTCCGCGTGCGCTGACACAGCGTCCGGTGCGGATGTTCCACGACTGGTTGATTGCAACGCTCGGGGCCGTGGAGGGATAAAGCCGGGCCTTGGGTACTTCGCGACCGGGGCCGCCGATCGCATTTGATCCGCGGCCCCGCTCTCGCTGTCGCGCTCAGGCGGTACGCATTGATTCGATCTTGCCCGGATTGGCGGGCGGCTCGCCCTTGGGCAGCGCGTCGATATGCTCCATGCCCGCTTCGACTTCGCCCCAGACGGTATATTGCCCGTCGAGGAAGGTCGCGTCGTCAAGACAGATGAAAAACTGGCTGTTGGCGCTGTTGGGATCCATCGTCCGCGCCATCGAGCAGACGCCGCGCACATGCGGTTCGCGGCTGAATTCCTGCTTCAGATTCGGTTCGTCGGAGCCGCCCATGCCCGTGCCGCTCGGGTCGCCGCCCTGCGCCATGAACCCGTCGATCACGCGATGAAAAACGACATTGTCGTAAAAACCGCGATCCGCGAGCGTCGTGATGCGGGCAACGTGGTTGGGCGCGAGATCGGGGCGCAATTTGATGCGGACCTCCCCGCTGTCGACTTTCATCACAATATGCTTCGGATCAGCCATACCAATACTCCTGACACAGATGTCAGCCGCCCCTAACATCCCTTCGCGGCCATGCAAATGCGAATACACCGGGAGATCGGGCTACCGGGCGGCGCGGACGATTGGCATTGCCGATTGCTCTCGTTAGAGCGGAAGGCCGTAGCCATCGTTCCAAGGGAGGGTCGATCATGAGCGAGACCGAACTTTCCCCGGAAGACGAAGCACCCGAAAGCGAACTCGACGACGACGATCGGCTGAAGCACGAATTCGTCCGTTCGGTGCTCGATGCGGTCGAGCTGGGCGATGACGAGGAAGCGCGTAGCAAGGTCGAGCCGCTGCACCCGGCCGATATCGCCGACCTGGTCGAGCTGACGCCGGCCGAGCTGCGCCCCGCGCTCGCCGCTGCGATCGCCGACTTCATTGACGGCGACGTGCTTTCGGAAATGAACGACTGGGTGCGCGACGAGCTGATCGCCGCGCTCGAGCCGCACCAGCTTGCCGATATCGCCGCCGAACTCGACACCGACGACGCGGTCGCGATCATCGAGGATCTGGGCGAGGAAGAGCAGCGCGCGGTGTTGCGCGCGCTCGACCCCGATGACCGCGCCGCGATCGAAGAGGCGCTGAGCTATCCCGAGGAGTCGGCCGGGCGCCTGATGCAGCGCGAGCTGATCGCGGTACCCGAATATTGGACCGTCGGCGACGTCATCGACTATCTGCGCACGCAGGACGACCTGACCACCGATTTCTGGGAAATCTTCGTGGTCGACCCGGCGCATCATCCGGTCGGCACCTGCCATTTGTCGTGGATTTTGCGTACCCCGCGCGTGGTCAGCATTTCCGACGTGATGAAGCGCGAACAGACGCTGATCCCGGTGGATATGGACCAGGAGGAAGTTGCGCTGCGCTTCCAAAAATATGCGCTGATCTCCGCGGCGGTCATCGATGCCAG
The DNA here is from genome assembly GCF_011057975.1 of Sphingosinithalassobacter tenebrarum. Taxonomy (GTDB): domain Bacteria; phylum Pseudomonadota; class Alphaproteobacteria; order Sphingomonadales; family Sphingomonadaceae; genus Sphingomonas; species Sphingomonas tenebrarum. The sequence goes on along the minus strand of NZ_CP049109.1, from coordinate 207,715 downwards.
CGGGCGGCTGGTCGGGATGATCACGGTTGACGACGTGGTCCACATCATCAGCGAGGAAGCGGGCGAGGACGCGTTGCTGCTTTCGGGCGCCGGCGACGGCGATATCAACGAGCCGATTCGCGACAGCTACAAGGCGCGCGTGCGCTGGCTGGTCGCCAATCTGTTCACGGCAATGGTCGCTTCCGGGATCATTGCGATTTTCGATACCGCGATCCAGCAGATGGTGGCGCTGGCGATCCTGATGCCGATCGTCGCGTCGATCGGCGGCAATGCCGGCACGCAGACGATGGCGATTGCCGTGCGCGCGCTCGCCACCAATCAGCTGACGCAATCGAACACGATGCGGACGATCCGGCGCGAAGTAACGGTGGCGTTGCTCAACGGCGCGACGATCGCGTTGCTGCTCGGTGTCGGCGCCGCGCTGATCTTCGGAAATGTCGCGCTCGGCGTGGTGATTGCGTCGGCGATGGTGGTGAACGTGTTCGTCGCGGGGCTTGCGGGGGTGTTGGTGCCGGTCGGACTGGAACGGCTGAAGCAGGATCCTGCGGTCGCATCCTCGGTCTTTGTCACGATGGTGACCGATTCGATGGGGTTCTTCGCCTTTCTGGGGCTTGCCGTCGCGAGCGGCCTTGTCGGCTGAGGCGGCTGCGCCCAAATCAGCGACTGTGCCGGTTCATCTCACCAAAGTCGCGTTCGGCCATGACAGTGTCGAGGATCTGCGCCGGGCGCTGTCGCGCTACCGGCCGGGCGAATTCTGGCTGACGACGCGCTATCTGCCCAAACGGCATGAGGACGTCGTCGGCGGGTCGCTGTTTTGGATCTTGCGGCACCAGCTCGTTGCGCGCACGCCGATCACCGGTTTCGGCGAATTGCCGACCGGCAAGACCGCGATCTACTGTGATCCGGTGGTGATCGACGTCAGGCCGCAGCCCAAGCGCGCGCATCAGGGCTGGCGCTATCTGGAGGATGCCGATGCGCCGGCGGACCTTGGCGGCGGCGCAAACGGCATCGCCGACCTGCCGCCCAAATTGCTCGGGGCCTTGTCCGAACTTGCCCTGATCTAGCGCGCGAGCTGCGGATAGGCTGTTTCGAATGCCGCGACCTTCGGCTTGTCCCAGCGGACGATATAGGGGTGATCGGGATTGCGCCGGTAGAAATCCTGATGGTGCGCTTCGGCGGTAAAGAAGCTGCCGCTTTCAAGTTGTGTCACGATCGGCCGGTCGAACGCCTCTACCGCGTCGAGCTGATCGATATAGGCGCGCGCGACACGCCATTGCGGGGCGCTTTGCGGGAAGATCGCAGAACGATAGCTTCGCCCGTGATCGGGCCCCTGGCGATTCAGTTGCGTGGGATCGTGCGCGACCGAGAAATAGATGCGCAGCAGCGTGCCATAGCTCACCTGACGCGGGTCGTAGGTGACACGGATCGCCTCGGCATGGCGCGTGGTTTCCGAGGATACGGCGCCATAATTGGCATTGGCGCGCGTGCCCCCGGCATAGCCGCTGACGACGTCGCGGACACCGCGCACATGTTCGAACACCGCCTCCATGCCCCAGAAACAGCCGCCCGCCAGCACGGCGATCTGCATTCCGCCGCTCGCGGGAACATCGGTTCGCGGCGCGGGAATCGGCACCGCGCGCTCGGGTGCCGCGGCGGCGCTCGTGGTCAGGTAAAGCGCGGCGGCACCGGCCGCCGCGAGCAGGCTGGTCTTCAGCATTGTCGCTCCTTCCGACCGCTACAAGATCGGGAGGGAATTCGCATGCCGCAACCCGAAGATTGCGGCCCCGGTCCATCGGGAGCGATCGCCTGTTACTTCAACGCGGCGCAGGCATCCTGAATCCGCGAGCATGCCTCGCGCAGCACATCGTCCGACGTGGCATAGCTGATCCGCATCGCCGGCGAGAGGCCGAACGCCGCGCCGTGCACTGCCGCGACGCGCGCCTCGTCGAGGAAATAGCCGATCATCGCCTCGTCGGTCTCGATCGTCTGGCCCTTTGGCGTCGTCTTGCCGATCAGCCCGGCGAATTCGGGATAGACGTAAAAGGCGCCTTCAGGCGTCGGACAGGTCATGCCCTCAATCTCGTTGAGCATGCCGACCACCAGGTCGCGGCGCTTCTGGAAAGCAGCAGCGCGCTCCTTCAGGAAGCTCTGATCGCCCGAAAGTGCCGCCGTCGCCGCTGCCTGTGCGATCGAACAGGGGTTCGAGGTCGATTGCGACTGAAGCTTCGCCATCGCCTTGATCAGCCACTGCGCGCCGCCGGCAAAGCCGATGCGCCAGCCGGTCATGGCATAGGCCTTCGAACAGCCGTTCACCGTCAGCGTGCGCTCGAGCAGATTCGGGCAGGCCTGAGCGATCGTGTAGAATTTGAAGTCGCCATAGGTGATGTGTTCATACATGTCGTCGGCGAAGATCCAGACATGCGGATGGCGTTCAAGCACCGCGCCGAGCGCGCGCAGCTCGGCCCAGCTATAGGCGGCGCCGGTCGGGTTCGACGGCGAATTGAGGATCAGCCACTTGGTCTTCGGCGTGATAGCGGCTTCCAGCTGTTCGGGGCTGAGCTTGTAATTCTGTTCCGGCCCGGCCGCGACGAAAACGGGCGTGCCACCCGCGAACTGGACGACATCGGGATAGCTGACCCAATAGGGCGCGGGCACGATCACTTCGTCGCCCGGATCAATGGTGGCGACCATCGCGTTGAACAGCGTGTGCTTGCCGCCGACATTGACGCTGATCTGACTGGCTTCGTAGCTCAGTTCATTGTCGCGTCTGAACTTGGCGACGATCGCTTCCTTGAGCTCGGCAGTCCCGTCGACATTGGTGTATTTGGTCTTGCCGGCGCGGATCGCTTCGATTGCGGCGTCCTTGACGAAATCGGGCGTGTCGAAATCGGGCTCGCCGGCGCCCAGGCCGATGACGTCGATTCCCTGACGCTTGAGGTCGAGAACGCGGCTCGTCATCGCGAGCGTGGCGGAGGGCTGGATGCGGCCAAGCGCGGCGGAAGTCTGCATGTCGGAAGCCTTCGGCTGTAAAGAGCGCGCGCGCTATAGCGGAGTGGCGATCGTATCGGCAACCGGAAGCGCGGGAATCAATCCACGCAACGCATTTCCGATATAAAATCCGCCCGAAAGGTCTGCAGGGCGCAGATCGCCCTCGACCGCGCGGCCCGTGTCGATCAGCTCGTCGCGCAATACGCCCGGCAGCAGTCCGCGCGACAAAGGCGGCGTGATCAGCCGCCCGCCGCGCTCGACGAAGATCGAAGTGATGCTCCCCTCGGTCAGCCAGCCATCGGCGTCGGTGAACAGCGTTTCGAAGATGCCCGGTCTGCGCGCGGCATCGTAAAAGCCCCGCCGGGTGGTCTTGTGGCGCAGGCGAAAGTCGTCTCGCGCAACCGGCAGCGCCGCGAACGCCGTGCGCACGGTGCCTTCGGGCCGGGCGGGCATCGGGGCGATGCCGATCGCAATCGCCCCCGATCGCGCCAGCACCAGCCGGATACGCGAAGGCGCGCGCAGGCGAAAGGTCGCTGCCTGCAGTTCATTGCGCGTGGTGTGGCGATCGAAGGAAAAGCCGAGCTCGAGCGCGCTTGCCTTCATCCGCGCCAGATGGCGTTCGAGCAGCGGAATCCCGGCGATCGGATCGAACGCCATCGTTTCGATCAGATCGAAGCTGGTTTCCCCCGCCGTCACGAATGCACCCTTGGCAAGGCATTCCTCCCATTCCGCGTCCACCGACGAATCGGCGACCAGCCCCGACCCTAACCCAAGTACGGCGCGATTTGCGCCATTCTCTATCGTGAGCGTGCGGATCGCGACATTGAACACCGCGCTGCCGTCGCTGTCGATCGCCCCGATCGTGCCGGTATAGATGCCGCGCGCATCGCTTTCGGTCTCGGCGATCACTTCCATCGCGCGCAATTTGGGCGCGCCGGTGATCGATCCGCACGGAAACAGCGCCGCCAGCGCCTCGACGATACCGTTCCCCTTCGCGGGCCTGGCGGTGACGGTGGAGACCATCTGGTGGACCGTCGGATAGCGCTCCACGTGAAACAATTGCGGCACCCGGACGCTGCCCGGTGCCGCGACACGCGACAGATCGTTGCGCATCAGGTCGACAATCATCAGGTTTTCCGCACGCTGCTTGGGGTCGGCGGCAAGCGCTGCCGCTATGGCGTCGTCCTCTCCCGGGGTGGCGCCGCGTGGTGCGGTGCCCTTCATCGGACGCGTGACATAGCCGCTCTCGCCGGTCGCGACGAACAATTCGGGGGAAAGCGAAAGGAACCAGCGCTCCCCGGTCGCGATCAGGGCGCCATAGCCCGCGCCCGCACGCGCGCGAAGTAGTGCATAGAGCGCGGCCGGATGCCCGACGAAGGGCAATTCGGCGCGAAAGCTCAGATTGGCCTGATAAATGTCACCCGCGCGGATATATTCGGCGACGCGTGCGAAGCGTTCGCCATAGCTTTGGCGATCGATGCGCGGTTCGGGCGCGCCCGCCCAGGCGCCCGCAGGATCGGGCAGCAGCATGTCGGGATCGACGAAGTCGCGGCGGTCGAATCGTCCGAACCAGAGCAGTGGGGCGCCGCCGCGATGCGTTCTTGCATGCGCTTCGATCCCCGACGCGGCTTCATAGGCGATATATCCGGCGAGCTGCTCGCCGCTGTCCTGAAGGCTGGCAAGACCTTGCAGCGCTCCGGCGACTTCGCCGGGCGTATCGGCGCGGATCACCGAGCGAAGCTCGTGATACAGCCGCGTGCCGGCGCCGCCCGGTCGGGCGTCGTCGAGCAGCACGAAAGGCGGATCGGGCAGAGTCATCGCCATGCGCGCATGCAGCCGCCCGATGCCCGGGGCAAGCCCGTGTGGGGGTATGCGATGTTGTCGCGTCCGGCTGCACCGCCTATCTCGGGCGCATGTCCAATCCACCGCTCCGCGCCGCGATCGTTCCCGTTACGCCGCTCCAGCAGAATTGCTCGCTGCTCTGGTGCACCGAAACGATGCGGGGCGCCTTCGTCGATCCCGGCGGCGATCTCGACAAGCTGCGCGCCGCCGCGAAACAGCCCGGCGTGACGATCGAGAAGATCCTCGTGACGCATGGGCATATCGATCATTGCGGGGCGGCGGGCGAATTCGCGAAGGAACTGGGTGTGCCGATCGAAGGGCCACACGAAGCCGACCGGTTCTGGATCGCGCGACTCGATGAGGACGGAGCGCGTTTCGGCGTCCGCGGCACGGTGTTCGAACCGGATCGCTGGCTGGTCGACGGCGATCAGGTCACGGTCGGGAACCAGACACTCGACGTCTATCACTGCCCCGGCCACACGCCGGGCCATGTCGTGTTCCATCATGCGCCGTCGCAATTCGCGATCGTCGGCGATGTGCTGTTTCAGGGATCGATCGGGCGCACCGATTTCCCGATGGGCAATCACCAGGATCTGATCGACGCGATCACCGGCAAGCTCTGGCCGCTCGGCGACGATACGGTGTTCGTGCCCGGCCACGGCCCGGTGAGCAATTTCGCGCATGAACGCGCCAGCAACCCCTTCGTCGCCGATTCGGTGCTGGCAGGCCGCTGAGCTCAGGGCATCGCCGCCCAGGCGAGACTGACCGCCCAGCCCGCCAGGATGAGCGTGGTGAGGAGCGTCACCCCTATGCCGATTCCGCGCAGCGCATTGATCGTCGGCTTGTCGAGGCCAAGGCCGTGCAGGATACGCGCGACGATATAGAGCGCGCCGATGATCCAGAGTGCGAGCGTCATTCCGCCGGCGAGTTCGACCAGCGCCATCAGGATCAGGAAAATCGGCGTATATTCGACGAAATTCGCCTGCGCGCGCATGCGCGCGATCAGCAGCGGGTGCCCGCCATCGCCGATCAGCACCTTCTCCCGGTTGCGCAGTGCGCCGATTCGCATCGCCAGCCACAAATTGCACAGCGCCGCGGCGGCGGCCGTGGCCAGCGTGGCCGGCAGAATGATGGCCTGCATTTCTTCCTCTCCCCGGCTTTTTCCGAGCCTGCCACGCGGTGCGGCGGGTTGCAACGCGCTGCAAAATCGCTATACGCGCGGGCTCGCTTCGTGACCTGCCCTTATGCCGGTCCGGCGGGCGCCGGGCCGACCGGTGCTTGTCCGGCCCTTCATTAGGGCGTATCGCGACCCCGAATTTTCGTGTTTTCAAGAAGGTGCCGAGATGGCAGTTCCCAAGAGAAAGACCACGCCGTCGCGGCGCGGCATGCGCCGGTCGCACGACGCATTGAAGCCCGAGGCATTCCAGGAATGCCCCAATTGCGGCGAGCTGAAGCGCCCGCACAATCTGTGCTCGGCCTGCGGACATTATAACGGTCGCGAAGTCGTCTCGATCGACGATTGAGTCGAGCGGACGGGGGCGATGACAGCATGACGAAAGCCTCGCGAATCGCCGTCGATGCGATGGGCGGCGATGAGGGCATTGCCGTCATGCTTGCCGGTGTCGCGCATGCGCGACGCCGCTTTCCGGGCATGGAATTTTTCCTGGTCGGAGATGAAACCGCGATTCGTCAGGGACTGGAAAACCATCCCAATCTCAGCGCCGCCTCCGAAATCGTCCATGCGCCCGAAGTCGTCGGCGGCGACGAAAAGCCGAGTCAGGCGCTGCGCCGCGCCAAGACGACCTCGATGGGAATCGCCATCGACCTGGTGAAGCAGGGGCGCGCGGGTGCCGCGGTTTCCTCGGGCAATACCGGCGCGTTGATGTCGATGGCGAAGCTGTCGCTGCGTACCATGCCGGGGATTGATCGCCCGGCGCTCGCCGCGTTGCTGCCCACGCTCGGCGAAACCGACTGCGTGATGCTCGATCTCGGCGCCAATACCGAGTGCGATACGCGCAACCTCGTTCAGTTCGCGGTGATGGGCGCCGCCTATGCCCGCACGGCGCTCGATCTCGAGCAGCCGCGCGTCGCGTTGCTCAACATCGGCACCGAGGAGCTGAAGGGCACCGACACGGTGCGCGACGCCGCCGCGCAGCTGCGCGGAGCGGCGCATCTGCCGCTCGACTTCAAGGGCTTCATCGAAGGCGACCGGCTCTCGCGCGGTGATATCGACGTCATCGTCTGCGACGGCTTTTCGGGCAACATCGCCCTCAAGACCGCCGAAGGCACCGCGCGCTTCGTGGCGGATCTGCTGCGCCGCGCCTTTCAGAGTTCGACCCGATCGAAGATCGGATTCCTGATTTCCAAGCCGGCAACCGAGCTGCTGCGCCACCATCTCGATCCCAACAACCATAATGGTGCCGTGTTTCTCGGCTTGAACGGCCTGGTGGTGAAGAGCCACGGCGGGGCCAATGAGCTGGGCGTGCAGAATGCGATCGCCGTGGCGGCCAAGATGGTCCGCGACGACCTGACCCGCCGCATCATCGAAGACCTGGGCAATTTCGAAGCCCGGGCAGCCTGAGACGGAGGAAGTAGCGTGCGCGCAGTGATCACGGGTACCGGGTCGGCATTGCCGGCGCGCCGCGTATCCAATGCCGAGCTCGCCGATACCGTCGATACGAGCGACGAATGGATCGTCGAACGCACCGGCATTCGCTTTCGCCATATTGCCGCGCCGGAGGAAACCACCGCGACGCTGGGCGCCGACGCTGCGAAAGCCGCGATCGCCGCCGCCGGCATCACCCCGCAGGATATCGATCTGATCGTGCTGGCAACCGCCACGCCCGACCAGACCTTTCCCGCTTCGGCGACGAAGGTGCAGGCGATGCTGGGCATCGACGATTGCGTCGCCTTCGACGTCGCGGCTGTCTGTTCCGGCTTTCTCTACGCGCTGCAGGTCGCCGATTCGATGCTGCGTGCCGGCGTGCATCGCCGCGCGCTGGTGATCGGATCGGAAACCTTCAGCCGCATCCTCGACTGGGAGGATCGCGGGACCTGCGTCCTGTTCGGCGACGGCGCCGGCGCGATCGTGCTCGAGGCGCAGGAGGATGACAGCCGCGGCGTCCTTGCCACGAGGCTTCACGCCGACGGGCGGCACAACCAGCTGCTTTATGTCGACGGCGGTCCTTCCACGACCGGCACGGTCGGCAAGCTGCGGATGAAGGGCAAGGAAGTCTTCCGCCACGCGGTCGTCAATCTCGCCAATGTGCTCGAGGAATCGCTCGCCGCCGCCGGGCTTACGCCAGACGATATCGACTGGCTGGTGCCGCATCAGGCGAATGCCCGGATCCTGGAAGCGACTGCGCGCAAGCTGAGCCTGCCGCCGGAAAAGGTGATCATCACCGTCGACCAGCACGCCAATACCTCCGCCGCCTCGGTGCCGCTGGCGCTCGATGCCGCGGTGCGCGACGGGCGGATCAAGCGCGGCGACCTGCTCGTTCTCGAGGCGATGGGCGGCGGTTTCACCTGGGGTGCGGCGGTCGTTCGCTTTTAGTCGTTTCGTATGAGCAATGTTCGGTTGCTCCATCTTCACAATCTGATAGGATAGGTCTCTCGCAACATAGGAGGGGGCGATGCTTACCATGACCTCTCCGGGCACCCTGACCCGGGCGGATCTATCCGAAGCGCTGCACCGCGAAGTAGGGCTTTCGCGCGCTGACTCATCGCAGATGGTCGAGCAGATTCTCGACCATATGTGCGACGCGCTTGCCGATGGCGAGAATGTGAAGATTTCCGGTTTCGGCAGCTTCATCCTGCGCGACAAGGGCGAGCGGATCGGCCGCAATCCGAAAACCGGCGTCGAAGTGCCGATCGCGCCGCGTCGGGTGCTCACTTTCCGTGCCAGCCAGATGATGCGCGACCGCATCGTTTCGGGCGGCTGAGCAAGGTGATGCCGGCCTCCGAAAAGGCGGCCGGAGCGCTGCGTACGATCGGCGAGCTGGCCGAGGAAATCGGACGTCCCCAGCATGTGCTGCGCTATTGGGAAACCAAGTTCCCGCAGCTTCGTCCGCTTCAGCGCGCGGGACGGCGCCGCTATTATCGCCCTGACGATGTCGCGCTTGTCCGACGTATCCATGCGTTGCTCTCCGAACAGGGCTATACGATTCGCGGCGTCCAGAAACTGCTTGCCGCCGAGCGAAAAGGCCGTCCCGGCAGCGCGCATGTCGCGGAGCTGCATGCGATTCGCGACCGGCTGGTAAAGGCGCTCGATCAGGACGCCGCCTGAAAGCCTAGCGGTCGGGCCCCAGTGCCGGATCGAGATCGCGCGGCCGCACGAATCGCTTCAGGACCCCCTTGCCTTCCTCGATTTCGCTCCAGCGATCGGTATCGAAACTGATCTGCGCCAGGCTGGCGGTCGGAAACTTCTCCTCGACATCGCTTCGCAGATCGCTTCCCCCGGGGACGAGCAGCAGCACCAGCTCCTCCAGCCCGGGATTATGTCCGACGAACAATATGTTGGAGACGCTGTCGGGCAGTTCCTGAAGCATGTCGAGCAACGTCGCGGCAGAGGCCAGATAGAGCCGCTTTTCCCAGTCGGGCGCCAGCGCGGTACCGAATCCGCTTTCGATTTCGCTCAGCGTTTCAGTCACGCGCACTGCAGGCGACGCAACGACATGATCGAAGGCAAGGCCGAGCGATCGCATATGACGGCCCATCGCCAGCGCGGCGCGATGCCCCTTGGGATTGAGCGGCCGGTCGAAATCGCGCGCTACCGAATCGTCCCACCCGGACTTGGCGTGGCGCAGCAGCGTCAGCGTCTTCATGGCTCTCTCGTCGCGGTAACGGGGCCTCCTTCATGGCGCATGCGCGCCTCGGAGGAAAGCTGTACCCGCGCGAGCGCTTCGTCTAGCGTCACGCGTTCGACTGGCGTCGCCTCCGGGAAAGCGCCGAGCAGGCGCGAGGGCATGGCCGCCGACAGGAGCACGAACGTCCCCTTGTCGCCCGCGCGGCGGATCAGCCGCCCGAATGCCTGGGCGAGCCGCGCGCGAATGATACGGTCGTCATATTCCTTGCCGCCATAGGCCAGCCGCCGCGCCGCGTGGAGCACCGTCGGTTTGGGCCAGGGCACGCCTTCCATCACCACCAGCCGCAGCGAATCGCCGGGAACATCGACGCCGTCGCGCAATGCATCGGTGCCGAGCAGCGAGGCGCGCGGATCGTCGCGGAAGATATCGACCAGCGTCCCGGTGTCGATCGGATCGACATGCTGGGCGAGCAGCGGCAGCCCCTCGCGCGCCAGCCGGTCGGCGATTCGCGCGTGGACCGCGCGCAGCCGGCGGATCGCCGTGAACAGACCGAGCGTGCCGCCGCCGCTCGCCACGATCAGCCGCGCATAGGCATTGGCGAGCGCCGCCATGTCGCCGCGCTTCACGTCCGTCACGATCAGCACTTCGCTTTGCGTGGCATAGTCGAACGGGCTGGGCGCGGCGAAATGATCGGCGGGGGAGGCGAGTTGCGCGGCCCCCGATCGCGCTTCGGCGACGTCCCAGTCGCCGCCCGCGCGCAGCGTCGCCGATGTCACCATCACGCCATGCGCGGGCTTGAGCACGGTCTGCGCGAAAGGCTGCATCGGATCGAGCCAGTGGCGATGGAGCCCGATGTCATATTCGCGCCCCTCGAAGCGATCGACCGCGAGCCAGTCGACAAAATCCTCGTTCGCCGGTCCGCCGATCCGGCCGATCAGCGCGAGCCAGGCGGTTACGGTATCGCGCCGCCATTGCAGCGAGGCGATCGCGCCTTCGATGCGGGCACGCGCGGGACCGTCCATCCAGTCGGGGGCTTCCTCGAGAACCGCCTCGAGCCGCCGCCCAAGCGCGATCAGCGGACGGAGCAGCGATTCGAGCGCTTCGCCGGCGGGTCCGGCGGCCTCGACCAGCGCGGCATCGGGCTCGGCAAGTTCGGTTTCGAGGCCATAGCCCGCGTCGGCGGCATCGGCCGCGCGCGCATAGGTGAGCCCGCGCACTGCGGCGAGCAGCGATTCGATCGGGCCGAAGGGTTCGCCTTCGTTCAATCGCTGGAGCCATTGGTCCGAGGGCAAGTGCCGCGCCGAATCGACTGCCTGCGAAATCGCGCGCGCGCCTTCCTCGTCATAGCTGGCGACGTCCGACAGGCGCGCGGCAAGGCCCCGGCGGCGGCCGCGCGCCTTCGATTCGGGGCCGATGATCCAGCGGCGCAGTTCGATCGCTTCCTGTCCGGTGAGCGCGGCGGCGAACATCGCATCGGCGGCGTCGAACAGGTGATGGCCCTCGTCGAACACATAGCGGGTCGGGCGGCTGTTCATTTCGCGGCCGCGCGCGGCGTTGACCATGACGAGCGCGTGATTGGCGATGACGATATCGGCGTCGGCGCTCGCCCGCGCCGCGCGCTCGATGAAGCATTTGCGGTAATGCGGGCAGCCGGCATAGATGCACTCGCCGCGCCGGTCGGTGAGCGCGGTCGATCCGTTGCGGCGGAAGAGCGTCGGCAGCCATCCGGGCAAATCGCCGCCGATCATGTCGCCATCGGCGCTGTAGGCGGCCCAGCGCGCCACCAGTTGCGCGAGGATCGCGGCGCGCCCCGCGAACCCGCCCTGCAGCGCGTCTTCCAGATTGAGCAGGCAAAGGTAATTTTCGCGCCCCTTGCGCGTGACGATGCGGCGGCGGCGCTCGCCCGCATAGGGGAAAATCCGCTCGCCTTCATGGCCCAACTGGCGTTGCAGCGCCTTGGTGAAGGTCGAGACCCAGACCGCGCCGCCCGCCTGCTCCGCCCAGAGCGAGGCGGGGGCGAGATAGCCCAGGGTCTTGCCGATGCCGGTGCCGGCTTCGGCGAGCACCATGTTCGGCTCGTCGCGCCGGTCGCGCGGGGAAAAGGCGTGAGTCGCGGCGGCGGCATAGTCGCGCTGACCCTGTCGCACTTCGGCACCCGTGCCGGTGAGCCGCGCGAGCCGATCGCGCACTTCGTCGGGCGGAATCACCACCGGGCGCGGCGGCGGGCGAGTCGCGCCTTCCTCCCATTCGGGCAGGCGCGAAAAGAGCCAGCGTTCGTGGCGCTCGGGCTTTCTGATGCGCGGGGTGAGCGCGGGCGCCCAGGGCCAGCGCAATCGGCCAAGCGATTGCAGCGCGGTCCAGGCGCCTTCCTTTTCGGGCCACTCGCCCTCCGCCATCGCGAGTAGCGACGCGGCGGCTTCGCGCAGGAAGGGCGCGACATCGGCGTCGCTTTCGGGCGGCGACAGGTCGACTGCGCGCGCGAGCCCCCTGGGCGTCGGCACGACGAAACGCGCGGGGCGCAGGAAGGCGTAGAGTTCGAGCAGGTCGAGCCCCGAAAGCTCGGGATGGCCGAGCCGCTGGCCGACGAGCGGCGCATTGAGCAGGATCACCGGCGTATCGGCGGCGAGCCGGATCGCCTCGCCCCGGCTCAGCCCGCGCGATTCGCCTTCGGGCGTGGCGATCCACACCCCCGAATGGCTGGCGTGAAGCGCGGGCCAGGGCATTTCGGGGTTCATGCAAAAACCGCAGTTTTGCGTGCAAAGTTCGCAGTGAGTCGCGACGTAACATGCGTACGCGCGCGTCCGCGCACGCGCGAGGGGGCCTCAGCGCCCGAAAAACGGGGGGTGCGAGAGGAGCGTGCGTGCGGATGCGCCATGCGTTCGATGTTGCACGAATGTTCCGCTGTAGGACAGGGGGTGCGGGGGATTTTCCGTATAACGCTTTCCAGGAGAGGCCATATCAAACACTAGCTATATAGCTGCTAGTATGCTAACCGTTCCCGTTACGTTCTCGCGCCGAGGTTAAAGCATGCCTGATCTGGAACCCGTACAGCTTCAAGAGGACGAAGGAACCGGCGACAGATTTCTCGTGTATGGTAGTGGCACCGGTATCCATGTCGAAGTTCATTACCAGGGCGATCAGCTCTGGATGACTCAAGCTCAGATTGCTGACCTCTTTGGGCGGGATGTTTCCACAGTTTCTCGACACATCAGCGCCATCATCGAGGAGGGAGAGCTGGACGATAGCAATTTGCAAAAAATGCAAATTGCCTCCTCTACGAAGCCGGTTACCCTCTACAGCCTCGATATGGTTATCTCGGTGGGCTATCGCGTATCCTCTAAACAAGCGACACTGTTTAGAAAGTGGGCTACGGAAAAACTGGTCCAGTTCGCAACCAAGGGGTTCGTGGTCGATGCTACACGACTGAAAAACCCAGAAAACCGCGACAGAATCGCCGAACTTCGAGAGATTATTCGGGATATCCGATCGGACGAAGCCAATGTTTACCGCGAGCTCCGGTCAATCTGTGCGATGTGTCAAGATTATGATGGAAAGAGCGAAGCTTGGCACGAGTTCTATCGCAGAACCCAGGCCAAGCTTGTTTATGCAGTAGCGTCTAGAACGCCTGCAGAAATAATTAGTCACAGGGCGAATGCTCTCAACCAAAACATGGGACTTCAAGCTTGGCCGAACGATAATATTAGAAAAGTCGATGTAGCAATATCAAAAAATTACCTTTCTGAGTCTGAGGTAAAGGAGCTTAATAGGCTGACAACTATCCTATTAGACATTTTTGAAGACCAGGTTGAACTTGGCAGGCTAACAACCATGAATCACGCCTCATCTCTTTTAGATCAACAACTGCGCACATTCGGGCGTGTTGTTCTAGAGACTGGAGGAACGGTTGCAATGAGCGACGCAAAATCTCACGCAGAGCGCGAATACCAAAAATTTAAGGAAGAACAGAAGAGAAAGCGGCAACTGAACGCAGATCATTCCATTCGCGAAATTAAGGCAGCGCAAAAAGAGCTTGGGGAAAAACGCAGGAAGTGACCAAGCGAGAAGCAACTGCGCCTTTCCCCGACTCACAGCCAAGCATTGCGATTTTCGCCGCTTCGCGCCAGATGCGCGGCACTATGACAGACTCTACTGATCTCCGTTCCGCAGCGCTCACCTCCAAGGCATGGCCGTATGAAGAGGCGCGCAAGCTTCTCAAGCGCTATGAGAAGGGCGCGCCGGAGAAAGGCCATATACTGTTCGAAACCGGCTATGGCCCGTCGGGGCTGCCGCATATCGGCACGTTCAACGAAGTGCTGCGCACGACGATGGTGCGGCGCGCGTTCGAGACGCTGTCGGACATTCCGACGCGGCTGATCGCGTTCAGCGACGATATGGACGGGCTGCGCAAGGTGCCCGACAATGTGCCGAATGGCGCGATGCTCGCCGAGAATCTGGGCAAGCCGCTGACGCGCATTCCCGATCCGTTCGGTTGCCATGAAAGCTTCGCGCATCACAACAACGCCAAGCTGCGCGAGTTTCTCGACCGGTTCGGGTTCGAGTATGAGTTCATCTCGTCCACCGACATGTATGGTTCGGGCCGCTTCGATGATGCGCTGCGCCAGGTGCTGCGCAAATATCAGGGCATCATGGACGTGATGCTGCCGACGCTGCGCGCCGAGCGGCAGGCGACCTATTCGCCCGTGCTGCCGGTGAGCCCGAAGAGCGGCATCGTGCTGCAGGTGCCGGTCGAAGTGATCGACCCCGAAACGGGCATGATCGCGTTCGACGATGACGGCGAGCGCGTCGAGCAGAGCGTGTTCGGCGGACAGGCCAAGCTCCAGTGGAAGGTCGATTGGGCGATGCGCTGGTATGCGCTCGGCGTCGATTACGAGATGGCGGGCAAGGATCTGATCGATTCGGTGATCCAGTCGTCCAAGATCTGCCGCGTGCTCGGCGGGCGTCCGCCCGAAGGCTTCAACTACGAGATGTTCCTCGACGAAAAGGGCGAGAAAATTTCGAAGTCGAAGGGCAATGGCCTCAGCCTCGAACAATGGCTGACCTATGGCTCGGACGAGAGCCTTGCCTTCTACATTTTCCGCGAGCCGAAAAAGGCCAAGGCGCTGCACATGGGCGTGATCCCGCGCGCGGTGGACGATTACTGGCAGTTCCGCGAGCGCTATGCCGATCAGCCGATCGAGCAGAAGCTCGGCAATCCGGTGCATCATATCCATAACGGGCCGCCGCCCGAGGAGAAGCTGCCGGTGACGTTCGGGCTGCTGCTCAACCTTGTCGGGGTGATGGGCGATGCCAGCAAGGAACAGGTTTGGGGCTATCTCACCAACTATGTTCCCGATGCCGATCCGGCGACCTATCCGGCGCTCGACGCGCTGATCGACAAGGCGCTCGCCTATGGCCGCGATTTCGTCGCGCCGACACTGCAACGCCGCGCGCCCGAGGGCGTCGAGGTTGCGGCACTCAGGGAGCTCGACGATCAGCTCGCGGCGATGCCCGCCGATGCACCCGCCGAGGATATCCAGAACGCGGTCTATGAAATCGGCAAGGCGCATTTCGGGAAAGAGGCGCTGCGCGACTGGTTCAAGACGCTGTACGAGACGCTGCTGGGTTCGATCCAGGGGCCACGCATGGGCAGCTTCATCGCGCTCTACGGGATCGCCAACAGTCGCAAGCTGATCGCCGAGGCGCTGGCGAAAGCCGCCTGATCCCGCGTTACGGGCGCGCGGCCTCGCTTGGTGCGAGCCATTCGAGGCGGACCGCGCCGTCGCGGCCGGGCGTACCGTCGCGGTCGAGCGCGGTGATGCCGGCCTGACGCAGCGATTCGATCACCTGCGCGACGCGGTCGGCGCGGCCCGATACGCCAAGCGGCACGTTGAGCCGCCGCGATCCCCAGGCGGCGATCGCGATCGCCTGCCGCCCTTCGGCATCGGGCGCGGCCGGAGTCGCCTCGCCCGCCTCGTTGATGCTCGCGTCGCCGAAGGTGACTTGCGGCAGCGGCGCCGCGGGCGGAATCAGCACCACGGTCCAGTCGTTGGTCGCTGCCGCGGCCACGCGCTGCTCGAGCGCATAATAGGCCGCGAGCGTCGCACCGGGCAGCGGTGCGGCAGTCACTACCGCGCGCTGATGATCGCGATCGAGCAGCACGGCATTCTGTTCGACGCCGGCGACGAGCGCGAGCTGTTCGGCGGTACGCGTCGCGAGCCGGTCGGCGGCGAGCGCGCGGGCACTGGCCTGCGCCGAGGCGAGCTGCTGGGCTTCGGCCTGCGCGCTGGTGCTCACCCGATATTGTTCGAGCGTGACGTCGACCGGACGATCGAGCAGGCGACTCAGCGTCGCTTCGGAATCGGTTTCGGCGTCGGACTGGAATTCCGGCGTCAGGATCGTCGCCGTCGCGGTGATCGGATCGGTACGGAAATCGACATCGACCTGATCGACGCGGGCGTCGTTTTCGAACTGGCTGGTGATGACGTCGCGGATCTGGCGCGAGGCATTGGTTTCCCACGCAATCTGGCCGAGCGTGAGCCCCAGCGGGATGGCGAAAGCGATCAGGATCGCCACGACCACCACCGTCTGCAGCACGGTATGCTGCGGCGAAAGATGCGTGCCGAAGCCGTAGAAGCGCGCTACCACTGCCGCCGCCACCGCGATCGTCATCAGGTTGGTGACGAATAGCAGCGTCGAACCACCGAGCACCGTCCAGTTCATCGTCGCAAGGCCGAACCCCATCACCGCGAGCGGCGGCATCAGGGCGGTGGCGATCGCGACGCCGACGATCGTCCCCTCGCGCCCGCGCACCATCGCATAGGCACCGGCAAGCGCGGAGAAGAGCGCGACGCCGAGATCGAACAGAGTCGGTCGCGTCCGCGCGGCGATTTCGGGCGTGACATTCTGAAGCGGCGAGAACAGCACGATGATCGCCGTGAACAGCACCGCGATCACTGATCCCACCAGCAGCGCGAAGGTCGACGCGCGAATCTCCGCCCAGTCGAATGTCGCCAGGCCGAAGCCCAGCCCCATGATCGGCCCCATTAGCGGCGAGAGCAGCATCGCCCCGATCACCACCGGCGCCGAGGATTGCAGCAGCCCGAGCACCGCTATCCCCGCTGACATCAGGATCATGAAGGCGTAGCGCGCGCTCCAGAGGCTCTCGCCACGCACCTTCTCGACGACGCGGACATGCTCGATCGACGCGACGATGTTCGCGCGCCACCAGTCGAGCAGCGGATTGTGACGAAGGCCGGTACCGGCATGCGCTTCCATATGCAGAGGCTTAGGGGCAGTTTCGGGGGGCGGCAATGGCGGTAATGCTTTGCGTTCGCGGCTGCAGCAGATAGGAAAGGACCGCTGCACCGGTGCTGCGTAAAAGGGAGACTCATGGCCAAACCGACCCCACAGAAGAGCCGCTCGGCACTGCGCGATTTTCTGACCAGCGAGGCGGCAGGCGGAATCATCCTGATCCTCGCCGCGGCGCTGGCGATGGTGGTCGCCAACATACCCGATATTTCGGAGGCCTATTTCCACTTCCTGCATTGGGGGAAGGAGACCGGCATCGTCATCTCCTCGCATCACGGGCCGATGACCGCGCATCTGTGGATCAACGACGGATTGATGGCCATCTTCTTCCTGCTCGTCGGGCTCGAAATCAAACGCGAATTCGTCGACGGGCGGCTGGCGAGCTGGGAACGGCGGCGGCTGCCGGTGGTCGCGGCGGCGGCGGGCATGGTGGTGCCGGCGGTGATCTATCTCGCCGTCACTTCGACCAGCCCGGTCGACGTCCATGCCGGCTGGGCGGTTCCGGCGGCGACCGACATCGCCTTCGCCATCGGCGTGCTGGCGATTCTCGGGCGCCACGCACCGACATCGCTCAAGCTGTTCCTCACCACCGTCGCGATCGTCGACGATATGGGCGCCGTCGCGATCATCGCGCTCGCCTATACCGCGCATATCAACACGCTGGCGCTGCTCGGCGCGGCGTTCATCCTCGCGGTGATGTACGTCCTCAACCGCAGCGGCGTGCGGCATTTGTGGATCTATCTGCTGCTTGCCGCCGTGCTCTGGTATTTCGTCTTCCTGTCGGGCGTGCATGCGACGATCGCGGGTGTCCTGGCGGCGATGATGATTCCGATCACCAAATCGCCCGGCCATCCCGATGACGTCGATTCGCCGCTGCACAGGCTCGAACACGGCATCGCGCCCTGGTCGAACTTCCTGATCGTGCCGCTGTTCGGCTTCGCCAATGCCGGCGTTTCGCTCGCGGGGCTCGGCCCCGAAGTGCTGCTGCTGCCGCTGCCGCTCGGCATCGCCGCTGGTCTGTTCCTCGGCAAGCAATTCGGCATTTTCGGCAGCATCTGGCTGGCCAACAAGACCGGCTTTGCCGCCAAACCCGGCGGCTGCACCTGGGCGCAGGTCTATGGCGTGTCGATGCTCGCCGGGATCGGTTTCACGATGAGTCTGTTCATCGGCGGGCTCGCTTTCCCCGGTCAGGAATTGCTCGTCGACGAAGTGAAGATCGGGGTGCTGTGCGGCTCGATCCTGTCGGCGGTCTTCGGCTTCCTGCTGCTGCGCTTCGCACCCAGCCCGCGCAAGGTGGCCAGGGTGCGCAAGGAAAAGCGCGGTGGGCGCACACCGGCGGAATACAAGGCGCTGGTCGACGGCTGATGCGCGGCTATTTCGACCGGCGCCAGCTTGCCCATGCGCCCGAGCGCGAGCTGCACAATGGCGGCTATATGGCCTATGCCGAAAGCCCCGCGCGGGCCGAGGCGGTGGCGGCCGCGCTGCCGGAGCTGGAGGCGCCGGAGGATCGCGGCGAGGGGCCGATCCTGGCGGTGCATGACGCGGGCTATGTCGATTTTCTCAAGCGCGTCCCGCGGCTATGGGCCGATGCGGGGCGCGAAGGCGATGCCACCGGCTATGTCTGGCCGGTGGTGGGGAGGCGCCCGCTCAATCTGTCGCGTGTCGATGCGCTGATCGGACAGCACAGCTTCGATGCGTCGACGCCGGTCACGGCGGATAGCTGGAGCAGCGCTTACTGGGCGAGCCAAAGCGCGCTCGCCGCGACGGACGCGGTACTGAATGGCGAGCGCGCCGCCTTCGCGCTGTGCCGCCCGCCCGGCCATCATGCCGGGGCCGATTATTGCGGCGGCTATTGCTATCTCAACCACGCCGCGGTCGCCGCGCAGGCGGCGCGTGATGCGGGCAAGGCGCGCGTGGCGATCCTCGACATCGACTATCATCATGGCAACGGCACGCAGGATATTTTCGCCGACCGGGCCGATGTCTTCTACGCCTCGATCCATGCCGATCCGACGACCGACTATCCCTTTTTCTGGGGCCACGCCGACGAGCGTGGCCATAGCGCGGGGGAAGGCGCGACGCTGAACCTGCCGCTGCCGCGCGGCACGACGCTCGCCCCCTATCGCGCGGCGCTGCAACAGGCGCTCGATGCAGTTGCGGCATTTTCACCGGAGCTGCTGGTCGTCAGTCTGGGCGTCGATACCTATGCCGGGGACGCCATCTCCTTCTTCGGGATCGAGACGGCCGATTATGCCGTGCTGGCGCGCGATATCGCCGCGCGCGGCTGGCCGACCGCTATCCTGATGGAAGGCGGCTATACGATCGATGCGATCGGCGCCAATGTGTCGCGCTTTCTCAGCGGCTTCTAGCGGCGTCGCCGCTCCAGGCCGTAGGCGATTGCCCAGATCGCAAGCCCGCCGAGCGCGAGGCTGCTGCCGACGAGCCCCGTGGCCGGAAAACCCCAGCCCGCGGCGATCGCCATCCCGCCGAGCAGCGGGCCGATCGCATTGGCGGTGTTGAACGCCGAATGATTGAGCGCGGCGGCGAGCCCCTGACCGTCGCGAGCGACATCCATCAGCCGCGTCTGGAGCACTGGCCCGAGCGCGCCGCCCCAGCCGATCGCGAAGACGGTGATGCAAAGCGTCCAGACATTGCCCGCCGTGACGCTGTAGAGCGCGAGGACGCAGGCGCTCCAGAGGAGCAGGATACCCGCTGAGGGCAACACCGCGCGATCGGCGAAGCGCGGGACGACGATATTCCCCGCCGTCATGCCGAGCCCGAAGATCGCGAGCACCACCGGGATCCACCCGTCCGACACCTGAGTCACTTCGAGCAGCGTCGATGCGACATAAGTATAGACGCAGAACATGCCGCCAAAGCCGATCGCGCCGACGCCGAGCGTCAGCCACACCTGGCCGTGCTTGAGCGCGTCGAGTTCCTTGGCCGGGCTGGCATCGGGATCGGCGGGGACGCGCGGCGCTACGGCGAATACGGTCGCGGCGGTCGCCGTGGCGAGCGCGGCGACGACGGCGAAGCCCCAGCGCCACCCTGCCGCCTGCCCCAGCCAGTTGGCGAGCGGCACGCCGATGACGGTGGCGACGGTGAGCCCGAGCAGCACGCGCGCCACGGCCTGGGTGCGCTGTGCCTGCGGGACAAGCGAGGCCGCGACGAGCGAGGCGACACCGAAATAGGCGCCGTGCGGCAGGCCGCTGACAAAGCGGAAGACCAGCATCGAGGTATAGTCCGGGGCGAGGGCGCTCAGCCCGTTGGCGAGCGCGAACACCGCCATCAGCAGCACCAGCAGCCGGCGACGCGGCATCTTCGCCCCGATCACCGCGAGCAACGGCGCGCCGACGACGACGCCCGCCGCATAAGCGCTGATGACATGGCCCGCGGTCGGTTCGTCGATGCCGAGATCGGCCGCGAAATAGGGCAGCAGGCTCATCGTCGCGAATTCGGTCGTCCCGATCGCGAACCCGCCCATCGCGAGCGCGAAATGGATCAGGGCAACGGGGTAGCGATGCTGGGAGGCGCTTTGGGGGGAGCTTGGCATCGACGCCAAGTGGCTATGCTGCGGTGCAGCGTCAAGCTGCTTGAACCGCTGAGCGTCGGATCACACTTTAGGCGATAAGGTGTGAGGTGCATCCACTGTCGTAGACAGGAGGGCATGCAGGTAAATGTCTTTTGAGGATTGGCCTAAATTCGTTTGGCGTACGTTAATCCCATCGCCATCAGCACGACCCTACATACCATTTGCACAATATTGAGATGGAATATAACGTGAATCACGAAAAACGAGGGGGGAAAGCGGTGAATGCTACAAGCGCAGTTCTGCGCGCGTTCAGCGTGGACCATGCCGCTCGCGTAACCGGCCTTTCGAAATCACGCCTTACGCGCTGGGACAAGCTCGGTCTGTTCTCTCCTGAACATCTTGATGATGAGGACAGAGGCAACCCCTATAGTCGCGTCTATTCCTTCCGTGACCTCGTGGGTCTACGAACGCTAAAAATTCTCACGGATAAGTTTGGTGTTCCTCTTAGAGAGCTTCAAAAAGCAGCGGCAGAACTCGAGAAACGCTCGGACCGGCCATGGGAACAAATTCCTCTGGCAGTACTCAAACGCAAGGTGGTGTTTGACCTATACACCGCTCCGCGTGACGCAGACGGACAATCGGTACTGAAACACATCCCACTTCCGGCCATTGTCGAAGAGGTCACGCAAGAGGCGAATAATCTTCGCGATCGTGATGTTGCGAAAGTCGGACAAATCGAACGTCGCCGCTATGTGGCTCACAACGCATATGTGATTGCAGGAACACGTATACCAACAAGCGCTATCGAAAGTTTCATCGAAGAGAATTATACCGACGCAGAAATCGTCGCAGAATATCCATCAATCACAATATCTGACGTGGCTGCGGTGCGAAACAAAATGAAGGCGGTTGCCTGACTGCCCGGCAAAAATTGACCTTCTTCGCTGACGAATGTGTGGCGGAGTCAGTTTCGCGCTTTCTTGAGAAGCGTGGGCATACAGTAATTCGGGCAAAAGACACGGTCCCTGAAGGGACCCAAGACCCGATTGTCGCAAAGGTTGCGAATGACCTTGAGGCCATCCTACTCACAGATGACGCAGATTTTAAGGCCATTATCGCCCGTAGACCGGATGGGCAAAGGGCCCGCTTTCGTAGGCTCAGCCGCGTAGGGATCGGGTGTAAACACGCGCAAGCCGTCACGCGCATTGCGGCGTCAATCGACCTTATAGAATTTGAATTTCAGCAGGCTCAATCTCGACCTGATAAGCGCGTAATTATCGAAGTGAAAACTAATTTGATTAGGATTCTTCGCTAGAAATAAAGTTAACAAAAGGGGCGGCCGCACCGGGAAGGTGCGCCGCCCCTTGTTCCTCGAGAGTCACGCCGCAGCTCAGAGCTTGTCGGTCATCTCCGGCACGGCCTTGAACAGGTCCGCGACGAGGCCGAGATCGGCGACCTGGAAGATCGGCGCGTCTTCGTCCTTGTTGATCGCGACGATCGTCTTCGAATCCTTCATGCCGGCGAGATGCTGGATCGCACCCGAAATGCCGATCGCGATATAGACTTCCGGGGCGACGATCTTGCCGGTCTGGCCGACCTGATAGTCGTTGGGGACATAGCCGGCATCGACCGCGGCGCGCGAAGCACCGACCGCGGCGCCGAGCTTGTCGGCGAGCGGTTCGATGATTTCCTTGAAATTCTCGCCATTCTGCAGCGCGCGGCCGCCCGAAACGACGATCTTGGCGCTGGTCAGCTCGGGGCGTTCGCTTTCGGCGATCTCGGCGCCGACGAAGCTCGAAATGCCCTTGTCGCCTTCGCTCGACACGGCTTCGACCGTGCCCGAACCGCCTTCGGCAGCGGCCTTGTCGAACGCCGTACCGCGCACGGTGATCACCTTCTTGGCGTCCTTGGTCTGGACGGTGGCGATCGCGTTGCCGGCATAGATCGGGCGCGTGAACGTGTCTTCGCTCTCGACCGAGAGGATGTCCGAAATCTGCATCACGTCGAGCAGCGCGGCGACGCGCGGCGCGATATTCTTGCCGGTGGTGGTCGCGGGCGCGATGAACGCGTCGTGATGATCCATCAGCGATGCGATCAGCGGCGCGACATTTTCGGCCAGCGCGTTTTCATAGGCCGCGTCGTCGGCGACATGGACCTTGCCCACGCCGGCGATCTTGGCAGCGGCATCGGCGACGGCCGAGCAGCCTGACCCCGCGACCAGCAGATGCACTTCACCGAGCTTCGAAGCCGCGGTGACGGCGGCGAGCGTCGCATCCTTGAGCGATGCGTTGTCGTGTTCGACCCAAACCAGAGTCTTCATGTTACGAAACCTCTCTGTTCCGTTGGGGCTGAGCCTGTCGAAGCCCCGTAATTTCTATCGCCGCCTTCGGGTGAGAAGAACGGCCCTTCGACAAGCTCAGGGCCAACGGCGGAATGGACAGGAGCCGCGTTACGCGACACCCATTTCCTTGAGCTTGGCGACCAAAGTGTCGACGTCGGGCACCTTGATGCCGGCTTCGCGCTTGGGCGGCTCGGTGACCTTGAGCGTCGTCAGGCGCGGCGCGGTGTCGACGCCGTAATCGGCGGGCGTCTTGTTCGCGAGCGGCTTGCTCTTGGCCTTCATGATGTTCGGCAGCGAAGCGTAGCGCGGCTCGTTGAGGCGAAGATCGGTGGTGACGATCGCCGGCAGCTTGAGGCTGACGGTTTCGAGACCGCCATCGACTTCGCGCGTCACCTTGGCGGCGCCGTCGGCGATTTCGACCTTGCTGGCGAATGTGCCCTGACCCCAGCCGAGCAGCGCCGCGAGCATCTGGCCGGTCTGGTTGTTGTCGTCGTCGATCGCCTGCTTGCCGAGGATCACCATTTCGGGCGATTCCTCTTCGACGATCTTGGCGAGGATCTTGGCGACGCCGAGCGGCTCGACCTTATCCTCTGCAGTCACCAGGATCGCGCGGTCGGCGCCCATAGCGAGCGCGGTGCGCAGCGTTTCCTGCGCCTTGGCCTCGCCGATCGACACGGCGACGATTTCGGTGACGGTGCCCGCTTCCTTGAGGCGGATCGCCTCTTCGACGGCGATTTCGTCGAACGGGTTCATCGACATCTTGACGTTGGCGAGGTCGACGCCGCTGCCGTCCGCCTTGACGCGGGGCTTTACGTTATAGTCAAGCACGCGCTTGACCGGCACGATAACCTTCATGTGCTTCCTTCCTATGCTCCGATCCGTTTCCGGGGAACGCGGGTCGAATATCACTGTCTTCTCCCGCCGGTGGGAGAAGCATGGCGTAGCTTGCCGGCGTGCCGGCTAGCGGAGCTGGATGCGGGTGGAGCGAGCCTCCGGCCCGCGCGATCGCATTGACCGCTTCCCCCTCATCCAGCTGCGACTAGGGGCCGGCTGACGCCGACCCAAGTCTTCGCAACTCTCTCCCCGGGAAGGGAGAGGGTGACGCGGGTCAGGCGGCCTTCTGAACCTCGGCGACGATCTTCTGGGCGGCGTCGCCCAGATCGTTTGCCGGAACGATCGGAAGGCCCGAATTGGCGAGGATGTCCTTGCCCTGCTGGACATTGGTTCCCTCGAGGCGAACGACCAGCGGCACCGAAAGGTTCACTTCCTTCGCCGCGGCGATGATGCCCTCGGCGATGACGTCGCACTTCATGATGCCGCCGAAGATGTTGACGAGAATGCCCTTCACCGCCGGATCGCTGAGGATGATCTTGAACGCCGCGGTCACCTTCTCGGTGTTGGCGCCGCCGCCGACGTCGAGGAAGTTCGCCGGGAACATGCCATTGAGCTTGATGATGTCCATCGTCGCCATCGCCAGGCCCGCGCCGTTGACCATGCAGCCGATATCGCCGTCGAGCTTGATGTAGGCGAGGTCGTATTTCGACGCTTCGATTTCGGCGGGATCTTCCTCGGTAAGGTCGCGCAGCTCGGCGAGATCCTTGTGACGGAACATCGCATTCGAATCGAAGCCGACCTTGGCGTCGAGCACCATCAGCTGCTTGTCGCCGGTGATGGCGAGCGGATTGATTTCGATCTGCGCGGCATCAGTGCCGAGGAACGCGGCATAGAGCGTGCTCGCGACCTTTTGCGCCTGCTTGGCGAGATCGCCGTCGAGTTCCAGCGCGGCGGCGACGGCGCGGCCGTGATGCGGCATGAAGCCGGTCGCGGGATCGACGTCGATCGTGTGGATCTTCTCGGGAGTCGAATGCGCGACTTCCTCGATGTCCATGCCGCCTTCGGTCGATGCGACAAAGGCGACGCGGCCGGTGGCGCGATCGACCAGCAGCGCGAGATAGAATTCCTTCTCGATGTCGACGCCGTCGGTGACGTAGAGGCGCTGCACCTGCTTGCCCGCGTCGCCCGTCTGGACGGTGACGAGCGTGTTGCCGAGCATTTCATGCGCCGCTTCGCGTACTTCCTGCTCTGTCTTGGCGAGGCGGACGCCGCCCTTGGCTTCGGGCGGCAGTTCCTTGAACTTGCCCTTGCCGCGGCCGCCGGCATGAATCTGCGCCTTCACGACATAAAGCGGCCCGGGCAGCTTGCCCATTGCCTCGACGGCTTCCTCGACGCTCATCGCCGCATAGCCGGCGGGCACGGGGACCCCGAATTTCGCAAGCAGTTCCTTGGCCTGATATTCGTGAATGTTCATCGCAAGCCCGCCTTATCTGTGATGGGTGTCTACTGATGGGTTTTCGCGCCCGCCTAAAGCACAGCATTGCGTGCGAATCCACCTCTTTCGATTTAATTGCGAGTGCGAGGCGTTCGCATTAAATCCCGTCAATCACCGCGCCCAGTGCGCATTGCGTCAGCGCTCTCGCGGAAACGCGTACGATCTGCGGATCGTCGAGCGCGCGCATTCGCCGTTCCAGCGTCTCGCGGTCGTCGGTATCGCCAGCGCGTTGCAGATCGGCCAGCTGGCGAAGCTGATCGATGCTCAGTGCGTCGGCCATATGCTCGGCGGCGCAGGCAGCGACTTCGGGGGAGAGGCCCGAGCGTTCCAGCCCGGCGCGAAGCCGGGCCTCCGGCCCGCGCCACAGCAGCACCGTTCCGATCACGGCGGCGACGAGCAGGGCGAGCAGCAACAGCAGAACGGGTTTGCGCATCGGCAAAGACTGGCACGCCGCCGCGCAGAACCGCAAGCGCCGTGCAACTGACTCGTGGCGAAAGCCCGTTGAATGGCGTAAGGCGCCGCCATGTCGCTTGCGTTCCACATCCTGCTGTTCTTCGCGACCGTGATCTTCATGGAAGGCTTCGCCTATGTCGCGCATCGCTGGGTGATGCACGGGCCGGGCTGGTTTCTGCACGAAAGCCATCACCGCCCGCGCACCGGCGCATTCGAATGGAACGATCTCTATGCCGCGATCTTCGCGGTGCCGTCCTTCGTGCTGCTGCTCGGCGGGGTCCAGCTGGGCTGGTGGCCGGGTTTCGCGTGGATCGGCGCGGGGATTGCCGCGTACGGCGCGATCTATTTCGGCTTTCACGACGTGATCGTGCATCGCCGCGTGGGGCACCGCTATGTGCCGCGCTCACGCTATATGAAGCGGATCATCCAGGCGCATCGGTTGCACCATGTAGTCGAGGCGAAGCACGGCACGGTGAGCTTTGGCTTTCTCTGGGCGCCGCGACCCGAGGTGCTCAAGGCGCAGTTGGCACGGCGGGGCAAGGCCGGGATTCGGGCGGCGAAGGGCTGACCCTTCCCGTCACCCCGAACTTATCGGGCACTTATCCCCCTTCGCGCATGTGGGATCGAACTTATTCCTCCCCCGGCAGGGGAAGGATGGGGTCTGCGCCCGGTCACCGTTCGCGGCACGTTGGGTGCTGAACCAAGTTCAGCATGACGGGTGCGGTGGATTGGCGTCGCGACTCAGTCGAACAGGCTCGACACGCTCGATTCGTCGGCGATGCGGCGGATCGCCTCGGCGATCAGCGGCGCGATGGTCAGGTGGCGGATGTGCGGGCTGTCGGCGATCACCGCATGGTTGCCGATCGAATCGGTGATGATCAGTTCCTTGAGCACCGACGATTCGACGCGGCTCACCGCGCCCCCCGAAAGCACGCCGTGGGTACAATAGGCGACGACGTCTTCCGCCCCGGCTTCCTTCAGCGCGGCGGCGGCGTTGCACAGGGTTCCGGCCGAATCGACGATATCGTCGATCAGGATGCAGAAGCGCCCCGAAACATCGCCGATGATGTTCATCACTTCGGATTCACCGGCGCGCTCGCGCCGCTTGTCGACGATGGCGAGCGGGGCATTGTCGAGCCGCTTGGCGAGCGCGCGGGCGCGGACCACGCCGCCGACGTCGGGCGACACGACCATCCAGTCCTTGCCCATGTAGCGCGACTTGACGTCGGCCGACATCACCGGCGCGGCGAAGAGATTGTCGGTCGGAATGTCGAAGAAGCCCTGGATCTGTCCGGCATGCAAATCGACCGAAAGCACGCGGTCGGCGCCCGCCTTGGTCACCAGATTGGCGACCAGCTTGGCCGAGATCGGCGTGCGCGGCCCGGGCTTCCGGTCCTGGCGGGCATAGCCGAAATAGGGGAGCACGGCAGTGATGCGGCGGGCCGACGCGCGCTTGAGCGCATCGACCATGATCAGCAGTTCCATCAGATTGTCATTCGCCGGATAGCTGGTCGACTGAATGACGAACACGTCCTCGCCGCGGACATTCTCGAGAACCTCGACAAATATTTCCTCGTCGGCGAAGCGGCGGACATTGGCTTCGGTCAGCGGGATTTCGAGATAGCCCGAAATCGCCTGGGCGAGGGGAAGGTTCGAATTGCCGGCGATCAGCTTCATGCGCGGGTCCCGTAAAGGCCAAGGCTATCCCGCTCCTTAAGAGCGGGAGGCGGAATGAGCAAAGGGGCATTGCCGCCCCGTTGCGGGCTCCCTAGAGCGGCGCGATGACCGTCACAACCCGCTTTGCGCCGAGCCCGACCGGGCTGTTGCATGTCGGCAACTTGCGCACCGCGCTGCATAACTGGCTGTTCGCGCGCTCGCAGGGGGGCCGTTTCCTGCTGCGCATCGACGATACCGACCGCGAGCGTTCGCGTGAGGAATATGTCGATGCGGCACGCGCCGACCTTGCCTGGATGGGAATCGTGCCCGATGGCGAGGCGCGCCAGTCGGAACGTTTCGATCGCTATGAAGCGCGGTTCGCCGAGCTGGTGTCGGCGGGGCGCGTCTATCCCGCATATGAAACGCCCGAGGAGCTCGACTTGCGGCGCAAGGTCTTGCTCGGACGTGGACTGCCGCCGGTGTATGACCGTGCGGCGCTCAAGCTCAGTGACGAACAGCGCGCGGCGTACGAAGCCGAGGGGCGGACGCCGCACTGGCGATTCAAGCTTGCGCATGACGCGCCCATCATCTGGGACGATCGGGTGCGCGGCTTCCAGAAATTCGATCCCGCGGCGCTGAGCGATCCGGTGATCCGGCGCGGCGACGGCAGCTGGCTCTATCTGCTGCCCTCGGTGATCGACGATATCGAGATGGGCATCACGCATGTCGTGCGCGGCGAGGACCATGTTTCGAACACCGCCGCGCAGATCCAGATGTTCGAGGCGCTGGGCGCGACGCCGCCGGTCTTCGCGCATGCCGCGCTGCTTACGGGGAGCGAAGGCAAGCTTTCGAAGCGGCTGGGGTCGCTCGGCGTGTCGCATTTCCGCGAGGAGGGGATCGAGCCGCAGGCGCTGGTCGCGCTGCTCGCGCGGCTGGGCACGTCCGATGCGGTCGAGCCCTTCGCCGATCCCGCGCCGCTGATCCAATCGTTCAGCTTCTCGCGCTTCGGGCGCGCCCCGGCGCGGTTCGACGAAGGCGAACTGGCGGCGCTCAATGCGCGGATCGTGCATCAACTGCCGTTCGATGCGGTCGCCGACCGGCTGCCCGAGGGTGTCGATGCCACGGCATGGGAAGCGGTGCGCCCCAATCTCGCCAAGGTGAGCGAGGCGCAGGACTGGTGGCAGGTCATCGAAGGGCCGATCACGAAGCCCGGGCTTTCCGACGAGGATCGGGACTTTCTGGCAATGGCGGTGCAGGCTGCCGAGGCGATCGACTGGTCCGGGACACCCTGGCAGGCGCTCACCGGCGCGCTCAAGGCGCAGACCGGGCGCAAGGGCAAGCCGCTGTTCCTGCCGCTGCGCCAGGCGCTTACCGGGCGCGATCACGGCCCGGAAATGGCAGCGCTTCTGCCGCTGATCGGGCGCGCACGCGCCGTTGCGCGCCTGCGCGCGGCGGCGGCTTCGGCCTGAGACTATTCGATTGGCGAACGGTCCCGGAAGCGCTGCGAAAATGGCGCCGGGTATGATACTTTACAACATCTCGTGATGATGTATCATCTCTAAATGGCCGGGAGGAGAGCCCGGTCGAGGAGATGGAGGCCGGACCATGATTGCCGATCGTTCCAGAATTTCGCCCGGCTCGCGCGCAGCGAGTTTTTCCGCCGCCCTTGCGATCAACGGACTGATGATCCTGGGCATGATCTACGCCGCGCCGCAGATCGGCATCCTGCCGCCGAAGGGCGCGATCGAGACCTATAACGTGCCGAAGGACCCGCCGCCCCCGGATCCGATCGAGCAGAAGGTCGAGCCCAGGCCGGACACGCCCGTCGAACAGGTCGTCCAGCCCCCGATCGTAACGCCCGATCCGATCATCCCGGTCGAACCGGTCAATCCGATCCAGGGCACGACACGGATTCCCGTCGAGCTTCCGCCGATCGGACCGATCGACAATATCGGCATCCCCTCTGGCGGCGCTGCAAGCGGCCCAGTCGAGCCCGCGCCGCTGCCGTTGGTCGAGGCGCAGGTCGATCCTCGATATGCAGAGAACCTCCAGCCCGATTATCCCCCGCTCGAGCGGCGCCGCGGCAACGAAGGCGTGGTGGTCGTGCGCGTGCTGATCGGTACCGACGGACGCGTCAGCGAAGTGCGCAAGGTGCGCGCCGACAGCGATGCGTTCTATGAAAAACACCCGACGCCAGGCGCTGACCCGCTGGCGCTTCAAGCCGGCGACGCGCGGCGATGTGCCGCAGGAAAGCTGGAAGACGATGACGGTGCGTTTCACCATCGATCGCTGACCGGTCGCGCGCGGGGCTGGCCCTCGGCTCCGTGCGCGCCTATCTAGCGGGCCGGATGAACATACTCCGCTTCTTTTCCCCGACCCGGGCCTGGCGCGACCTGCGCTTCTTCCTGTCCAAGCAGCGGCGCCACAAGCTGGTCTTCGCGGGGCTGGCGGCGCTGGTGACGGCCTATATCCTGTTCGCCTTCTGGGCCGATTCGAGCTTCGAGACGCCCTATAAGGAGCGCGAGATCATCTATGTCGACAGTTGGCCGCTCAACCGGACCGACGCCGAAATCATCGAACAGCAGAAAATAGACGCCGAGAAGCGGCGCGCCGAGGAAGCCGCGCTCGAAGCCAAGCGACGCGAGCGCCAGGCCGGCTATCAGCGTCTCGACAACAGCCTGCGCGAATGGGGATTCTGAACGACGACAGCCGCTGGATGGCGGCCGCGCTCGCCCTGTCGCTGCGCGGGCGCGGACGGACCGCGCCCAATCCCAATGTCGGATGTGTGATCGTCCGCGACAGGCGCGTGATCGGTCGCGGCTGGACACAGCCCGGCGGGCGCCCGCATGCCGAGGCGATGGCGCTGGCGCAGGCGGGAGACGCGGCGCGCGGCGCCACTGCCTATGTGACGCTCGAACCCTGCGCGCATGCATCGGCGCGCGGCCCCGCCTGTGCCGACCTGCTGGCGACAGCGGGCGTGGCGCGAGTCGTCTATGCGCTGGGCGACTCGGATCCGCGAACCGACGGAAAAGGCGCGGCCAGGCTGGTGCGGACCGGCATTTCGGTCGAGAGCGGGGTGCTCGCGCGCGACGCCGCGTCGGCGATGGGCGGGTTTCTCGCGCGGCGTGACCTGGGTCGTCCCTTGGTCACGCTCAAGCTCGCGACATCGCTGGACGGGCAGATCGCGCTTGCCTCCGGGGAGAGCCGCTGGATAACCGGGCCACAGGCGCGCGCGCACGTCCATCTCGAACGCGCTCGGCACGAGGCGATTCTGGTCGGGCGGGGCACATTCGATGCCGATGCACCCCGGCTCGACGTGCGGCTTGCCGGGCTGGAACAGCGCGCCCCGCGCCGATTGCTGCTGACCCGGGGCGCCGCTCCCGAAGGCTGGCAGGCGATTGCGACTCCGGCCGACATAGCATCGCTCGAAAAGGTCGATCATCTCTTCGTCGAAGGCGGCGCGCAGGCGGCCGCGGCGTTTCTGGCCGCCGATCTCGTCGACCGGCTGCTGCTCTATCGCGCGCCGATCCTGATCGGCGCCGGGCGTCCGGCATTGGGCGATATCGGCCTCGGTTCGCTCGCCGATGCGCATGACCGCTGGCGGCTTTCCGACACGCGCATGCTTGGCAGCGACCGGCTGGAGGTCTACCTGCGCGCCTGAGAGGTTTCATGTTCACTGGCATCATCACCGATATCGGCACGATCGAATCCATCACGGATCGCGGCGACCTGCATGTGCGCATCGCCACGTCCTGGGCGACCGACACCATCGCGCTGGGCGCTTCGATCGCCTGTTCGGGCGTGTGCCTGACCGTCGTCGGGACCGGCGACAACTGGTTCGCGGTCGATGTTTCGGGCGAAACCGTGTCGCGCACCGCGACCGGCATGTGGACCGCCGGGCGCAGGCTCAACCTCGAGCGCGCGATGAAGGTCGGCGATGAACTGGGCGGGCATATCGTCACCGGCCATGTCGATGGCATCGGCGAAGTGGTCGACATCGCCGCGCAGGGCGGATCGCATCGTTTCACCATTTCGGCGCCGCGCGAAATAGCGCCGTTCCTCGCCGCCAAGGGATCGATCACGGTCGACGGCGTGTCGCTGACGGTCAACGCCGTTCGCGATCATCCCGAACAGAGCGATTTCGATCTCAACATCATTCCGCACACTTTTTCTGTAACCACATTGGGTGCGCTCGACGTGGGGCAGCTCGTCAATCTCGAAATCGACGTGCTCGCTCGCTATCTGAAGCGCATGGAGACCTATCGTGCCCAAGGCTGAACTCGCGCATCTGCGCCACGGATTCCTTTCCTCGCCAGAGGAGATCATCGATGAGGCGCGCAACGGGCGCATGTTCATCCTGGTCGATGACGAGGATCGCGAGAATGAAGGCGACCTGGTCATCCCCGCGCAGATGGCGACTCCCGACGCAGTCAATTTCATGGCGAAATTCGGCCGCGGGCTGATCTGCCTCGCCATGACCAGATCGCGCGTCGACACGCTGGGGCTCGACCTGATGAGTCGCAAGAACGGTACGCGGCACGAAACCGCCTTCACTGTGTCGATCGAGGCACGCGAAGGCGTTACCACCGGGATTTCGGCGGCTGATCGTGCGCGCACCATTTCGGTGGCGATCGATTCGACCAAGGACGCGCACGATATCGTCACCCCCGGCCATGTCTTCCCGCTCGTCGCGCGCGACGGCGGCGTGCTGGTGCGCGCGGGACATACCGAAGCGGCGGTCGATGTCGCGCGGCTGGCGGGGCTCAATCCCTCGGGCGTGATCTGCGAGATCATGAACGAGGACGGGACGATGTCGCGGCTCGACGATCTGATGCCGTTCGCGCAGCGCCACAATCTCAAGATCGGCACGATCCGCGACCTGATCGCCTATCGCCTGCGCCACGATCATCTGGTCGAGAAGCGCTCCGAAGCGCGCTTCTCGAGCCGCTGGGGCGGCGACTGGACGGCGATGACCTTCTGGAACAAGGCGTCGGGCACCGAGCAGGTCGCATTGGTCAAGGGCCGGATCGATTCGAGCAAGCCGACTTTGGTGCGCATGCACGCGCTGTCGCCCTTCGCCGACATTTTCGGCGAGGGCGGGCCGCGCAGCGACATGCTCCAGCGGTCGATGGAAATCATCGGCGCGGAAGGGTCGGGCGTCGTCGTCGTCATCAACAAGCCGCGCCCGGACCAGTTCACCACTGCGCTCCAGGCCAAATCGGGCGCGCTGCCCCCTTCGGACATGGACGAGTTGCGCGACTATGGCGTCGGCGCGATGATCCTGACCGAGCTGGGCGTGGGCGAGATGGAATTGCTGACCAACAGCCATCACACACTGGTCGGGCTGGACGGCTATGGCCTGCGCATCGTCGGCGAACGGCCGATCGATTGCGGTTCGGAGGACTGAGCCGATGGCACGGGTGCTGATTGTCGAGGCGCGATTCTACGGCGAGCTCAATGACATGCTGCTCAAAGGCGCGCGCGATGCCGTCGCCGAAGCAGGGCATCAGTTCGAAACGATCACCGTGCCCGGCGCGCTCGAAGTGCCCGGCGCGATCGCGATGGCGGCCGAAACCGGCCGCTACGACGCGTTCGTCGCGCTCGGCATCGTCATTCGCGGCGAGACCTATCATTTCGAAATCGTCTCGAACGAAAGCGCGCGCGGGCTGATGGCGCTGACGATGGACGGGCTTGCGATCGGCAACGGCATCCTGACGGTCGAGAACGAGCAGCAGGCGCTGGTCCGCGCCGATCCCGGGCAGAAGGACAAGGGCGGCGAGGCGGCCAAGGCGGCGCTGGCGATGCTCGTGCTGCGGGAACGCTTCGGCGGCTGATGGCGGTCGAGGCGCCTCCGTCACGCTATCGCGTGGTCGAGCGCAACCGGCGGCTGCAGGTCGTCGACACCTGGCATGACGGGCGCCCGCCCGCGACGCCCAAAACACCGATTCCCAAGAATCTTGGCGAGGAACGCCGCCCCCTAGATCGCGCGCCGCCGCGCCGCGACGAAGCGTGGAAGGCGCCGCGCAAGCGCAGCGCCCGCGCCATGCCGATGGGGCAGGATGTCGAGGGCCGCACGCTGCTGCGCACGGCGAGCTGGTGGGATGCCAAGGGGCCGCGTACCGTCACGCTACGCTCCGATCGCGAGCCGGCGGTGCAAAGCATCGGCGCGCTGGCGCTGGTTGCGGCGGTGCTCCTTGCCGTTCTGTGCTTCGCCATGCCCTGGCTGCTGATTCCCGCCGTGATCGCGCTCGGAAATTCGCGGCTGCGCACCCGGGCGCGGCTGGGCATGGCGGGGTTGGTCGACAGCCTCGCTCAGGAAGCCGCCGACAGCGGCGGATAATCAGTATAGCCTTCCGCGCCGGGAGCGTAGAATGTCCTCGGGTTCGGCGTATTGAGGCCGGCGCCGGTGCGCAGCCGCTCGGGCAGATCGGGATTGGCGAGGAATTTGCGGCCGAAGGCGATTGCATCGGCAAGCCCCGAATCGAGATCGGCCTGCGCGCTGTCGAGTTCGTAATCCTGGTTGAGCACGAGCGGCCCGGGAAACACCTTGCGGATATCGGGCGAAAGCTTGGGCACGTCGCTGCTGCCGAAGGTGCCGTCGGGCGCCTGTTCGCGCAGCTCGAGAAAGCCGATACCGAGCTCGGCGAGCGCCCTGGCGGCGGGCACGAATACCGATTTCGGATCGCTGTCGTCGCACCCTTGCGTTTCGCCGTTGGGCGACAGGCGCACCGACACCCGCCCCGCGCCCGCTTCGCCGATCAGCCGTTGCGTGGCTTCGCGGAGCAGGCGGATGCGGTTTTCGGGCGCGCCGCCATAGGCGTCGTCACGGAAATTCGAATTGTCGCGCAGGAACTGGTCGATCAGATAGCCGTTCGCGCCGTGCAGCTGCACGCCGTCGAATCCGGCTTCGAGCGCGTTGCGCGTCGCGGCGGCATAATCGTCGAGAATGCGGGCGATATCATCCTGCGTCGCCGGGCGAGCTTCGGCATAGGGATTGCGGCCGCTATTGCCCGGACGCGGCGGCGCCAGCGTGGCTGAAGAGGACACCGGTTGCATGCCGATGACGTCGGGCGGGCAGAGCCGACCCATATGCCAGAGCTGCGCGACGATCCGGCCGCCGGCCTTGTGCACCGCTTCGGTGACCGGCTTCCATGCCTCGACCTGTTCGTGCGTCCAGAGGCCCGGCGCATTCGGCCAGCCGAGCCCTTCGCGGCTGATCCCGGTCGCTTCGGAAATGATCAGCCCGGCACTGGCGCGCTGGGCATAATATTCGGCCATGATCGGCGTCGGGACATGATCGTCGGTGGCGCGCGCGCGGGTGAGCGGGGCCATCAGAAGGCGGTTGGGCGCATGGATCGCACCGAGGTCGATCGGATCGAACAGGCTGGGCATGGATTTTCCTCACTGAATGACGACGCGACGCAGATAGGGCGTTACAGGGGCGCATGCATCGAACCGGTAGCGAAAGAAAATCTACCTCGCCGCATAGCCATTCGCCTTCGGTGACGGCGGTGGCGGCTGTGATCGTCGCCAATATCGCGCTCGCCTTCGGTCCGATGCTGGTGCGGATGGCCGATGTCGGCCCGGTCGCGGCGGCCTTCTGGCGGCTGGCTATGGCGGTGCCGGTGCTGTTCATGGTCGCGTTCGCCACCGGATCGAATCCGGTGCGCGATTCGCGCGGGCTCTGGTTCGTGATCGCGCTTGGCGGCGTGGCCTTCGCGGGCGACCTGGCGAGCTGGCACACCGGGATCGTGCGGACCACGCTCGCCAATGCCACGCTGTTCGGCAATTCGGCGACGCTCATCTATCCGATCTACGGCTTTCTGATCGCGCGGATGTGGCCGACGCGCTGGCAGGCGGTCGCGCTGGCGCTGGCGGCCGGGGGCGCGGCGCTGCTGATGGGGCGATCGGCGGAACTATCGGCGCGCAATCTGGCGGGCGACCTGTTCTGCCTGCTCGCCGGTGTGCTCTATGCGGTCTATTTCATCTGCATGGCCCGCGCGCGGATGCGGCTGGCGCCCGCGCCGGCGCTGGCGATGATTTCGCTCGCGACGCTGGCGCCGCTGCTGGTCCTGTCGCTGGCGCTGGGCGAGCGGTTCGTGCCGATTGACTGGGTGCCGCTCGTGATCCTTACCCTGTCGAGCCAGCTGCTGGGGCAGGGGCTGATGAGCTATGCGCTCGGCCATTTGCCGCCGATCCTCATCGGCATCGCGCTGCTGCTGCAGCCGATCGTTGCGGGGATCACCGGCTGGATCGTCTATGACGAGCGGCTGACCGGTGCCGACTGGATCGGCGCGTTGCTGGTTGCGGCTGCCCTGGTGCTGGTGCGTCGCGGTCCCCCGCCTGCCAGACTCGCCGCCGAGGCGCTTGCGGATGACGACGATGCGACTAAGTCGGATGGCAAAGGAGACTGAGTCATGGCCCGCGACCTTTCCGACGCGACGCTCGACGAATTGCGGCCGGCGCTGGCCGGCGACGTGGCGACCAATGCCGCGTTCGACGGCTGGAACAGCGAAGCCGTGGCGATGGCGGCCGCGACGAACGGTGTCGACGCCGATGTCGCGACGCTCGTCTATCCCGGCGGCGCGCCCGACATGATCGATGCCTGGTTCGAAAGCATCGACGCGGCAATGGCACAGCGATTTGCGGGCGGCGCGCTCGACAATATGAAGATCCGGGAGCGGATCGCGGCGCTGGTCGAAACCCGGCTCGAGCTGATGTCGGGCAAGCGCGAGGCGCTGCGCCGCGCGCTCGCGATCCTGGCGATGCCGCAGAACGCGACCCGCGCCGCCAGGCTCGGCTGGCGCTCGGCCGACCGGATGTGGCGGCTGGCGGGCGACACCGCGACCGATTACAATCACTATACCAAGCGCGGGATGCTGGCGGGCATCTATGCCGCGACCGTGCTGGTATTCCTCGACGACGAAAGCGAGGATCACGAAGCGACGCGCGCCTTCCTTTCGCGGCGGATCGATAATGTCATGCAGTTCGAAAAGACCAAGGCGAAATGGCTGGGAAGCGCCGAGCGACGGCCCAGCCTTTCGCGCTTTATCGGCCGGCTGCGCTATCCGGCAGTGTGACGATCGCATCCACCGGGCGATTTCGCGCAAGAATCGCTGGAAATCGACGTCCGTTATTGATAATCAGTCGCGATAATGGCGACTGCACCTGACATTTCCGCTCCGCTCCGGCTGCTCGACCTTGCGTGCAACCAGCCCGCGCGCGTCACCGACGTCGATTGGGCGCTGCTGTCTCCGCCCGAGGCGCGCCGCCTGCGCGAACTGGGGCTGGACGAAGGCGTCGATGTCGCGCTGATCAAGCGGTCGGGCGTGCTCGGCGGACCGGTGGCGTGCCGGATCGGTCGCATGACGGTGGCGATGCGTCGCCATGTCGCCGGTGCGATCCGCGTGGAACGGGACGGCTGAGCCAGAAATGAACCCCGCGCCGCTGATCGCCATGGCCGGCAATCCCAATGCCGGGAAAAGCGCCCTGTTCAACGCGCTCACCGGCGCGCGTCAGAAAGTCGGCAATTATCCCGGCGTGACCGTGGAACGCCATGCGGGCCGAATGACGCTCGACGACGGACGCCCGGTCGAACTGGTCGACTTGCCGGGCGCCTACAGCCTCGATCCTTCGAGCCTCGACGAGCAGGTCACGCGCGACGTGCTGCTCGGCAAGCAGGAAGGCGAGCGCCGCCCCGATGCTATCGTGGTCGTTGTCGACGCCGCCAATCTCGACAATCACCTGCGCTTCACGCTGCAACTGATCGCACTCGGTATTCCGGTGGTGGTCGCGCTCAACATGATCGATCTGGCCGAGCGCGACGGACTGACGCTCGATGCCGAGGCACTGGAACGCGAGCTGGGCGTGCCGGTAGTGGCCACCGTCGCGGTGCGTCGGCGCGGCCTCGATGAATTGCGTGCGCGGATCGACGACGCGGTGTCGCAGCCGGCGAAGGCGCCGGTCGAGGCGCGCGCCGAACATGATTTCCGTACGCTGCAGCGTCGCGCGCGACAGATCGCCAAGGCCGTCACGGTTTCCGAAACCGCGACGCGCCGCTGGACGCATCGCATCGATTCGATCGTGCTGCATCCCGTTGCCGGGCCGGTCATCCTGCTCGCGCTGATGTTCGTGATGTTCCAGGCGGTTTTCGCCTGGTCCGAAGCGCCGATCGGCTGGATCGAGTCGCTGGTCGGCTGGGTCGGCGAGGGCGCATCGGCGATCCTGCCCGACGGACTGATCCGATCGGCGGTGGTCGACGGCGTGATCGGCGGCGTCGGCGCGGTCGTCGTCTTCCTGCCGCAGATCCTGATCCTCTTCGCCTTCATCCTGATCCTCGAAGCCTCGGGATATATGGTCCGCGCGGCATTTCTGATGGATCGGGTGATGGCCAGCGTCGGCCTGTCGGGCCGCGCCTTCATCCCGCTGTTGTCGAGTTTCGCCTGCGCGGTGCCCGGCATCATGGCGACGCGGACGATCAGCGACGAAAAGGAACGGCTGGCGACGATCCTGATCGCGCCGCTGATGACCTGTTCGGCGCGATTGCCGGTCTATACGATCATCATCGGCGCCTTCATTCCCAACCAGACGGTAGGCGGCTTCGTAGGGCTGCAGGGGCTGGTGCTGTTCGGCCTGTATATCTTCGGCATATTGGGCGCGATGGGCGCCTCGCTGCTGCTGCGGCGCACGGTGACGCGCGGCGCATCGTCGGGCTTCATGATGGAAATGCCCAAATATCAGTGGCCGCGCTTCAACGATCTGCTGCTCGGCCTGTGGCAGCGCGCGCTGATCTTCCTCAAGCGCGCCGGCACGATCATTCTCGTCACCACGATCATCCTCTGGGCGCTGCTCAGCTTTCCCAAGCCGCCGGCGGGCAGCGACGTCTCTCCGGTCGATTATTCGGTTGCCGGGCGCGTTTCGCAGGGAATCGAAGTGCTGGTCGAACCGATCGGCTTCAACCGCGACATCTCGCTCGCGCTGATTCCGGCAATGGCCGCGCGCGAAGTGGCGGTGGCGGCGATCGGAACGGTCTATGCGATCGACAATCCCGAGGATTCGGCGGGCGAGCGTGCGATCGTCACCAATCTGCGCGAACGCTGGACGCTGCCGACCGCGCTTGCCTTCCTGATGTGGTTCGTCTTCGCGCCGCAATGCATTTCGACCATCGCGATCACCCGGCGCGAGACGAATGGGTGGAAATGGCCGCTGTTCATGGTCGGCTATCTGTTCGGGCTCGCCTATGTGATGGCGGGTGTCACTTACTGGACCGCTGTCGCGATCGGCCTCTAATCCTCGCGCTTCGCTTCATCGAGCGCGCGATCGACGCGTGCGGCCTGCTCCGCATCGGCTTTCTTCTGCGCCCTGGTGCGGCCGAAGCGGACGCGATTCGCTTCCGCCTCGGCTTTCCTCGCGGCGGCGGCGCGCGCCTTTCGCGCGCGGTTCATATTGATGATTTCGGCCATCGATAGTAGCTCTGCGTTCGAGTTGCATTTTGCATCATATCGCGCTTCCTGCGCGGTGCATCATCCTATCCCTCGCAAGGCGGAGTCTTCATGGCGGGCAGTGTCAACAAGGTTATTCTCGTCGGAAATCTCGGCCGCGATCCCGAGACCCGGACGTTCCAGAACGGCGGCAAGGTGTGCAATCTGCGCATCGCCACCAGCGAAAGCTGGAAGGACCGCAACACCGGCGAGCGCCGCGAAAAGACCGAATGGCATTCGGTGGCGATCTTCAACGAAGGGCTCGCCAACATCGCCGAACGCTATCTGCGCAAGGGCAGCAAGGTCTATATTGAGGGCCAGCTGCAGACGCGGAAGTGGCAGGACCAGTCGGGCAATGACCGCTATTCGACCGAAGTCGTGCTGCAGGGCTTCAATTCCGTGCTGACGATGCTCGATTCGCCCGGCGGCGGCCAGGGCGGTGGCGGCGGCGGCGGCCGCAGCAATGACGACTGGGGCGGCGGCGGCGACTATGCCGGCCAGTCCTCGGGCGGCGGCTTCGGCGGTGGCGGCGGTGGTGGCCGCTCGGGCGGTGGCGGCGGCGGTGGCGGTTTCGGTGGCGGCAGCGACTTCCCCGACGATCTGGACGACGACGTCCCCTTCTGATTCCCGAAAGGCGCCGGGCGATGGCGGCACGTTTCCTATCCGGCCTGATGCTCGCGCTGGCGCTTGCCGGCTGTGCGTCGTCCTGGCCCGATCGCGTGCCGCACAGCGTCTCCGATCAGGCACAGGCCGAAGTCATCCCCGGCGAGCATGTACGCTACTGGGCCGATGGCGGCCCGGCCGATTTCGAACTCTGGCGCCGCCGCGTGCTCGACGCGCGCAATCAGGGCGAGCCGATCCGGCTGCTCGCGATTTCGGGCGGATCGGACAAGGGCGCCTTTGCCGCCGGGCTGCTCGTCGGCTGGAGCGAAGCGGGCACGCGGCCGGACTTCACCATCGTCACCGGCGTCAGCACCGGCGCGCTGATCGCCCCCTTCGCCTTTCTGGGCAGCGACTATGACGATGCACTGCGCGCGCTCTACACCGGCATTACCGCCGACGATATCTATCGCCAGCAGGTCTTGAGCGGCCTGCTCGGCGGAGCGAGCCTGCTCGACAACGGGCCGCTCGCGGATCTGATCGCGCGGCACGTTACGCCCGATCTGCTCGACGCGATCGCGCGCGAATATGCCGCCGGCCGCCGCCTGCTGGTGATGACCACCAATCTCGATGCGCAGCGCGGCGTGGTGTGGGACATGGGCGCGATCGCGGCGAGCGGCTATCCGCGCAAGCTGGCGCTGTTCCGCCAGGTGCTGCTTGCCTCCGCGGCGATTCCCGGCGCCTTTCCGCCGGTCGGCATATCGGTGCGCGCGGGAGCGAAGCAGTTTACCGAGCTGCATGTCGATGGCGGCGTCACTTCGGGCTTTCTCGCGCTGCCGCGATCGGTGATGGACGCCGACGAGGATGCGCCGGCGCCGCGCGGGGCGCAGATCACCTTGCTCTATAATGGCCGGATCGCACCGCATTTCGAAGTGACTGCGCCAAAGACGTTCGACATCATGGAGCGCGCGCTTTCCGCTGCGCTGACCGAAGCGGACCGGCGTTCAGTCGTCGAATTGCGCCGCTATGCCGCGCGTAACAATTATCGCCTTTCGGTCTGCGCGATCGGCGAGGACTTTCCCGAGACCGACCCCGATCTGTTCGATCAGGACTTCATGCGCGACCTGTTCGCCTATGGCGAGAAGGAAGCGGCGGCCGATCCGAGCTGCCTGACGCGCCCCGTCGAGCGGCGACGGCTGCGCGCGCAGGAAGATTGAGGCGGGCGGGAACTCGCGCCGCCGCCCAAACGCTCTCCCCACGACTGCAATCGGGAGGCCGTCGCTTGGACAATGTCGTCAAGATCGAGAATTTCGCCCGCGCCGGCTATCTGGCGCGTGCGATCGTCTATTTCCTGATCGGTTATCTGACGCTGTCGAGCGGGCAGAGCGAAGGCACGGCGAGCGTGCTGACCGATATACGCGACATGCCGCTCGGTACGCCGTTGCTGATGCTGACGGCGTTCGGCCTGTTCGGCTACGGCCTGTTCCGCGCCTATGGCGCCGCGATCGACATTCGCGACGACGGCGAGGACGCCAAGGGGCTCGCCAAGCGCATCGGCCATGCCGCGAGCGGCATCACGCATCTGATCCTTGCCTATCTAGCAACGAAGATCGCGCTGTCGGGCGGTAGCTCGGGCAGCGGCGGGGGCGGCACCGAAGCGGCGCAGAACATCCTTGAGCTGCCCGGTGGATCGGTGGCGCTGGGTATCGTCGGTGTCGGGCTGATCGGCGCCGCGATCAACCAGGGCGTCAAGGCGGCCACGGGCAAGTTCATGAAGCTGCTCGATGCCGAAGCGCCGCAATGGACCGCGGTCATCGGTCGCGTCGGCTATGCCGCGCGCGCGGCGGTTTTCGCGGCGCTGGCGTGGCAGGTGCTCGATTTCACCTTCGGCGGCGAGCGGCAGGAGCTGAGCTTTCAGGCTGCGCTTGATTCGCTGCGCGACATGGGGTGGCTCTATGATGCCGTTGCCGTCGGGTTGCTCGTGTTCGGCGTCTTCAGCCTGATCATGGCGCGCTATCGCAGGATCCGCGAAGC
Source organism: Sphingosinithalassobacter tenebrarum (assembly GCF_011057975.1). Lineage (GTDB taxonomy): Bacteria > Pseudomonadota > Alphaproteobacteria > Sphingomonadales > Sphingomonadaceae > Sphingomonas > Sphingomonas tenebrarum. The sequence goes on along the minus strand of NZ_CP049109.1, from coordinate 166,347 downwards.
CAATGTGATCGAGCGTCTGCGCAAGGCGAGCTCGGCCTTTTTCTAGGCCTCGACCATGCGGGCATTGCCGAACCGGCCTGCCCGATAGTCGCTATAGGCCTGGCGGATTTCCTCGGCGCTGTTCATCACGAAGGGGCCGTGCGCGACGACTGGCTCGTCGATCGGATCGGCATGGCCGAACAGGATCACCGCCGGGGCATCTGCCGAGATTGTGACGCTGTCGCCGTCGCCCAGTTCGGCGAGATGGTGTTCGGGCAGCGCCGTGCCCGCGACCGAAACATCGCCCCGCACCGCGTAGAGAAATACGTCGCGACCCCGGAGGCCATCGAAGGTCGCCGATCCCCTCGCTTCGATCGTCGCCCAGCTCATGAAGACGCCGGTGAGCGAATCGACCGGCCCCTTTACGCCGCCATAGCTTCCCGAAACGAGGTGGACGGTCGCGCCCTCGCCCGCCACCACCGGAATCGCATCGGCCTGCGCGCCGATATAGCGCGGCTCGGTCATCTTGAGCCGTGCGGGCAGATTGACCCAGAGCTGGAGGATTTCCATCGGTCCGCCTTCGGCCTTGAAGCTCTCGGGCGAAAGTTCGGCATGCACCACGCCCTTGCCCGCGGTCATCCACTGAATGCCGCCCGCGCGGATCACGCTTTCGTGCCCCGCCGAATCGGCATGCGCCAATTCGCCGTCGAGAATGAAGGTGACGGTTTCGAAACCGCGATGCGGATGCGGCCCGAAAGGCAGGCCGCCATTGCCCGGCGGATAGGTTTGCGGGCCGTGATGATTGAGAAACAGAAAGGCGCCGATTCGGTCGATCTGCGGCCCGGGCACTGGGCGGCGCGTCACCAGGTCGCCGATATCGTCGCGATAGGCGCCGTGCAGCGCGGTGATATGACGTTCGCTCATGACCGGTCCCTTATCTTCGCAGCAGGAACACCGCGTGCTGGGCAAGCAGATTGGCCCAGCCGGATCCGCGGCGCTTCTCTCCGGCAAGAAACCAGCATCCTTCGACAGCGATCCCGCGCGCGTTCACGAAATCGCGGAAATCGTCGATCGAGAGGTGGTGGATGTTGGGCGTATCATACCAGGCGAGCGGCAATTGCCGCGTGATCGGCATCCGTCCGTGTGTCACCAGCGCAGCGCGCATCCGCCAATGCGCGAAATTGGGGAAGGACACGAAGGCCTGCCGCCCGATTCGCAGCAGGTTTTCGAGAACGATGTCGGGACGCCGCGTCGTCTGCAGCGTCTGGCTGAGGATCGCGTAATCGAACGCGCTGTCGGGATAGTCGGCAAGATCGGTATCGGCATCGCCCTGCACCACCGAAAGGCCGCGCGCCATCGCCGCGGCGACGTTATGCCCGTCGAGCTCGAGCCCGCGTGCATCGCATTGCCGTTCGTCGCGTAACGCCGCCATCAGCGCGCCGTCGCCGCAGCCGACATCGAGCACGCGACTGCCTGGCGCGACATTGTCGGCGATGATCGCGAGATCGGGGCGCAGAGCGGTCACTTGCCATCTCCCGCGCGCAGAAACCCGTCGACGAGGCGCGCCAGCTCGGCATTTTCGAGCAGGAAGGCGTCATGGCCGAAGGGCGAGCTCAGCTCGACGAAGCTCGCCGGCGCGGCGGCGGCGTTGAGCGCGCGGACGACGGCGCGCGATTCGGCCGTCGGATAGAGCCAGTCGGTATCGAAGCTCACCACGCAGAATCGCGCCCGCGAACTGCGAAAGGCATTGGCGAGCATGCCGCCATGTTCCTCGGCGAGGTCGAAATAGTCCATCGCGCGGGTGATGTAGAGATAGCTGTTCGCGTCGAACCGGTCGGTGAAGCTCAGCCCCTGATAGCGCAGATAGCTTTCCACCTGGAAATCTGCGTCGAAGCCGAAGGTCTTGGCTTCGCGCCCCTGCAGCTTGCGGCCGAATTTCTCGGTCAGCCCTGCTTCGGAGAGATAGGTGATATGCGCGGCCATCCGCGCGACGGCGAGGCCCGCGCTCGGCGTGGTGTCGGCGGCATAGTAATTGCCGTCGCGCCAGTCGGGATCGGCCATGATCGCCTGACGTCCGACTTCGTGGAACGCGATATTCTGCGCCGAATGCCGTGCGGTCGAAGCGATCACGACCGCCGCGGCGACGCGATCGGGATAGGTCGCGGTCCAGCTGAGCGCCTGCATCCCGCCCATCGATCCGCCGACGATCGCGAACAGCCGTTCGATACCGAGATGGTCGAGCAGCATCGCCTGCGCGCGCACCATGTCGCGGATGGTGATGACAGGGAATGCCATCGCATAGGGCGTTCCCGTCGCCGGGTTCCGGCTCGCCGGGCCCGAGGATCCCATGCAGCTGCCGAGGACATTGGTGCAGATGACGCAGAAGCGATCGGTGTCGATCGGCTTGCCCGGCCCGACCATCCGCGTCCACCAGCCCGGTTTGCCGGTGCGCGGATGCTCCGAAGCGACATGCTGGTCGCCGGTCAGCGCATGGCAGACGAGGATCGCGTTGCTCGCATCGGGGGCGAGCGTGCCATAGGTTTCATAGGCGATTTCGACGGGCGCGAGCGAGCCGCCGCCGTCGAGCCGCAGCGGCCCCGGCAGCGTCACGGTGCGGCCGAGGCCAAAACGCGTGTCTTCGGACATAGGCGGGTGTCGTTAGGCCCGCGCGCCGCGCCGTTCAAGCGGCGCGTATCAGGCCGCCGCCGCGCGCCCTTCGCCGATCAGCGCCTCTGCCGCCATCCGCCCGGTCTGCGCCGCGCCGTTCATATAGCCAGGAAAGGCGTCCGACAGATGCTCGCCGGCGAACTGGATACGCCCGCTGTCCACGCGCGAGTGCCCGGCGCCTTCGATCCACAGCAGCTTGGCATAGCGGGTGAGCACGCCCGGCGCGTAATTGACATAGCCGCCGCCGATCAGCGGGTCGCGGTGCCAGGCGGTACGGCGGACGACGCGCGATCCGGGCGACAGTTCGGGCATCGATCGCGCAACGGCGCCGGCAAAGGACGCGGCCTGATCACGCGGCGGCTTGGTCCGCGCCAGCGCTTCGTCGCCGCCCAGATACCAGGTCCATACCGGCGAGACACCGCTGGCGCCATGCACCGAGCCGTCCCAGCCTTGCGACCAGCCGCCGCCGGCATCGGTCTGCCACACTTCGCCGCCGGTTCCGCACGCCTGCGCGCCGGGACGGGCGGTGGTGGCCACTTGCACCTTTTCGTTGGTGCCGAGCGCGATTTCCTTGTGAAAGCGGTGCCATATCGGCGGTATCGGCACGTCATAGGCGATGCGGCCGGCGATCCCGGCGGGCAGCGCGACGATCACGCGGTCGGCGCGGGCGCTGTCGCCGTCGGCGAAACGCAGCCGCATCGCGCCGCCATCGCGTTCGATCCGCACGAGCCGCCGCCCGGTCTCGATTCGGTTGGCGTGGCGCGCCGCCAGCGCGCGGGGCAGTGTGTCGCTGCCCCCTTCGATCAGATAGCGTTCGTCCGCGCCGCCCAGCACGTCGACGCGGCGCCCCTCGACCGTGGGCAGGTTGAAGACAAGGCCGAGTGCGGAAGCGGCTTCGGGCTCTGCGCCATATTCGGAACGGCTGGTCGCTTCGAGCAGGCGGCGGACCCAGGGTTCGGGCATCAGATCGGCATGCAGATCCAGATACTGCGCGATCGAAAGCCGGTCGATCCGTGGCGCCTGGCCGGCATAATCGGCATCGAGCCGATCGGCGTCGGCGCCGATCTGCGCCGCGATCGGGCCCAGCCCCGCGACCAGCCTGTCCTGCGACAGCGGCTTGCCGTTCGCGATCACCAGCGTCTTGTGCGTGCCAGCCTTGCGATCAATCAGCGCGATGCCGAATTCGCGCAGCAGCGCGTGCATGTCGCCATGATCGGTATTGACCAGCTGTCCGCCGACTTCGAACGTCGGATCGCCGCCTTCGCCGCGTTGGGTATGGATACGCCCGCCGATCCTGCGCGATGCTTCGTACAGCCGCGCGTCGATCCCTTCGCCTGTCAGCCGGTGGAGCGCCGAAAGCCCCGCCATGCCGCCGCCGACGATCGCGACTCGCCCGCCGGTAAAGGCCGGGCCGCCGCGGGGCAGCGCCGCCAGCGCGCCTGCCGTGCCGATCGCGCCGGTCGCGGCGATGCCCGCCAGCAGTGCGCGGCGCGTTGCCGCCGGCGATTCGGATATGGGTGCGGCTTCGCCCGATTCGGATAGCCGGTCGCGCCGCGCTTGCGCCAGCGCGCGCCAGATGGTTGTCGTCCCTCGCATTGCCCCTCTCGATCCCCTCGAAGCGGCGCAATAACGCCGGGACCTTGCTATCCGGTAAGCGTTCGGCCAAGCCGCCGCGCATGACTGCACCGCAACCCAAGCCCTGGATCATGGGCATCGCGCCTTACGTGCCCGGCCGTTCGACGGTCGACGGCGCGGCCAAGGTGACCAAGCTATCGTCGAACGAAAATCCGCTGGGCACGCCGCAGGCGGCGCGCGAAGCGTTCGAAACGGCGCATCGCAGCCTCGAACGCTACCCCGATGCGGCGGCGGCCGAACTGCGCGAAAAGATCGCCGCGCACTACGGTCTCGATCCCGCCCGTGTGATCTACGGCACCGGATCGGACGAGATCCTGCATCTGGCCGCCGGCGCCTATGCCGGGCCGGGCGACGAGATTCTGTATGTCCGCTACGGTTTCGCCGTCTATGATATCGCCGCGCGGCGCGTCGGCGCGACGCCGGTGATCGCGCCCGACAAGGACCATGCGACCGACATCGACGCGCTGCTCGCCTGCGTCACCGAAAAGACGCGCGTGGTGTTCGTCGCCAATCCCAACAATCCCACCGGCACCTTCATGCCGCACGCCGATGTCATGCGGCTCCACGCCGGACTGCCGAGCGACGTGTTGCTGGTGCTCGATCAGGCCTATGCCGAATATCTCGACGCCGGCGAGGACGATGGCGGGATGGAGCTCGCCATCGACGCGCCCAATGTGCTGGTGACGCGCACTTTCTCGAAGATCTACGGGCTCGCCGCCGAACGCATCGGCTGGGGCTATGCCTCGGCGCCGATCATCGACGCGCTGCATCGCATCCGCGCGCCGTTCAATGTCACGACCGCCGGGCAGAGCGCCGCGATCGCCGCGCTCGATTCGCAGGATTTCGTGGTCGCAAGCCGCGAGCATAATACGACTTGGCGCGCCTGGTTCGAGGACCAGATCGCGGGCATGGGCAATGCCGGGCTGCGCGCAGTGCCGTCCAAGGCCAATTTCTCGCTGGTGCTGTTCGAAGGCCGTGTGACCGCCGAGATGGCGTATCACGCGCTGATGGAGCGCGGCTATATCGTCCGCTGGCTGCCCGGACAGGGGCTGCCCAACGGGCTGCGTATCACCATCGGCACCGAGGAAGACATGCGCGGCATCGCCGATGCATTGCGCGAGATCGTGGGCGGCTGATGCTTCCTCCCTCGACTTCGCTCGGGACAGGCTTTTCGCGAGTCACCATCATCGGCCTGGGCCTGATCGGATCGTCGATCGCGCGGGCGGTGGGCAAATATATGCCCGATGTCGTGGTGACCGGTTATGATGCGAACCCGGACGTGCGCGCGACGGCTCAGGCGATCGGACTGTGCGGCGATATCGCCGACAGCGCGGGCGCGGCGGTGACCGATGCCGATTTCGTCATCTTCTGCGTGCCGGTGGGCGCGATGGGCGCGGCTGCGGCGGAAATCGCGGCCGATCTGCCCGCCGACGCAGTGGTAAGCGATGTCGGATCGTGCAAGGAAAGCGTCGCTGCCGAACTGATGGCGGCGCTTCCCGGCGCGAAGGTGATTCCCGCGCATCCGGTGGCGGGCACCGAGAATAGCGGGCCGGAGGCGGGCTTCGCCACGCTCTTCCAGAATCGCTGGTGCATCGTCACGCCGCCCGAAGGCGCCGATTCGCTCGCGGTGGAGCGGGTTTGCGAATTCTGGCGCGCGCTGGGCGCCGAAGTCGAGATGATGGCGCCCGACCATCACGATCGCGTGCTCGCGGTGACCAGCCATCTGCCGCATCTCATCGCCTATACCATCGTCGGCACCGCGTCCGATCTCGAGGAAGTGACGCGCAGCGAAGTGATCAAATATTCGGCGGGCGGCTTTCGCGATTTCACCCGCATCGCCGCGTCCGATCCGACGATGTGGCGCGACGTGTTCCTTTCGAACAAGGAAGCTGTGCTCGACATGCTTCAGCGCTTTTCGGAGGATCTGTCGGCGCTGCAGCGCGCGATCCGCTGGGGCAAGGGCGACGAATTGTTCGATCTGTTCACGCGCACCCGCGCGATCCGGCGGAGCATCCTCGAAGAGGGGCAGGACGATGCGCGCCCCGATTTCGGGCGCTCGCACGACGAATAGCCGGCGCTGCGGCCCGGTTCAGGGCAGGCGGGCGTCCGCCGCTTCGGTTTCCAGCGCGTTGATCTCGGCATGCACCCGTGCCTCGATCTCGGGCCGGGGCAGGCCGGGCGCGATCGGTTCGCCGAAGCGCAGCGTGACGGTGCCCGGACGCATCGGCCCCTTTTTGGGCCAGACATGGCCGCTTTCCACCGCCACCGGCACCACCGGCAGGTTGAGCATGCGATAAAGCCCGGCAAAGCCCGATTGCAGGCGCGGAGACTCGCCCGGCGCGACGCGAGTGCCTTCGGGGAAAATCATCACCGATCGGCCGCCCTTGAGCGCTTCCTGCGCCTCGCGCATCATACCGCGCAGCGCCGAAGCCGAGGCCTTGCGGTCGACTGCGATGACGCCATAGCGGCGCGCGCACCAGCCCCAGATGGGAATCCGCGTCAGCTCCTTCTTCATCACCACTGCGGGGGCATCGATCAGCCGGGCGAGTTCGAGCGGTTCGAAGATCGACTGGTGCTTGGCGGCGAACAATACCGGCCCTTTGGGGACCGTCCCTTCGATTTGCGTCCTGATTCCCGCGATATGCCGAGCCGACCAGCGCAGCATGTTGAGCCAGGCATTGCCGTACCGGCGCAGCGGCCGCGGACCGAGCAGCGCGACCGGCGGCGCGAGCAGCACCATCGGCACCGAAATGCCGAAAAAGAAGATCTGGAAGATCAGCGTGCGAAGATGGTTCATTCCCGTTCCCGCTCAGTCGAATCTGATGAGCAGCGCGGCGCGGCGGATCAGATATTTGTGATATTCGGCGAACAGCGTGCGAAGCCGCGGCCGCGTGGGTACCGGATCGCCGAGCAGCTCGATGTCGTTGCCCAGCGCATGCGCCAGTTCGAGATGCGCGCGCGGCATGTGCCAGTCGGATGTCACCAGCCGTACCGAGGCATAGCCGTGGCCGCGCACCCATGCCGCGGCCTCGTCGGCGTTGGACCGGGTGTCGACTGCTTCCTGGCCCAGATCGATGCAGCAATCGAACAGTGCGCGATCGGCCTGATATTCGGCGGCGAGCTCGCCCGGGCGGACATCGGGGTCTACGCCGCTGATCAGCATGCGCCGGGCGGCCTTTTCCTCGAGCAGCGCGATGCCGCGATCGATCCGCCCCGGCCCGCCGGTGAGCACCACGATGGCATCGGTGGTGCGCGCTTCGAGCGGCTGGCCGAGCGACATCATGAAGACCGCGAAGCCCAGCACCCAGAAAAGAACGGCCAGCGCCGCGCCGCGCCAGATCACAGGATCCGCCGCAGGGCGCCGAGCACCGCGACGCGGGCGGCAAAGGTCGCCATCAGCGCAAAGAGGATCGGCAGGATCAGCAGCAGGAACCAGTCGCGCTGATGCAGCGCCACGCCGCTGAGCATTTCCGAACCGAGCATGCCGAGCCGCGACTGGAGAAAGGCGACAAGCGCCATCGCCAGCCCGGTGCCGACCAGTCCGCCGAGCAACGTGTCGAACGCGATGCGCCGTTGAAACAGGCGCGCGACCTGCAGATCGGTGGCGCCCAGCATATGGAGCACTTCGATCGTGTCGCGATGCGTGTCGAGCCCCGATCGCGCGACGAGCAGCACCACCGCCGCCGTCGCGCTCGCCATCAGCAGGACGAGCCCGATCGCCAGCCAGCTCAGCGTCGTCATGAACCCGCGGATCGGCGATAGCCATTGCGCGTGGCGATCGACGCGGGCTTCGGCATAGATTTCGCGTGCGGCGCTTTCGACGCGCGAGACCGCCGCGTCGCTCGCGTCGGACAGATCGACATCGATCATCGCGGGCATCGGCAGATCGGGGTCGAGCCCCGCATCGCCGAGCCAGGGGCGGACCAGTTCGGCCAGCCGCTCGCGATCGACCACTTCGACGCGCTTGACCGCGGGAAGCTTGCGGAACGCATCGGCCATCGCGCGGGTGTCGCGGTCGCGCGCAGCTTCGTCGGGCTCGACGATCTGCACCGTCAGACGCCCGGCAAGCTGGCGGTCGAGCGATCCGCGCGCGGCGAACATGCCCAGCCCCAGCGCGCCGGCCAGCACGGTCAGGAACAGCATGATCGCCATGATCCAGCTCATCGCGCGCGTCCGGCGGCTGCGATCGAGCAGGCGGCGTTCGGGCCCGGCTGGATTGATGCTGAACTTCATTCGTTCGACCCCGCCGGATGGCGCAGCGCGCCGGTCGGGTCGTGAATCCGCCCCTTGTCGAGGCGCATCATGTGCGCGGTCGGAATCCGGTTGAGCAGATGGAAGTCATGCGTCGCGACGACCACGGTGGTGCCGAGGCGATTGAGCGAATCGAACAGGTGCAGCAGCCGTTCGGCCATGTCGGGATCGACATTGCCGGTCGGTTCGTCGGCGACCAGGATTTCGGGGCGCCCGATCACGGCGCGCGCGATGGCGACGCGCTGCTGCTCGCCCCCGGAAAGCGTCAGCGGCTTGGCCTTGCCGCGATCGGTAAGCCCCACCCAGGCGAGCATTTCGCGCACCGGCGCTTCGATATCGTTTTCGGGAATCCCCGCGACGCGAAGCGGCAGCGCGATATTGTCATAGCTCGACAGGTGCGGGACGAGCCGGAAATCCTGAAACACCACGCCGATCCGGCGCCGAAAGCCGGGCAGCCGCTTGCGCGGCAGCGTTACCGTATCTTCGCCGAACAAGCGCACGACACCGCGCGTGGGGCGCTGGTTGAGGTATAACAGCTTGAGAAGGCTCGTCTTGCCCGCGCCCGACGCGCCGGTAACGAAATAAAACGCGCCCGACCGCAGCGTGAAGCTGATGTCGGAAAGCGTTTCCGGGCCGGTGCCATAACGCAGTCCGACATTCTCGAATTGCACGATATTGGCCATTTCAGGCGCCCGGCCGCTCCACACTTGCCCGAGCGCCTGCCATCGCACAGCCACCGCCGCCGCGCAACGCAGGCATTTACCCCATATTGTAACACTTGCCTGAACCCGTGGATGGGGGCTAGAATCGTTCCACGGCCACGGGGCGGCGGCCGGAGTGCAAGTAACGGCGGGCCCATGATTCTCGAATGTAGCCAATGTCGCACCCGATATCTGGTGCCGGACAGCGCGATCGGCGCCGAAGGGCGCACTGTGCGCTGCGCAAGCTGCAAGCACAGCTGGTTTCAGGCGCCGCTCGTCGCCGACGCGTCGACTCGCGCCGCGCCGCGTCCCGCCGAGACAGAAACGCCCCGGGCCGATCCCGAAACCCCGCCGCGGCGCACCTCCCGCAAGGAAAGCGCCGGCATGGCGGGCTCCGCCGCGGCTGAACCGGGTTACGATCCCTTTGCCGAGCCCCCGCGCAAGCCGCGCCGCAATCCGGCGAAGCGCTGGACGGCGGCGGCGTTCGTAGCGGGCTTTTCGATGCTTCTGGGTACCGGCGCCATTCTCTATTCGGGCGCACCGGGGATTGCCGCGCAGCTCGGGTTGGCGATGGGCCCGGCCGAAACGCCGCTGCGCTTCACCGACAAGAATGTCGAGCGGCGGACCCTGCCGACGGGCAGCGAATTGTTCGCTGTGTCCGGCAATGTCGTCAATCCGACCGGCGCGCCGCAGCGTGTGCCCGATATCCGCATCGAACTGCGCGACGGCAATGACCGGCCGCTCAAGAGCTGGCGCGTGACGCCCGAGCAGCGTACGCTCGAACCGCAGGCGGCGATTGCGTTCAACAGCGCGCAGGTCGACATGCCCGATACCGCGCGCGTGGTGCAGCTCAGCTTCGTGGGCGAGCTCGCCAACTGATCCAGGCAAACCGGCCGCTGTTGAGCAGCGCCGACGCGACCATGCCCGCGCCCGATGCCTGCGCCAGCGCGGGGGGACCCCATCCGGCATGGACCAGCGTGAGGCCGAGCAGGCCGGTGATGCCGAAAAAGGCAATGGTGCTGTTGATCCCGGCAATCACCTGATCCCCCAGCGAGCGCAGCGCATAGACGAACACCAGCTGCACTCCGTCGAACAGGATGAACGGCGCCCATAGCGCCAATATGGTCGCGGCGATTCGATGCACCGGGTCGATCGCCGGAAAGAGCGAGACCACCGTGCCTCCGAACAGGACCAGGAACAGCGCGAACCCGCCGGTTACGAGCACGGTCAGCCCGGCGGCGATGCCGGTGCGCACCGTCACCGTTTCGCGCCGCCCTTCGCCGATCGCATTGCCCACTCGCACGCCCGCGGCCGATCCGAAGCCGAGCGCGAGCGCGAAGGTGAGGTTGTGCACCGAAAACACGATCTGGAAGGCGTGGGCAGTCGCGGTTCCAAGCTGCGTCGACAGCGCGATCAGGATCGCGAAGCCCAGAATCTCCAGCCCCGAGGCAATTGCCGGGGCAATGCCGAATCGGAACAGGGCGACTGCTCCGCGCAGCGTCTCGCCGGTCGCGATCCGCCGCCATGCCCGGATTCCGCGTTCATGCGCATCGGGCAGATACCAGGCGGCGACCAGCAGCCCGGCCACGCCCGCGATCGCGGACAGTGCCGTGCCCAGCGCGGCACCGACCGCGCCCAGCATCGGCAGGCCGAGATGCCCGCCCGAAAGCGCCCAGGTCAGCAGGCCGTTGAGCGGGAGCATCGCCATGTTGATCGCCATCACCCGGCGCGGATGGCTCAACCCTTCCAGGAAAAAGCTGATCGCGATCAGGGGAAGCTGAAAGGGAAAGGCGATTGCGATCGCCCGGACGACGGCCGCACCGCGCGGTGCGGTTTCGGGCGCGACGCCGATCAGCAGCAGCAACGGATGCGCGAACAGCCAGAGCAGCGCGCCGAATGCCAGCCCCAGTGCGAGGCCGAGCGCCAGCGCCTGGTGATAGACTCGCCCGGTACCGGCAGTATCCCCGGCGCCGTCGGCGCGGGACGCATATACCAGCACGCCGCTCATCGCGCCGATCGCAAGCACCACCAGTACCAGCGTCAGCGCGCGGCTGGCGCCCAGCGCCGCGACTTCTCCCGGCCCGATCAGGCCGAGCAGTGCCACATCGGTGATCTGCATGATGTTCCAGTTCAGACTGGTGATCATCACCGGCCATGCAAGCGCGAGGATTCGGCGCGTCTCGGCAAGGATGGGCGTGGCATGCGGCATGGCGGCGCGGCTTTGCCGGAATCGGCCGCTGCCGGAAAGTGAATTTCCGGGCATTGCCAGCACCCCTTCGCTTTGCTAGGGGCCTGCGCCTGCCAGCCGCCGGAGGCTTTGTCCGGCGGATGTTTCAAGTGCGGTCGTGGCGGAACTGGTAGACGCGCAACGTTGAGGTCGTTGTGGCCGAAAGGCCGTGGAAGTTCGAGTCTTCTCGACCGCACCAATTCAGACAATCGGGCAAGCAATAACATCCGCGGAAGCGGAGGCCCGTTGCCGTGCTCGAATCGCGGCGCTAGTGGCAGAGGATGACCGATCAGAGCTCATCCGGCGCCGAGCGCCTGGCCCGTCGCATGGCGCGCGGCTGCGAATTCCTGGGAACCGACGTCGCGATTCTGGGCGGCGCGATGTCCTGGGTCAGCGAACGCAATCTCGTCGCGGCGATTTCCAATGCCGGGGGATTCGGCGTGATCGCATGCGGCGCGATGACTCCCGAACTGCTCGACGCCGAAATCGCGGGCACCCGGGCGCTCACCGACAAGCCTTTCGGCGTCAATTTGATCACCATGCACCCGCAATTGCAGGAGCTGATCGCGATCTGCGGCAAGCATGGCGTCGGTCATGTCGTACTCGCGGGCGGGCTTCCCCCGGCGGGCAGCCTCGACGCGATCAAGGGCATCGGCGCCAAACTGATCTGCTTCGCCCCCGCGCTCAGCCTCGCCAAGAAGCTGATTCGCTCGGGCGTTGACGCGCTGGTGGTCGAAGGCAATGAAGCGGGCGGCCATATCGGCCCGGTTTCAACGAGCGTGCTGGCGCAGGAAATCCTCCCGGTCGTCGCCGAACAGGTGCCGGTATTCGTGGCGGGCGGCATCGGCCGCGGCGAAGCGATCGCAGGCTATCTCGACATGGGCGCGGCGGGGGTTCAGCTCGGCACGCGTTTCGTGTGTGCGACCGAGAGCATCGCGCATGAGAATTTCAAGCGCGCCTTCATCCGCGCTTCGGCGCGCGATGCGATTGCCAGCGTCCAGATCGATCCGCGGCTGCCGGTGATCCCGGTGCGCGCGCTCAAGAACGCATCGAGCGAGCTGTTCACCGCCAAGCAGCGCGAAGTCGCGCAGTCGCTCGACGAAGGTACCGTCGCGATGGCGGAGGCGCAGCTGGAAATCGAACATTATTGGGCAGGCGCGCTGCGCCGCGCGGTGATCGACGGCGATATCGAGCATGGCAGCGTGATGGCGGGCCAGTCGGTCGGCATGGTGACCAAGGAAGAGCCGGTCGCCGACATCATCGCGACGTTGATGGCCGAAGCGACTGCCGCGCTGGAGAAGCGCGCTGCCTGAACTGCCCTGCTGGAACGAATGGCACGATCGGGGCCATTGCCTTTCCGGCTGTTCCGGGCGTTAATGCCGGCCATGCCGCCCGCGACACGCTATCATTCCGGCCGGATCGACCAGCGGGCGAGTGCCCTGCTGATTTCCCTGGCATTGGTGGTTGCGCTGTTGGTGCTCGGCGCGCAGCCGATGCGGCGGGCCGGGCACGCGATCGAAGCCGTGAAGACAGTGATGTTCGATGTCGCGCCGCCGCCCGCGCCGCCGCCGATCCAGCCGGAAACGCCGCCGCAGCGCCCCCCGGAAACCCGGCCCGCCGCTGCGCCCGAGGGAGCGGCCGGGGGAACCGCGCGGCAACCGCGGCGGATCGCCGCGCCAATGGCGGAGGTCGCGCAGCCCGCCATGCCGGATCGCTCGATCGCGCCTGCCGCCCCGCCCCTGCCGGTCTCAACGCTGCCGGCCGGGTCGCCGCCGGGCTCGCCCACCGGACGCGGGGTTGCGGGAAACGGCAGCGGAACCGCATCGGGCGCGGGAAGCGGGACCGGAAACAGCGGCAACGGCAGCGGTTCGGGCGAGGCGATCGTCCGCGCCGATTGGGTTCGCGGGCCGCCGCGTCCCTCGCAACTCGCCCAATTCTATCCCGGGCGTGCGCGCCGGGCCGGCGTTTCCGGCTGGGGCCTGCTGCGCTGCTATGTGCGCGCGAACAATCATGTGCGGGGGTGCGAATCGGTAGGCGAAACGCCCGAGGGCTCGGGCTTCGGCGATGCCGCGCGCCGCGCAGCCTATCTCTATCGCGTCCGTCCGCCGATGCGCGACGGCAAGGTCGCCGAGGACATTCCCGTTTACATCGCGGTCGGATTCGGCAACCCCTGAGCGCGCGCTAACCATCATTGGTCGCGATTTCTTGGCGGTTGCGCGCGCATCTGGTAGCGCAGTTCCATGCCGATTTCCGCCATCGCCTCCGCTCGCGAGATATTGACGCGTCTTCACGACGTGATGGCGTCGCGGCATACCGCGCAGGCAAAGCTCAATGCGGTGGTCGACATCATCGGCGAAGCGCTCGAAAGCGAAGTCTGCTCGATCTATCTGCTGCGCGAGGGGCTGCTGGAGCTGTTCGCGACGCGCGGGCTTGCGCAGGACGCGGTGCACGTCACCAAATTGGCGATGGGCGAGGGTCTGGTCGGGATCATCGCGGCCAATGTCGAAACGCTGAACCTCGACGAGGCCGCGGCGCATCCCGATTTCGCCTATCGCCCCGAAACGGGCGAGGAACGCTTCCACAGCTTCGCCGGCGTGCCGATCATCCGCAAGGAACAGGCGGTCGGCGTACTCGCCGTCCAGCATGCCGATCCGCGCCGGTACGAAGATGTCGAGATCGAGGCGCTGCAGACCGTCGCGATGGTGCTTTCGGAGCTGATCGCCAATGCCGGGCTGGTCGACAGCACCGGCGCGACGACCGCGCGGCCGCAATCGACCGCGGCGATGCGGATAGGCGGGTTCAAGCTGGTCGATGGCATGGCGGCGGGCGTCGCCGTCTATCACCAGCCGCGCATCTCGATCGAACATACCGTTGCCGAGGATACCGAGGCCGAGCGCCACCGCGTCTATGCCGCGTTCGACAAGATGCGCGAGCAGATCGACCGCATGTCGAATCAGGCCGAGTTCGGCGTCGGCGGCGAGCATGAGGAGGTCCTCGCGACCTACAAGATGTTCGCCTATGACGAAGGCTGGTCGCGGCGTATCAACGAAGCGATCGACAGTGGCCTCACTGCCGAGGCGGCGATCGAGCGCGTCCAGCAGCGCACGCGGATGCGGATGCGCGAGATCGACGATCCGCTGCTGCGCGATCGGATGCACGATCTGGAGGATCTCTCCAATCGCCTGATCCGCATCGTTTCCGGCCAGCTCGGCACTGCCGCGCAATTGGGGTTGCGACAGGATTCGATCCTGATCGCGCGCAATCTCGGGCCCGCCGAACTGCTCGAATATGATCGCCGTCGCCTGAAGGGCGTGGTGCTCGAGGAAGGCTCGCTGACCGCGCATGTCACGATCGTGGCGCGCGCGATGGGCGTGCCCGTGCTCGGTCGCGTTCGCGGCGTGCGCCGCGAAGTTGCTGAAGGCGACCGGTTGCTGCTCGATGTCGGCGAGCAGAGCCTGCACATCCGGCCCAATGCGGCGATGGAAGAAGCGTTCGAGGCCAAGCAGCTGATTACGCAGAAGCGCCGCGCGGCCTTTGCAAAGCTCAAGGCCGAACCGCCGGTGACGCGCGACGGCCAGCGAATCACGCTGATGGTCAATGCCGGGCTGCGCGACGATGTTGCCGCGCTCGACTTGACCGGGGCCGACGGCATCGGCCTGTTTCGCACCGAATTCCAGTTCCTCGTTTCGGCGACCCTGCCGCAGCGCGAGCGCCAGCAGCGGCTGTACAAGGACGTGCTCGATGCCGCCGGCGATCGGCCGGTGACGTTCCGCACCGTCGATGTCGGCGGCGACAAGTCGCTGCCCTATCTCAATCACGACGAGGAAGGCGAGGAAGAGAATCCGGCGATGGGCTGGCGCGCGCTGCGGCTCGCGCTCGATCGCGACGGGTTGATGAAGGCGCAGGCGCGCGCGCTGATCGAGGCGGCCGCGGGCAAGACGCTCAATGTCATGTTCCCGATGGTTTCCGAACCCTGGGAATTCGAGGAAGCGCGCGCGTTGTTCGAAGCCCAGCGCGCCTGGCTCGCCGCGCGCAATCGCAAGCTGCCGGCCGATATCCGCTATGGCGCGATGCTCGAGGTTCCCGCGCTTGCCGAAGTGCTCGACATGCTGCTGCCCAAGCTCGATTTCCTGTCGATCGGCACCAATGATCTGACGCAGTTCCTGTTCGCCGCCGATCGCGCGCATCCCAAGCTGGCGATGCGGTACGACTGGCTGAGCCCGTCGATCCTGCGTTTCGTGCGCCGCGTCGCGCGGCAATGCCATGAGGCGAACGTGCCGGTGGCGGTGTGCGGCGAAATGGGCGGGCGCCCGCTCGAGGCGATGGCGCTGGTCGGGCTTGGCATCGAACGCCTGTCGATCACGCCCGCCGCGGTCGGGCCGGTAAAGGCGATGATCCGATCGCTCGATCGCGCCGCGCTGGCCGAACAGCTTTCGGTGCTGCTGGCCGCGCCGCCCAGCTCGCTTCGCGACTCGCTGATGGCCTGGGCCGGACAAAATGGCGTCGAACTGGTCTGAACCGGGAGACGAAAGGCGCTGTGCGGCGTTGACAGCGCAGGCGGAGTGATCGACACCGCCAAACGGGGCAATACCCGGTCGCACGTTTGAATTCCCGGAGAGCAGCATGGACGGCGAAGCCGCCGACAACCCTTCCCTTTTCCCGACCAGCGTCGGGGAGAAATTGCGTGACGCGCGGCTGGCGCAGGGCCTGCAGCTCACCGATATCGCGGCACGGACGCGGATTCCCCAGCGCCACCTCGAATCGATCGAGGCAAGCGACTATTCGACGATGCCGTCGCCCACCTATGCGCTGGGTTTCGCGAAATCCTATGCGCGCGCGGTCGGCGCCGACGAGGTGGCGATCGCCCGCCAGCTGCGCGGCGAGCTGGGCAGCGTCTATGATCGCGAACCTTCGCCGCCGCCCTATGAAATGGACGATCCCACGCGCACGCCGCCCAGCGGGCTGGTGATCGGCGGGGTGGTGATCGCGCTGTTGCTCGCGGTCGCGGTGGTCATCGTCTATACTACCGGCATCTTCCGCGGCAGTCCGCCGCCCGCGCAGGAGGAGCTGGTCCTGCCCGAAGACGAGAGTCCGGCGCCGATCGCCTCGCCTTCGACGACTCCGATCCCCACCGGCGGCCAGGTGACGCTCACCGCGACCGACACGGTATGGCTGCGCGTGACCGATGGTGAGGGCAATCGCCTGTTCGAAAAGGAAATGGCGGCGGGCGAAAGCTATGACGTGCCGACCGATGCCGATGGTCCGCAGATCAAGACCGGGCGGGCCGATCAGTTGCGCGTGACGATCAACGGATCGGATGCCGGCGTGCTAGGTCCGGGCGAACAGACTGTCGAAATGGGCCTCACGCCCGAGGCGCTGCGTGACCGACCCAATGGTTGACAGGCCTTAAGGCTGGCGACAGGCGCGGCGTGTCAGTTATAGTCGCGGGTGAATCGGCTCCCCGGGGGATGAACAGATGCGTTTGATTTTGGCTGCGGCGATGCTTGCCGCCGTGCTGGGCGGAACCGGAAGCGCGCACGCGCAAAGCGCGCTCGAAAGCCGGGTGGACCGGCTGGAGCGTGAAATGCGCGCGGTGCAGCGCAAGGTGTTTCCCGGCGGCTCGGGCCAGTATTTCGAACCCGAGATCGCGCCGCCCCAGACTGACCCAAGCGTGCCGGGCACGCCGGCATCGAGCCCGGTCGCCGACCTGACCCAGCGCGTCGCGGCGCTCGAAAGCCAGGTCGCGACGCTGACCGGCCAGGTGGAGCAGACGCAATACCGGCTGCGTCAGGCCGAGAGCAATTTCACTGCCTATCGCAACGAAACCGATGCGCGCATCCGCGCGCTGGAGGCGCGTTTCGCTCCGGCGACGGACGCCTCCGCGCCGGTCGCCAACGGCAACGGCACGCTGCAGGCACCTTCGGAAGCCTCTGCGGCGTCGGATCGACCCGCCCGCCCGGCCGAATCGGTGAGCGACGATACGCCCGCAGTAGGATCGCGCGCCGAACAGGTGGCGGCGGTGCCGCGTCCCGAAACCGACGACGCGGCCGAGGATCTCTATATCTACGGCTATCGCCTCTGGCGCGCGGAACTCTATCCCGAAGCGCGCGGCCAGCTTGAAAAGGTGGTGCAGCAATATCCCGAGCATCGTCGCGCCAGCTTCGCGCAGAACCTGCTCGGCCGTTCCTATCTCGACGCGGGCGCGCCGTCGCTCGCGGCAGTCGCCTTCTACGACAATTTCAAGAACAACCCCAATGGCGAACGCGCGCCCGACAGCTTGTTCTATCTCGCCGAGGCGCTGCGTCGGCTGGACAAGCCGGCCAGCGAGATTTGCAAGGTCTATGCTGAGCTCATGTCGCTTTACGGCGACGGGCTTTCGGACCAGATGAAGGCCGATGTCCAGGCCCGACAGTCCCAGCTGCGCTGCCCCTGACGGCGAAATCGCGTCGCCGGACGCGGCGCGCATTGCGCGGTTTCGCGACGATTTCCGTGCGGTGGCCGGACAGGAGCCCGCCCCGGCTGCGCCGCTCGGCCTGGCCGTTTCGGGAGGTCCCGACAGTGTGGCGCTGCTGCTGCTTGCCGCGGCAGCATGGCCGGGAAGCGTCCATGCCGCCACCGTCGACCATCGCCTGCGCCCCGAATCGGCCGACGAGGCGGCGATGGTCGCCGCACTCTGTACCCGGATCGGCGTGCCGCACGCCACGCTGACGCGTGCGGAAAGCGGGGTCTTCGCGGGCAATCAGCAGGAAGCGGCGCGCACGCTGCGCTACACATTGCTGTCGCAATGGGCGGCGGGGACGGGGCTGCTATGGGTCGCGACGGCGCATCAGCGCGACGATATCGCCGAGACGTTCCTGATGCGCGCGCGGCGCGGCGCCGGCGTCGGCGGGCTGGCCGCGATGGTGCCGATGCGCCCGATGCTGGCCGAAGATCCCGCCTCGCCGCTGCTCGTCCGGCCGCTGCTCGGCTGGAGCCGCGCCGAACTTTCCGGGCTGGCCCGTTGTGCCGGGGCGCCGTTCGTCACCGATCGCAGCAATGCCGATCCGCGCTACGATCGCGCGCGCATTCGCCGCCTGATCGACGAAAGCGACGATCTTTCCCCCGGCCGGCTGGCGCTGGCGGCGGGCAATCTGCGCCATGCCGAGGATGGGCTCGAATGGAGCTTCGCCCGCGAATTGCCAGGCCGCGTTTCGGGGACGGGTGCGGACCTCACCGTCGATGCCGGCCAGCTTCCCTATGAACTGCGCCGCCGCCTTGCGCGCTGGGCAATCGACGCGGTGCGAAACGCGGCGGGACTGACGCATCCCTGGGGCGACCAGGGGCTCGACCGATTCGTTTCGGCGCTCGATCGCGGCGACGCGGCGACGCTGGCCGCGATCATGGCGCATCCGGCGGGCGATCGCTGGCGATTTCGAATGGCTCCATCGCGTCGATCACACTGATCGACCCAATGCATCGCCTGTTCCATTGCCATTAACTTCCCCGATCCTATCTATCTTGTCGTGAAAGGTACCGATTCCGCATGAGCGACAACAACGACAAGCAGCCCGACGGCAACAACAATCCCTGGATGAAGAGCCTGCTCATCTGGGTAGGCATTCTCGCTGCGCTTGCCCTGTTCGTGAGCTTCTTCAACGGCGCCAGCAATCAGCAGGCGGCAAACGCCGTTTCTTATTCGACGTTCCTCGATCGCGTCGACGCGGGCGAAGTGAAGGAAGTGAGCATCACGCCGAGCACCGGCGCGATCACCGGCGTCTATACCGACGACGCGACGTTCCGCACCAACAATCCGGGCGATGACCAGCTGGTCCAGCGGCTGCGCGGCAAGGGCGTGACGATCAATGCGCGTGCCGAGGAAACGCCGTCGATCTGGCTCTACATGCTGTATAATTCGCTGCCCTTCCTGCTGTTCGTCGGCATCGCCTTCTTCGTGCTGCGACAGATGCAGAAGAATTCGGGATCGGGCGCGATGGGCTTCGGCAAATCGCGCGCGCGGATGCTGACGCAGAAAGAAGGCAAGGTGACCTTCGACGATGTCGCGGGCATCGACGAAGCGCGCGAGGAATTGCAGGAAATCGTCGAGTTCCTGAAGGACCCGACCAAATTCGCGCGGCTGGGCGGCAAGATCCCCAAGGGCGCGCTGCTGGTCGGCTCGCCGGGTACGGGCAAGACGCTGCTCGCACGTGCGATTGCGGGCGAAGCGGGTGTGCCCTTCTTCACCATTTCGGGCTCGGACTTCGTCGAGATGTTCGTCGGCGTCGGCGCGAGCCGCGTGCGCGACATGTTCGAACAGGCGAAGAAGAATGCGCCGTGCATCCTCTTCATCGACGAAATCGATGCGGTCGGCCGGTCGCGCGGCGCGGGTCTGGGCAACCAGAATGACGAGCGCGAACAGACATTGAACCAGCTGCTGGTCGAAATGGATGGTTTCGAAGCCAATGAAGGCATCATCATCATCGCCGCGACCAACCGTCCCGACGTGCTCGATCCGGCGCTGCTGCGTCCGGGCCGTTTCGATCGCCAGGTGGTCGTGCCCCGCCCCGATATCGAGGGCCGCGTCAAGATCATTCAGGTCCATATGAAGAAGGTGCCGCTGGCGCCGGACGTCGACGCACGCGTCATCGCGCGCGGCACGCCGGGCTTTTCGGGCGCCGATCTGGCGAACCTCGTCAACGAGGCGGCATTGCTGGCGGCGCGGCGCGGCAAGCGGCTCGTCGCGATGAGCGAGTTCGAGGACGCCAAGGACAAGGTGATGATGGGCGCCGAGCGCAAGTCGATGGTGATGACCGAAGACGAGAAGCGCATGACCGCCTATCACGAGGCCGGGCACGCCATCGTCGCGCTGCACGAACCTGCGTCGGATCCGATCCACAAGGCGACGATCATCCCGCGCGGCCGCGCGCTGGGCATGGTGATGCGCCTGCCCGAGCGCGACAGCTACAGCTATCACCGCGACAAGATGTACGCGAACCTCGCCGTTTCGATGGGCGGCCGCATCGCCGAGGAAGTGATCTTCGGCTATGACAAGGTCTCGTCGGGCGCGAGCGGCGACATCCAGTACGCGACCAGCCTGGCGCGCGACATGGTCACGCGCTGGGGCATGTCGGACAAGGTCGGCCCGCTCGAATATGGCGGATCGGACGACAGCTATCTCGGCTATCAGGTGAACCGGCCCTCGCAGATGTCGAACGAGACCGCGCAGCTGATCGATGCCGAGATCAAGCGGCTGGTCGAAGGCGGGCTCGAGCGCGCCAAGCAGATCCTGACCGAGCATAACGACCAGCTCCATTCGCTGGCGCAGGCACTGCTCGAATATGAGACGCTGACCGGCGACGAGATCAAGCGGCTGATCGCGGGCGAGGATATCGGCCGCGACGATCCGGGCGCGAGCGCGCAGCCGGTGGCCGCGGCGGGGACGTCGATCCCCAAGATCCGCAAGCCCAAGGGGCCGTTCGGTAATCCCTCGCCACAGGGCGCCTGAGCCATATTCCAACGAGAAAGGGGCGCTGCAACGCAGGTTGCGGCGCCCCTTTTTCTATTCGCGCGGTTCGACCAGCCTCCTCCAGAACAGGCTCAGCAGAATGATGTGCAGCGCCAGGAGCGCCGCGAAAACCGGCAACAGGGTATCGGCGGTTTGCGGATCGTCGCTTGCGACCAGCATCAATCCCGCCCCGATGCCCAGGGCGGCAAAGATGCAGTGGTAGAGATAGCCCGGCCGCGTCAACCGCAGGCGCGGTGCCGGGCCGCGCAAACTCACCCCACCAGTCCCAGAAACACCAGCACGATCGTGAACAGTATTATCACGATCTGAATGAAGACCAGCAGCAGCAGCGTGCGCGCGAGCGCCGAAAGGCGGCGCAGGCGATAGGCACCCTTGAGATGCTTGTAGATATGCAGCGGCGGAATGATCAGACTGGCGAGCGCGAGCCATCGCATCGGAACACCCAGCCCCGCGACCAGCGTGAGCGCGATGAACAGCATCGACATGAATGCGATCGAATAGGTGATGAACACGGCATGGTCATAGCCGCCATAGCCGCGCTTCCACGCGAACATCAGCCAGACGAAGGGCAGCGATAGCGGGATGAGAAGCCAGGAGAATTTATAGCCGTTCGACTGGAGCTTGTAGAGCATCAGCCCCGGATTCTTGCTCCATTTCTCCAGCCCGTGATCGAGCCGTTCCCACCCGGTGTGGATTTCGTTTTCATGGCCCCCGGTGGGATCGGCGATGACCGCCACGCGCTTGAGCGCCTCTTCCCCTTCATCGGCTTCGACGATCTGCCGCAGCGCGGCCTGGTGTTCGGGCGATCCTGGCGCGGTGCTATCGCGCACCTGGACGGCCTCTGCACGCGAATCCTCGAGCTTTTCGCGCGTTTCGGTGAGGTTGGCGCTCACCTCGCCATTGCCCTTGAGGTCGGTAGGTGGGGAGATTCCGGCGATCTGGAACACCGCGAACATCGTGAACAGCGCGAACAGGAACAGCGCCATCGGCGAGACGAAACGCGCGCGCTCGCCTTCGATATAGCGGCGCGTGAGTTCACCCGGCCGGAAAACGAGCATCGGCAGCGTGCGCCACAGCTTGCCGTCGAAATGGACGACGCCGTGCAGGATTTCGTGCCAGATCTCTCCGATCGAACGATGCACATGCGCGCCCTGCCCGCAGCGGTGGCAATGCGCGCCGATCAGCGCGGTGCCGCAATTGAGGCACATCGATCCTTCTCCGCCCGGTTCGCCCGCATGCGGCTCGACAGCGCGCCCGATCAGCGCGCCGGTGACGATCTCGCCTCCTCCTTCGAATTCCCCCATATGTGTTCGCTAACATCATCGCGCGGCGCTGGCGAGCGCCCGAAACGCAATTTTCGGTTGATTGCGGGAAGATGCTCCCCAGATTGTTGGGCATGACCGATACGATGCTCGAAACCAAGCCCGAGGACCTGATCGCCGAAATGGGCGCGCGTGCGCGCGCCGCCGCCAAGCGGCTGGCGCAGATGACAACCGAGGAAAAGGCTGCCGCTCTGCGCAGCGCCGCAAAGGCGATGCGCGACAGCGAGGCCGAAATCCTCGAAGCCAATGCGCGCGACCTGGAGGAAGCCGAAGGCCGCGGCCTTTCCGGCGCGATGCTCGACAGGCTCAAGCTCGATCCCAAGCGCTTCGCCGGGATGATCGAAGGAGTGGAGGCGATTGCCGGGCTGCCCGATCCCGTCGGCCAGCAGATTGACGAAAGCGAGCGCCCCAACGGCCTCAAGCTCAGCCGCGTGCGTGTGCCGATCGGCGTGATCGGCATCATCTATGAAAGCCGCCCCAATGTGACTGCCGATGCCGGCGCGCTCTGCGCGATGGCAGGCAATGCCGCGATCCTGCGTGGCGGCAGCGAAGCCAAATATTCGAACCGCGCGATTTTGAAGGCGCTGCGCAGCGGCCTCGAAGCCGCTGGCGCGCCCGCTGATGCGGTGCAGCTGGTCCCGACGCAGGACCGCGCGGCCGTGGGCGCGATGCTCACCGCCGACGGCGTGATCGACCTCATCGTCCCGCGCGGCGGCAAGTCGCTTGTCGCGCGTGTGCAGACCGAGGCACGCGTGCCGGTGCTCGCGCATCTCGACGGGATCAACCACACCTATATCGACGGCAAGGCCGACCCGGAAAAGGCGAAGCAACTGGCAGTCAATTCCAAGATGCGTCGCACCGGCGTCTGTGGTGCGACCGAGACGCTGTTGATCGACAAGGCATTCGCCGATCCCAGGCCGGTTCTGGCCGCGCTGGTCGATGCCGGCTGCGAATTGCGCGGCGGCGCCGACGTGCAGGCGCTCGACAGCCATGTCCTGCCGGTGACCGAGGAAGACTGGGATACCGAATATCTCGACGCGATCCTGTCGGTGAAATTCGTCGACGGCATCGACGACGCGATCGCGCATATCGCCGCGCACAGCTCGGGCCATACCGAAGCGATCGTCACCGAGGATGCGGAAGCTGCCGAGAAATTCCTCAACACAGTCGATAGCGCGATCGTGATGTGGAACGCCTCGACTCAGTTCGCCGATGGCGGCGAATTCGGGCTCGGCGCCGAAATCGGCATTTCCACCGGACGCCTCCACGCGCGCGGCCCGGTCGCGCTCGAAGGACTCACCACCTTCAAGTGGCAGGTCCGCGGTACTGGGCAGGCACGCCCCTGACACCGGCCCGCAAGGCGCGCGGCGGCGCGCGGAAAAAGGCGAAGAACGGTGCGCGGCGCATCGGCCTGCTCGGCGGGTCGTTCAATCCCGCGCATGAAGGCCATCGCTATATCTCGCTCCAGGCGATGCGTGCGCTGAAGCTCGACGAGGTGTGGTGGCTCGTCTCGCCGGGCAATCCGCTGAAAGCGGGGGATGACGATATGGCGCCCTTTTCGGCGCGGATGGCGTCGGCGCGCGCGATGGCCAAACATGCGCCGATCCGGCCGACCGGAATCGAGAAGCGCCTCAAGACGCGCTACACCGTCGATACGCTCTCCAAGCTGCCGCGCCTCTATCCCCGCCACCGCTTCATCTGGCTGATGGGATCGGACAATCTGGCGCAATTCCATCGCTGGCGGGGATGGCGCCGTATCGCCCGGCAAGTTCCCATTGCCGTAGTCGCGCGTCCGGGGTATAACAGGGACGCTCACGCAAGTCCTGCGATGAGTTGGCTGCGGCGCTTTGTGCGGCCCGCAGGCCAGGCGAAGAACTGGACGCGTTGGAGATTGCCGGCACTCGTGCTGTTGCGCTTTCGCCCCGACCCAAATTCGGCAACACGCCTTCGGGCTGCCGATCCCGCCTGGCACCGGCGCTATGCGCCGTCCCCGGAACCCGGCACACATCATAGAGAACGCTAGGAGTCCCCTTGGCTACATCGCCTACTGTGCTCAGTTCGTCCGACGCCGATCAAGGCGTCGAGGCGTTGCATCGGCTTGTCATGACCTCGCTCGATGACGATCAGGCAGTCGAGACCGTTTCCATCCCGCTCGCGGGCAAGACGAGCATCGCCGATTACATGGTGGTGGCGTCGGGCAAGTCGACGCGACAGGTCGCGTCGATGGCCACCAAACTCGCCGAGAAGATCAAGGCCGAAAGCGGCCATACTCCGCGCGTGGAAGGCCTGCCGACCGCCGACTGGGTGCTGATCGACGCGGGCGACGTGATTGTCCACCTCTTCCGCCCCGAAGTGCGCAGCTTCTACAATATCGAGCGGATGTGGGCATTCGGCGACACGCCGGCGGGAGAGGCCTGAGGCCTTACCCCGACGTGCTGCTGCATATCGTCGCGCGCGGCCGCATCGGGCGCAGTCCCGAGGCCGAGCTGGTCGCGCGCTATCTCAAGCGAATCAGCTGGCCCACCAGAGTCAGCGAACTGCCCGAAACCGGCGGCAGGATGCCCGGCGCCGAAACGCCGATGCGCACCGTCGTCCTCGATGAAACCGGCAGGAACCTTCCCTCGCGCGAGCTGGCGAAGAAGCTGGGCGACTGGCGCGACGACGGCATTCGCGAAACGCGCTTCCTGATCGGCGCCGCCGACGGGTTCGATGACGCACAACGCGCCGAGGCGGACCTGCTGCTGTCGTTCGGCGCGGCGACATGGCCGCACATGATGGCGCGCGCGATGCTGGCGGAGCAGCTCTGGAGATCGGTCTCCATCCTTGCCAATCATCCCTATCACCGCGAAGGATAGGGGCATGGCATGGCGGCGCGGAGCGGTGACGGGAGCGGCGATGCTGGCGATCCTTGCCAGCGGCCCGCTGGTGCGTGCCCAGACGGTGCCGAGCATGGCCGAGCAGCAATCCCGGCTCGAACGCGCGACGGCCGCGTCCAAAGCCGCGCAGGAAAAATCGAAACAGCTCGAACAGGCCGCCGAGGCGGCGCGCAGCCAGGCCGCGCAGGCCAGGGCGAAGGAGGAAGCCGCCGCACAGCGTATCGCCGCGGCCGAGGCCGACATCGCCGCCGCGCGTGCGCGCATCGCGATCGTCGACCGGCGGTTGCGCGCGCAGCGCGTCACGCTTTCGCAGCGGCAATCGACGATCCTGCGGCTGATCGCGGCGATCCAGTCGCTGGTGCGGCGCCCGCCCGCGCTGGGACTGGTCCAGCCGGGATCGACCGAGGATATCGTCCATGTCCGCGCGGTCCTGGGTACGACCTTGCCGGTGGTGCGCGAGCGCACCGCCGATGTCCGCGCCGAACTGGCGCGGATCCGAGGGCTGCGGCGCCAGGCCGAACAAGCGGTGGCAAGCCTGCGCGAAAGCCGCGGTCGGCTCGAGGCCGAGCGCGTGGCGCTGGTGCATCTCGAAGCCGAAAACCGGCTGCGTTCGCAGCGGCTCGATCGCAGCGCGCTGATCGAATCGGATCGCGCGATCGCGGCGGGTGAGCGCGCGCGCGACATCGTCGACCAGATGGACGTGATGGAGGCCGCCGGCGAGGTTCGCGAGGAACTTGCCGCGCTTCCCGGGCCGTTGCCGCGTCCGCGCGAAGCCGGAGAGGCGGCGCCTGTGTCGCATTCGGCGCCGCGCCGCGCCGCGCCCTATCGCCTGCCGGTCAGCGGAAGCCTCGTCACCGGCATGGGCGAGCTTTCGCCGACCGGTGTGCGTTCGCGCGGGCTGACGATCGCGACCAGTCCCGGCGCGGGCGTGACGGCGCCAAGCGGCGGAACGATCCGCTATGCCGCGCCGTTCCGCCGCTATGGCGGGGTGGTCATCATCGATCACGGTCAGGGGTGGACTAGTCTGATCGCCGGGCTTGGGGCGGTTTCGGTAAAGCGCGGGGACACGGTGGCGCAGGGCGTGCCTATCGGCCGCGCCGGCGAGGACGAAACGCCGCGCGTTACCGTGGAGTTGCGACGCCATGACGCACCGATGGACATTACCCGGCTGCTCGATTGAATCGCCGTGTTGCAGCGTGCCGATACGGCCATGTCCGGCTTTGCGCGGAGGCGCCATTGGCGCTATCGTTGGCGGCGAATTACCGGCTTTCGTGCCAGGGCCGGTTCCTCTTAGGAAAGTAACTTGATGCCTCGCCCGTTTCTTCAGGTCACCGCCGCCGTCAGTGCCCTCGCGCTCGTCCCCGTCGCCACCAGCGCGATGGCGTCGGCCGAGGCGGGCAGCTATCGCGAGCTCGACCTGTTCATGGAAGTCTTCAACCGGGTGAAGGCAAGCTATGTCGATCCGGTCGATGACGAAACGCTGGTGAAGGGCGCGATCCAGGGGATGCTCTCGGCGCTCGATCCGCATTCGAGCTATGTCTCCGAACTTGATTTCGACAATATGCGCATCGCCACCGAAGGCGAATATGGCGGGCTCGGCCTTACGGTCACGATGGAGGACGGCGCAGTAAAGGTCGTCGCACCGACCGAGGATACGCCGGCTGACCGGGCGGGGATCAAGGCGGGCGATTACATCACCCATCTCGACGGCAAGCTGATCTATGGCGGCACGCTCGACGAGGCGATCACGGTGATGCGCGGCAAGCCGGGCACCGATATCACGCTGACCGTGGTGCGGCCGGGGCATGACGAACCGCTCGAATTCACGCTGACGCGCGAAACCATCGTGCAGAAGCCGGTGAAGTGGGAAGTGCGCGACGGCGTCGGCATCATCAACATCAACACCTTCTCGCAGAATACCGGCGCAGATACGCGCGCGGCAGTGGCTGCGATCGAACAGGAGCTGGGCCATCCGCCGCTCGGCTATATCGTCGATCTGCGCAACAATGGCGGTGGGCTGCTCAGCCAGGCGATCGAAGTCGGCGATGTGTTTCTCGATCACGGCGAGATCGTGTCGCAGCGCGGTCGCACGCGTGCCGATATCGAGCGCTATTATGCCGAATCGATGGTGAAGGGCGATCTGACGCGCGGCCTGCCGGTGATCGTGCTGATCGACGCGGGTACCGCTTCGGCCTCGGAAATCGTCGCCGGCGCGATCCAGGACCATCATCGCGGACTGGTGATGGGTACGCGCAGCTTCGGCAAGGGATCGGTGCAGACGCTGATGCAGCTTGGCCCGCAAAGCGCGCTGCGGCTCACCACCGCGCGCTATTACACGCCGTCGGGCCGTTCGGTGCAGGAAGGCGGGATCAAGCCCGACATCACCGTGCCGCAGCTTTCCGATCCCGATTACCGCACCCGTCCGGTGTTCCGCGAATCCGACCTGCGCCGCCATCTGATCAACGAGATCGACGTCGACGACGAGGCGCTGGAAGAAGACACCAACGAGGATCCGCGCTTCTCCGCCACGGCTGAAGAGCTGGAGGAGCAGGGGATCGAGGACTTCCAGCTCCATTATGCGCTTGGTGCCATCACGCGGCTCGGCAACGGGCAGACGCGCTCTGCCGCCGCCGCGAAGGGCGGCAGCGGCGGTTCGGCCAATTAAGGGAAAGCATCGACTGCGATGACACCGCCGGCAATCGCAAAGGCGCGCTTGATCGCGCTGCTTGTCCCGCTCGCGCTGCTGGGCGGCGCCTGGGGGTCGCAGCTGTTCGGCGGGCTCTACCCGTGCGAAATGTGCCATTGGCAGCGCTGGCCGCATTATGCGGCGGTGCCGATCGCGTTGGCGGCGTTTTTCGTTAAGCAGCCTTTCATGCGCGCAACGCTTATCTGTCTGGCGGCGGCATCGGTCGCCGTCAGCGGAGCGATCGGCGTGTTTCATGCAGGTGTCGAATATGGCTGGTGGCCGGGCATCACCGGATGCACGGCGACGGCCGATCTTGGCCTGAGCGACGCCGATCTGCTCAATTCGATCAACGACCGCCCCCTGATCCGCTGCGACGAGCCGCAATGGACGTTGCTCGGGGTTTCGCTGGCAGGCTTCAACGCGATCATCTCGCTGGGCAGCGCAATCCTGATTTTCGCGCTGGTCGGGCGGAGGCGCGCGGCATGAGCAAGGGCCCCAGCTGGAAACCGGGCGACCGGCGCGAGAAGCGCGATGCGATGGTCCGTGTCGATCAGGCCGGCGAATATGGCGCGACGCGCATCTACGCCGGGCAGCTCGCCGTTTTGGGCGATCGCAACAGCGCAGCACGCGCGGTTGCCGGCATGGCCAATCAGGAGGAGCGCCACCGCGCCTTTTTCGATGCCATGATCGTGCGCCGGGGTGTCCGACCCACGCTTTTGCAACCCTTTTGGGACGTCGCGGGTTTTGCTCTTGGAGCCGGAACGGCGGCGATCGGGCCCGAAGCGGCAATGGCGTGCACCGCCGCGATCGAGACCGAGATCGATGCCCATTACGGCGAACAGCTCGATCAGCTCGGCGACAGCGATCCCGAGCTTTCCGCTGCAGTGGCGGAGTTTCGCGCCGAGGAAGTGGAGCATCGCGATTCGGCGCTGGAGGCAGGCGCGGAAATGGCTCCGGCCTATCCGCTGCTAGAAAGCGCGATCCGATTGGGCTGCCGGGCGGCGATCGCGCTGTCCAAGAAAATTTGAACCGCCCCAAGGCCAAATCGGCCTGAAGGCCAGATCGACCCACAGGAGAGTCGAGATGAAGAAGACAGTGATAGCAATCGCGGCGACCGTCGCCGGCTTCGGCTTCGCCGCGCCTGCCGCGATGGCGCAGGACGCGCCGATCAACGGCACGATCACCATCTATGGCGATGATCCCTGCCCCGAAAACACGATATGCGTCCGCGCGCCCGAAACCGAACGCTATCGCGTGCCGCGCACGATTCGCGAAAATCAGCCGATCAAGCGTGAGGATGCCGCCTGGGCCGCGCGCGTCGAAGACGTGATGGATGCGGGCGATACCGGCATCGGCAGCTGCTCGGCAGTCGGGCCGGGGGGCGCCGTCGGCTGTGCCGCAGAGGAAATCCGGCAAGGGACTGCCGAAGCGCGGGAACGCGCCGACCGCGCCACCGATCTGCCGCTGCCCTGAGCGCTCAGACCCGCGCTGCTTCTTCGATCCAGCGGGGCGAGGGCAGCCGCACCAGATCGGCGATCAGCCACAGCAGCGCCGCGCCGCGCACCCCGGCCGCCAGTGCGACGGGGATGATCGTCGCGTGCGGCCACGCTCCGTTCATCCGCGCCAGCCACCAGAACTCCGCGAAATAGGCGGCAAGGTCGCCCGCCGCGAACAGCGCCACCGGCCATAGGCGCGGCGCCGCGATCAGCAGCAGCGGATAGATCCACAGGTCGAACTGCGGCGAATGGACCTTGTTGGTGAGCAGGAACCAGCCGAGCACCGCCGGAAACAGGATCCACAGCCGCGTGCGATGGCGGCGCCAGCCCAGTGCCACGATCGCGGCGTATCCCGCGAAAAAGGCGAGGGCCGACCAGAAATTCCGTTCGGCGATGGTCGCGCGCCACACGTGTAGATGGTTCAGGATTTCCCAGATCGACGCCCGCGTTCCGGGGCGCGATCCCGAAAAGCGATAGAATTCGGACCAGTTTTCGAACGCCGCCAGAGCCACCGGCAGATTGACCAGCAACCACGCGCCGATCGCGGCGGCCGACAGAAGCGCTGCATTCCGTATCCGTTCGAAAAGCGGACGCTCGCTATCCCCGAACAATGCCTGCAGCCCGAGCAGCGGCAGCAACAGCGCGGGAAACAGCTTTGCCGCCGTGCCGAGTCCGGCAAGCGCCGCGGCCGTGGCCGGACGCCCCTGCCGCGCCGTCAGCATCGCCGCGACGGCGAGCGCGACGGCGAGCATATCCCAGTTATGCCCGAGATAGAGGATCAGCGGGGGCGCCAGCGCCCAGCGCTTCAGCCGCGCGTCGTTCATTCCCGCGCGGTACAGCATCGCCAGAATGGCGAAGGCGAGCAGCGCATTGCCGAACGTCACCCAGAACAGGAAATGCGTGCTTCCTGGCCCGCTCGCACCGGTCAGCCGCGCCAGCCCGCCCTCGATCCAGATCAGGAGCCCGGTGAGTACGGGATATTCCATCCGGCTTTCGAAATAGGGGACCGCGCCCGCATCCACGTCGCGCGCGGTCCAGAACGGAATGGCGTCGCTGTAGCAGCCGGTGCTGTACTGCACCCAGCTGGGCCACCCGCCGTTTTCCAGGCAGTGCGCCTTGAACCCCCAGCCGAGCAGGCACGTGAGCAGCAGCGTTGCAGGCAGCGCCAGTCGCGCCAGGTCAAGGCGTTGAAACATGCGTTCCCCCGGTGCCGCTCCGCGATTCACCCTGCGAACGATTCGCATCTGAAACTCCCGGCGCGCTGAGCGATTGATTAGACAAAGTAAACCCGGAGGACAAACCGATGGCGGACGTAAGGATTTTTGACGATTTGAAGCGCGATCATGATCGCCAGCGCGTGTTGCTCAAGCAGCTTGAGGAAACGCACGGCGATACCGCCGAGCGGCGCGACCTGTTCGAAAAGCTGCGCCTCGAGCTTCAGGCGCATGCGGCGGCCGAGGAGGAATCGCTCTATGCGACGATGCTCGCCTGCCCCGATCTGCGCGACGAGGCGCGGCATTCGGTTTCCGAGCACAAGGAAATCGACGACTATCTGGGCGAGCTGGTCGAGACCGACATGGCCTCGGGCGCGTGGCTTCAGAAGTTCAAGGAAATGAAGCACCGCTACGAACATCATATCGACGAGGAAGAGGAAGAGATGTTTCCCGCCGCCGCGAAACAGCTTTCCGATAAGGCCGAAGAGCGGCTCGCCAAGGTGTTCGAAGCGCGCAAGCCCCGCGAAATGGCGCGCGCCGAAGAGGAAGCCCCGGGCGACGCGCGCGAATGACTATTCGGCGGCGAGCAGGCTTTCGGCGCCGCCAAGGTCGACACTGACCAGCCTGCTCACGCCGCGTTCAACCATCGTCACGCCGAACAGCCGGTCCATACGCGCCATCGTCGCCGCATTGTGCGTGACGATCAGATAACGGGTGCGCGTCTCGCGGTTCATCCGGTCGAGAAGATCGCAGAAGCGCTCGATATTGGCGTCGTCGAGCGGCGCGTCGACTTCGTCGAGCACACAGATCGGCGCGGGATTGGTCAGGAACAGCGCGAAGATCAGCGCGACGGCGGTAAGCGCCTGTTCGCCGCCCGAAAGCAGCGTCAGCGACTGCAGCTTCTTGCCCGGCGGCTGCGCCATGATTTCCAGCCCCGCTTCGAGCGGGTCTTCCGAGTCGATCAGTTCGAGATGCGCGCTGCCACCGTTGAACAGCGTGGTGAAGAGTCGCGTGAAATGGTCGTTCACGGCTTCGAACGCCGCCAGCAATCGCTGGCGGCCCTCGCGATTGAGCGTGCCGATCGATCCGCGCAGCTGATTGACCGCGAGCGTCAGTTCGTCGCGCTCCTTGGCATTGGCGGCGCTTGATTCGCTCAGTTCGGCGAGTTCGGTCTCGGCCACCAGATTGACCGGGCCGATCCGCTCGCGCTCGGCGATCAGCTTGTCATGTGTCGCCGATTCGGCGCCTGGTTCGCCGACCGTGTCGGTTTCGAAGCCGACGCGTTCGCCCAATATCGGCGGCGGGCATTCGAACCGCTCGCCCGACAGGCGCCCCATTTCGATCCGCCGTGCCTCCTGATTTTCCGCGCGCGCGGCGGCGCCGGCGCGAATTTCGCGGGCCTCGGCCAGCCGTTCGGCGGTCAGGCGCACTTCATTCTCGGTGATGCGCAGCGCCGCCTCGGCTTCCGCCTCGGCTGCCTGTGCGGCGCTCGATTCGGCGCGGGTGGTCTCGGCGGTGCGTTCGGCTTCGGCGATCAGCCCGTCGAGTTCGGCGGGACGCGCGGCGAGCTGTTCCTTCTCCTGCGCCAGTGCGGCGGCACGCGTTTCCATTTCCTCGCTGCGGCGGGCGGCTTCGCCGGCGCGTGCCTGCCAGCTTTTGCGTTCGGCCTGGGCGGCGGCGAGCCGCTCGCGCGCGCGGCTCAGCTCCTGTTCCTGCGCGGTGCGTTCGGCGCGCGCGGCAGCGGCGGCGGCGCGGCGATTTTCGGTGTCGCTGGAAAGCTTGGAAACACGCTCGCGCGTTTGCTGCCCATCGGGCAGCGCGGCGAGCGCGGCCTGCGCGCGCGACTGTTCGCTGGCCGCTTCCTCGACTTCGCCTGCGATCCGCTGCGCGCGCGATTCGATATCGGCACGCTGCGCCTCCAGCCGTTCGAGCTGGCTTGCCGCGCGATCCTCGGCGCGGGCGGCATCGCGGCCGGTGGTTTCGGCATGTTCGAGCACGCGCCGCGCATCGGCGGCTGCGCGACGGGCCTCGGCGATGTCCTCCTCGATCTGCGAGAGCCGTGCCTCGGCGCTTTCGACCGCGCGGAGCGCCGCGGGCCGTGCCTTTTCGATCGCATGGAGGCGATTGACGCTTTCCAGCCGCTGCGCCGCCGCCGCACCGCCCGATCGTGCGGTATAGCCGTCCCAGCGGCGCAATTTGCCGTCGAGAGTCGCCAGCCGCTGACCCACGGCCAGCTTCTGCCCGGTATCGCTTTCAGTGACGAACACTTGCGACAGGCGGCGCGCCAGCTCGGGGGGCGCCTGAACATGCGCCGCCAGCGGTGTCGCATCGGCCGGTGCGCCGGGGTCTCCCGGAAGCGTTTCGGCGCCGGCCCAATAGCGCTCCGCACTGCTGTCGAGCCCCGCCTCCAGATCGTCGCCCAGTGCCGCGGCGAGCGCGCGTTCATAGCCGTCATCGACTTTCAGCCGGTCGAGCAGCCGATCCCTGGCCGAGGCGCGAGTCGCCTTGGTCAGCGCGGCGGCTTCGCTGTCGAGTTGTGCCAGTTCGGCATGCGCCCCGGCGCGCGCCGACTGCGCCTTGTCGCGCGCCTCGATCGCGGCGCGCTCGGCGGCATCGGCGCGCGAAAGGCCGGTGCGGCCGGTTTCGGCCTGTTGCAGCGCCGTTTCGCGCGCCCTGGCGGCGCTGTCGCGTTCTTGCTGCAGCGGTCCGGCATCGGGCAGCGCCTTGCGCTCGGCATCGACTCGCGCCTTGTCGCGCTCGGCGCGTTCGACGCGCGTCCTCGCCGCGTCCAGCGCCGCCTGCGCGACGCGCGCATCGGCCGCTTCGCTTGCCTGCTCGGCCATCGCCTGCGCCAGCGAGACTTCGGCATCGCGCGCCACGCGCTCGGCCTCGGCCAGCGCCGATTCGAGTTGCGGCATGCGCGTCGCCGCTTCGGCGATGCGCTTGTCGAGCGCGCCGGCCTCTTCCTCCAGCCGCGACAGCGCCTCGGCGGCGTCGCGGGCAAGCTCGCCCTCGCGGCCCTTGTCGGCGGCCAGCCGCACTTCGTTGTCGGCCAGCTCCTGAAGTCGCCTGTCGACCGAAGCGCGATCGCCGCGCAGCGCCGAAAGCCGGTGCATCGCTTCGCTTGCGCGATCGCGAACGGCAAGCGCGGCGGCGCGTTCGGTACTCAGCCGCTCGGCGGCCCTGCGCTGCGCCTCGGCGGCCTTATCCTGGCCGGCGGCGCGTTCGGTGACCCGCGCTTCGGCTGCGGCGGCTTCGGCCTTTGCGGCATCGGCGGCGGCGGCGGCATCGCGCCAGCGGGCATAGATCATCCGCGCTTCTGCCACCCGGATATCCTCGGTCAGCGCGCGATAGCGTTCGGCCTGTCGTGCCTGCCGTTTCAGCGCGGCGGCGCGCGCGTCCTGGTCGGCGATGACTTCGTCGAGGCGCGTCAGGTTGTTCTCGGTCGCGCGCAGCCGCTGTTCGGCATCCTTGCGGCGGACATGCAGCCCGGCGATGCCGGCGGCTTCCTCCAGCATCGCGCGGCGTTCGACCGGCTTGGCGGAAATGACCGCGCTGATCCGCCCCTGGCTGACGAGCGCGGGGGAATGCGCGCCGGTCGCCGCGTCGGCGAAGAGCAGCGACACATCCTTGGCGCGCACGTCGCGCCCGTTGATGCGATAGGCCGATCCAGCGCCGCGCTCGATGCGGCGGACGACTTCGACTTCGCCTTCCGCCTCGCCCGCAACTTCGTCGGTGAGGATCGAGACTTCGGCGAAATCGCGTTGCGGACGGGCGGCGGTACCCGCGAAGATCACGTCTTCCATCCCCGAACCGCGCATCGAGCGGGGCGAGTTCTCGCCCATCGCCCATCGCAGCGCTTCGAGCAGATTGGATTTGCCGCAGCCATTGGGGCCGACGATGCCCGTCAGCCCCGGTTCGATGCGCAAATCGGCAGGGTCGACGAAGCTCTTGAAGCCGGAAAGCCTCAGGCGCTTGATCTGCATCGCCGCTCCCGCGCCGCCCGCCGCCGCGCCTTAACGCGCGCCCGCGGCGCGGATCTGCGGCTCGATATCGGACCAGATGATACCGCTCTGCACCTGCTCGCCGTTGATGAAGAAGGTCGGCGTGCCGCGGACGCCCAGTTCGTTCGAAGCATGGCGCATCATGCGCACCAGTTCGGCGATCGCATCCTGATCGGCAAGGCAGGCATCGACCTTCGATTGCGGCACGCCGCGCTGCTTGACGAAATCGACATAGCCGAGCGCTTCCATCCACTGCGGTGCCGCCTGGGGAGCGGGCATGCTGCGCAGTTGCTGCACCCGCTGCGGAGCGAGCCCGCGCTCCTTCTCGGCGAATTGCGGCTGCGCCTCGAACATCTGATCGAGCATCGGGAAGAAGCGTTCTTCGCCGACGCAGCGGCCGAGCAGCGCGAGCCCGAGATCCTGAGGGTGAATCAGATAGTCACGAAATTCATAGCTGACGCGACCGGTGGAAACATAATTTTCCATCAGCGGCGTGAAGCCGGTGGTCGCGAAGGCATAGCAGGCCGGGCAGCTGCGCGAGCCATATTCAAGGAACTTGATCGGCGCGTCGGGATTGCCGACGCGATAGCCGCCTTCTTCGGTCTTCACCACGACTTCGGTCCAGGGCCGGCCTTGCTCCGCGGCCACATTCGCCACCGGATCGGCCTGTACCGTAAGGTTCGAATCGGCCCCGCCATTGCCGCACGAGGCAAGCATCAGGAACGGTGCCGCGAGGACGGCCAGCAACGAAAAACGAAAGGGGGAACGCATCTGCGACTTCTCCGGTTATGCGAACGCGCGGGGCGATGCGATCAGCTGATCTTGCCCAGCATGGGAATTTCGGTCGATTTCTTGGCCACGCCCGCAGCGAGCGATTCGAGCACCGCGCGCAGCTCGGGATCGGCGACGGTGCGCAGGCTTTCGCCCAGCTCTTCGGGGATCGGGGTGGGCGCGGGCGGCGGCGGCGCGGCCTGGCGGCGCTGCACGCTGCCGTGGCGGATCGCGACTCGGGCGATGGCGGGATAGCCGAAGAAGCGATTGACTCGCTCGACAATCTCGGGGCCGAGATGCTGCAGCATCGGCGCATGCGCGCCGCCCGCGATCAGCGTCAATACGCCCTCGGCGCGCTTGCCCGGCGGAAAGCGAATCGATTCGGGTGCCGAAACGCCGGCAAAGCGTTCGCCGACGATTTCGCTCCAGCGGCTGACCACGGAGTGCTGGACGAATCCGAATTTGCGGAAGGTCGCGCGGCCGACGTCCGGCACGAGCTCGGCCACCGGCCGTGCGCGCATGCTGCGCCGCGGCGTCTGTTCGGATTTCCGCGTTCTGGAGGATGTGGTCTTTTTCATTGTCGCACTCTCATGCCATAGCCGGGGCGTGTCCGACAATCTTCCTTGCGACTTCGATGGCGCGATCGCGCGCGATTTGCTCGAATGGTACGACAAACATGCCCGCGTCCTGCCCTGGCGCGCGCCGCCCGGAACGCCGGCGATGGACCCGTATCGCGTCTGGCTGTCCGAAGTGATGCTGCAACAGACGCAGGTTGCGACGGTAAAGCCCTATTTCGAGAAATTCACGACGCGCTGGCCCGATTTCGCGAGCCTCGCCGCGGCCGACGATGCCGATCTGATGGCCGCCTGGGCGGGGCTCGGCTACTATGCGCGCGCGCGGAACCTGCTCGCCTGCGCGCGCACGGTGGCAGGCGAACATGACGGGCAGCTGCCACGTACCGAGGCCGGGCTGCGCGCGCTGCCCGGTGTCGGCGGCTATACGGCGGCGGCGGTCGCGGCGATCGCTTTCGATGAACGCGCAGTGGTGGTCGATGCCAATGTCGAACGGGTCGTGTCGCGACTGTTCGCGGTCGAGACGCCATTGCCCGCGGCCAAGCCGCGCATCCATGCGCTTGCCGACGGCATCACGCCCGATGCCCGTCCGGGCGACTTTGCGCAGGCGATGATGGATCTGGGCGCTACCATCTGCACCGCGCGGGCGCCCAGATGCATGCTCTGCCCGTTGCGCGGCGATTGCGCGGCGCATTCGGGCGGCATGCCCGAAACCTATCCGCGCAAGACGCCCAAGCCCGAGCGGCCGCAGCGCCACGGCACCTTCTTCTGGATCGAGCAGGGCGGCGAGGTGCTGCTGGTGCGGCGGCCGGAGAAAGGGCTGCTGGGCGGGATGCGTGCGCTGCCGACCGGGCCGTGGCAGGCCGAACCGCCGAAGCTGGCGGGGGCGCCGGTCGCGGCCGAGTGGCATATCAGTGACACACATATAAGCCACGGTTTCACCCATTTCCGGCTCGACGTCGCGCTCGCAATGGCCGATGTGGCGGTGCGACCGGAAGTCGACCAGGGCGAGTGGTGGCCGGTGGCGGAAATCGAGGCGGCGGGTCTGCCGACCGTTTTCGCCAAGGCCGCTCGCGCATTCGGGAGAGAGAGATGCTGCATCTGAATCGTTTCGGACTGGCGGGGATTGCCGCCGCATTCCTGGCCACCACGGCCTGTATCGCGCAGACCGGCGGACAGACGGCGCCGGTTGTCAGTAGCGCCCCGGCATCGGTCGCGACGCAGGCGCTCGTCGAACGCTATGTGGCGCAGGACAAGGCGCCGGGCGTCGTCATCGCCTATGGCGGGCGTGGCGATCCGGTATTCGCCAGTGCGGGCAATATCGCCGACGGTGCCGATGCCGCCGCCGCCGATCCCGATTCGCTCTGGCGCGTCTATTCGATGACCAAGCCGATCACCGGCATGGCGGCGATGATCCTGGTCGAAGAGGGCAAGATCAGCCTCGATCAGCCGGTTTCGGATTTTATCCCCGGTTTTGCCGAGATGGAAGTGCTGACCGACCCCGAAAACAGCCTCGAAACGCGGCCGGCTGCCGGGCCGGTGACGATCCGTCACCTGCTGACGCATACCGCCGGGCTCGGCTACAACATCATCACCAAGGGGCCGCTGCTCGACGAATATAACCGGCTGGGCATCAACCCCGCGGCGATCAACGTCCAGCAGGAAGTCGCGTTTCGCCGGACCCGCCCCGAAACGCTCGCCGAATTCGCCGATCGCGTCGCCACGCTGCCGCTGATCGCCGATCCGGGGACGAAATGGAGCTATTCGATCGGGCTCGATGTTATGGGTCGCGTGATCGAAGTCGCCAGCGGCATGTCCTTCGATCAGTTCGTCCAGCAGCGATTGTTCGATCCGCTCGGCATGACGTCGAGCTACTGGACGGTGCCGCAGAGCGAGGTCGGTCGCCTCTCGACCAATTATTTCTTCGTCGGCGATGCTCGCACGCCGGTCGATCCCGGCGACAATTCGGTCTTCGCCCAGCCGCCGAGCTTTCCCTATGGCGGGGCGGGGCTGGTCATGTCGGCGCGCGATTATGACCGTTTCCTGCACATGCTGCTCAATCAAGGCGAACTCGACGGCGTGCGCGTGATGCGCGCGGAAACCGTGCGCCTGGCGATGTCGAACCTGTTGCCCGAAGGCGTGTACTTCCAGGGTGTTTCGGGTGCCACCGGCGGCGCGACGAGCGGCCGGATGGGCTTCGGCGCGGGCGGCTCTGTCTATCTCGAAGCAAGGCCGGGCGGTGCAGGCAAGGGCACTTATGGCTGGGGCGGCGCGGCGGGGACGACCGGCTGGGTCGATCCCGAGAACGGCGTGCGCGGCACGGTGATGGTCAATTACATGCCGTCGGACAAATGGCCGCTGCGCGACGATGCAGTGACGGCCGTCTATGCCGACATGACGCCGTGAGGGCGCCGGGCTTCACCGGCGCGGTGATCGACCGCGCCGACTGGATGCGCCACGACGAAGCGGCGCTTGCGAACGCACTGCGCGATCCGAAGGCACGGCTGCTCGGGCTCGACGATCTCGATCCGGTGCTGGCGGAGGACCGCCTGACCTGGACCATGCTGGCCGACCAGGGCGAAGCGCCGCCGTTGGTGCTGCTCGGCCTGATCGAGGGCGTGCCGCATTTCGCACCGCTCGATCCGCCGCGTAGTGCGGGCGAGCGGCCCGGCGGGCTGTTCGACGCGATCGCGCGCCTGCCCGAATCCGAAGCCGCGCTCTATGCCGGCGCGCGCAGTGTCGTCGACTGGCATCGCCGCCACCGTTTCTGCGCGCGCTGCGGGCATGCCACCCATACGTTCCGTGCGGGCTGGGCGCGCAAATGCGACAATTGCGACGCAGAGCATTTCCCGCGCACCGATCCGGTGGTCATCATGATCGCCGAGCATGACGGGCGCGCGCTGCTCGGGCGGCAGGCAAGCTGGGCGCCCGGGCGCTATTCGGCGCTGGCGGGCTTTCTCGAGCCGGGTGAATCGATCGAGGAAGCCGTGGCGCGCGAAACACTCGAGGAATCAGGCGTGCGCGTCACCAATGTCCGCTATGTCGCGAGCCAGCCCTGGCCCTTCCCGTCCTCGCTGATGATCGCCTGTGTCGGGCAGGCGGCGGACGATCGCATCACGGTCGATACCAACGAGATCGAGGATGCGCGCTGGTTCGCGCGCGACGAGGTGCGCGCGGCGCTGGCGGGCGAGGCCGATGCGCCTTTCGGCGCGCCGCCACCCATCGCGATCGCGCACACGCTGCTCAGCGCCTGGGCCGAAGCCGGGTCGTAGGGATCAGTCGGGCCGTTAGCCCGGCCGGGCGCGCGCCTGCGGATAGGTGCCGAGCAGACGCACCCATTTGGTGTGGAAGCCGAGTTCCTCGAGCGCGCGATCGACCGCCGGATCGCCGGGTCGGCCGACGATATCGGCATAGAATTCCGAAGCCGCGAAACTGCCCCCGCGCTGATAGCTTTCGAGCTTGGTCATGTTGACGCCGTTGGTCGCGAAACCGCCCAGCGCCTTGTAGAGCGCGGCGGGGATGTTGCGCACTTCGAATATGAAGGTCGTCATGAACGGTCCGTCGCCGGCTACCGGCGCCGCCTCGCGTGCCAGCGCGACGAAACGCGTCATGTTATGTTCCGCATCGGCGATATCGTCGGCGAGCAGATTGAGCCCGTAAATACCCGCGGCCCCTGCCGGGGCGAGCGCTCCGATCGCCGGATCGGCAAGTTCGGCGACCGCCGCGGCGGCGCCTGCCGTGTCGGGATAGGCAACGGGGTGGATGCCGCGCGCCTTCAGCCAGTGGCGGCACTGGCCGA
The DNA here is from genome assembly GCF_011057975.1 of Sphingosinithalassobacter tenebrarum. Lineage (GTDB taxonomy): Bacteria > Pseudomonadota > Alphaproteobacteria > Sphingomonadales > Sphingomonadaceae > Sphingomonas > Sphingomonas tenebrarum. Next base: position 126,645 of record NZ_CP049109.1, on the reverse strand, counting down.
GCGCCTGAACGTGACTCATCGCCTCGCGGATATCGGCGACCTTGCCGGTGCCGAGCAGGGCGTGACGGATCGGTCGAAAATGCTCGCCGGTAATGACAAGTCCCGATTCGGGAAGGAGAAAATGGATATCGGCAACGCGTCCGTGGAGGGAATTCTCGATCGGAATCAGCGCGCAGTCGGCGCGCCCGTCGCGCACGGAATCGATCGCGTCCTCGAAACTGAAACAGGGGAGCGGCAGGCAATCGGGAAAGGCTTCGAGCGCGGCGAGATGCGAGTTGGCGCCCGGCGCGCCCTGAAAGGCGACGGCGCGATGCGGCGCATTTGCCGCGGCTTCGATCATTCTGGCGACGATGGGACGCGCCGGCGCTGCGAAATTTTCCATGGGGCGGTGCGATTGCCTCTGTTTTTGCTCGCCTGCAACCCCGCCTTGCGATGCAGGCAAGGGCGCTCTAAAGGAACAGCACTTTTTTCTAGGGGCACCGGACAAAATGCAGGACCGCACGAATACGATCGCAGGATGGGCTCTGGCTGGCGCGGTGGCCGCGCTTGGTCTTTCGATCGTGAGCGGTGGGATTTTCGTTGAAACCCATCCCGAAAAGGAAGGCTATCCCGTCGAGGCAGTCGAAGGCGAAGGCGGCGGCGAAGATGCCATTGCGCCGATCGCCACGCGACTGGCCGAAGCCGATGTCGCGGCGGGCGAAGCGATCTACAAGGGCAAGTGCACTGCCTGCCACACCGACACCCAGGGCGGCGCCAACGGGCTCGGCCCCAATCTGTGGGGTGTGGTCGGTGCCGCGCACGGCCATCGCTCGGACTTCGCCTATTCGGATGCCGTTGCCTCGATCGAAGGCCCCTGGTCGTTCGACGCGCTCGACGAATGGCTCGAATCGCCGCGCCGCTATGCGCCGGGCACCAAGATGACCTTTGCGGGCCTGTCGGATCCGCAGGATCGCGCCAATGTGATCGCCTATCTCAACGCGCAGGGTTCGAACCTGCCTTTCCCGCCGCCGCCCGCGCCGGCCGAGGAGGAAACCGAGGCCGCTGAAGGCGAAGCGGTCGAAGGCGACGCGCCTGCCGGCGAGGAAGCCGCCGCGGAGGAAGCCGAGGGCGCCGAAGCGACGGCCAACGAAGCCGCTCCGGCCGAAGCCGAGTAAGCCCGTCTCCCAATGCGAAAAGGCCGCCGCCCGGCATCGGGCCGCGGCCTTTTTGTTGTCGGGCGTGGATCGCGCCGTTGCTCAGGGCAGTTCGGGTTCGCCGCGCTTGCGCCAGAAATTGCGGACGATCTCCCAGCCCTCTTCGGCGGTCTCGCAGAAATGGAACAGGTGCAGGTCGCGCGGCGAAATCACGCCTTCCTCGCACAGCGCCTCGAAATTGACGACGCGGTTCCAGAATTCCTTGCCGTAGAAGATCACCGGGATCGGTTCGATCTTGCCCGTCTGGATCAGCGTCAGCAGCTCGAACGATTCGTCGAAGGTGCCGAAGCCGCCCGGAAACACCGCGACGGCGCGCGCGCGCAGCAGGAAGTGCATCTTGCGCAGTGCGAAATAGTGGAACTGAAAGCTGAGATGCGGGGTGACATAGGGATTGGGCGCCTGTTCGTGCGGCAGCACGATATTGAGCCCCACCGTGTCGCAGCCGACATCGACTGCGCCGCGATTCGCCGCTTCCATGATCGAGGGGCCGCCGCCCGAGCAGACGACGAAATGCCGCTTGCCGTTCACATCGCGCGGAAAGCCGCTGGCAAGCCGCGCCAGCTCGCGCGCGACGTCGTAATATTTGGATTTTTCCACCAGGCGCTCGGCCACGCGCCGCGATTCGGGCGTGTCGGCCAGTTCGAGCAGCGACTCGGCCTTGGACGGTTCGGGGATGCGCGCCGAGCCATACATGACGAACAGCGAATCGATCCCCGCTTCGTCGAGCAGAAGCGTCGGCTTGAGCAATTCGAGCTGGAAGCGGACCGGGCGCAGGTCCTCGCGCAGCAGGAAATCGAGATCCTGAAAGGCGAGCCGATAGGAGGGATCTTCGGTCTGCGGCGTGCCGCCGCCCGCGTGGCGCGCGGACTGAGCATCTTCTTCGGCGCGCCGGAATACGCGGGACGGGACGCGAGTATCATCGTTCATTCGCGCGACCGTTAGCCGATTATGCGCGCCGCGCAACCACGACTCGGCTCAGCGGCAGAACGGCCCTTCGCCCATATCGAGATGGAAGTGGTTGTGATGCGCCGCATTATATTCCGGGCCGAGTACGGTGCGGAAGCGGCGGCAGGCCGAACGGTGAATGATCGCCATGAACTGGCGCACCGCCGGATCGGAGGAATCCCATCCCTCTAGCACCGTGATCCGGCGCCCGTCGGCGAGCACGAAGGCTGAAATGTCGACGGCGTTGGCCAGCGCGTGCTCGGAAAGGCGGCGCGAGGCCGAGGCCCCGGCACCGACGATGCCGCGACAGGCATAGGTGCCCATACTTTCGACCTTGACCAGCGGGCTGCCCAGTATCTCGCGCGCTGCCGGAGAAACGCCGTGGCGCACCCATGCCGCGAATTTTTCCGCGAGCGGGCAGCGCATCGAATTGATCCCGCTGACCGGAACGCCGATGTCGAGCAGCTGTACGGCATTGGTAACCAGGCACCCGCCGCCGTAATCCCGGTCCGGCAGCGGCGTGTAGCGCACATGGTCGCGGGCGAGTTCGGCCCTGCACTGCCGTGCCTCGGGGGTTTCGCGATCGGGCAATGTGATCGGCCCGCTGGCACGCGGACGAATCGGCTGATTGCTCGAGACGCGATCAGCCCCGCCGCCGAACAGACATCCGGCGAGCAGGAGCGGCAATAGCGCGGCGAGGATGCGGGGGGTCATCATCGTGTTCCCACTATCGCATATCGTGATTACTGCATGGTTAAGCAGGTCGGCTTTTGGGACAGCGCGACACGCAGCGCGTTGACATCGGCCGCGCGATCGTTAGGGCGGTCGACGGGCCACGCGGTCCCAACGCCGCGCGTGCTCTCTGCAAGGAGAGACTGACATGACTGATTCTACTGTTGCCGACGCCACCGGTGCGTCCGCGAAACCCGCCGTCAAACCGGCGCGTCCCTATTTTTCCTCCGGTCCCTGCGCCAAGCCTCCCGGCTGGTCGCCTGAGAAACTCGCCACCGAGTCGCTCGGCCGCTCGCACCGGTCCAAACTCGGCAAAAGCCGCCTCGCCTATTGCATCGACTTGATGCGCGAGATGCTGGGCCTGCCCGACACGCACCATATCGGCATCGTTCCCGGCTCCGATACCGGCGCCTTCGAAATGGCGATGTGGACGATGCTCGGCGCGCGCGACGTGACGACGCTTGCCTGGGAAAGCTTCGGTGAAGGTTGGGTCACCGATGCCGTCAAGCAGCTCAAGCTCGAACCGACGGTGCTGCGCGCCGATTACGGCCAGCTTCCCGATCTCGACAGCGTCGACTGGTCGAGCGACGTGCTGTTCACCTGGAACGGGACGACCAGCGGCGTGCGCGTTCCCGATGGCGAATGGATCGCCGACGATCGCGAAGGCCTGGCCTTCGCCGACGCGACCAGCGCGGTGTTCGCCTATGACATTCCGTGGGACAAGATCGATGTCGCCACTTTCTCGTGGCAGAAGGTGCTGGGCGGCGAGGGCGGTCATGGCGTCCTGATCCTCGGCCCGCGTGCGGTCGAGCGGCTGGAAAGCCACACGCCCGCATGGCCGCTGCCCAAGGTGTTCCGCCTGACCAAAAGCGGCAAGCTCAACGACGGCATCTTCTCCGGCGCGACGATCAACACGCCCTCGATGCTGGCGGTCGAAGACGCGATCTTCGCGCTCGAATGGGGCAAGTCGGTCGGCGGCCTGCCCGGCATGATCGCACGATCGAACGCCAATGCGCATGCGCTCGACAAGATCGTGGCGGAGCGCGACTGGCTCGGTCATCTCGCCGCTGACAGTGGCATCCGGTCGAAGACCAGCGTCTGCCTCACCGTCGAGGGCGCCGATACCGATTTGATCAAGAAGATGGCGTCGCTGCTCGAAAAGGAAGGCGCGGCGCTCGACGTCGCCGGCTATCGCGACGCGCCGCCGGGACTGCGCATCTGGTGCGGCGCGACAGTCGACACCGCTGATATCGAAGCGCTCGGCCCCTGGCTCGACTGGGCCTACGCCGCCGCCAAGGCCGGCTGAATTCCGTCGCCCCTGCGAAGGCAGGGGCCCATGTCTTCACATTGCATCGCCGGCCGCTGACACAATTCCCACAGCCTTTGTGTCAGCCGGCCATGCGCATCGAACAGCGATAGGCCCCTGCCTGCGCAGGGGCGACGAAAGGTTCCCGAAATGCCCAAGGTTCTGATTTCCGACAAAATGTCCCCCAAGGCCGCCGAGATTTTCCGTGCGCGCGGCATCGAAGTGGACGAAATCACCGGCAAGACGCCCGAAGAGCTCAAAGCCATCATCGGCGACTATGACGGCCTCGCCATCCGCAGTTCGACCAAGGTCACCAAGGAGATTCTCGAGGCGGCGACCAATTTGAAGGTCATCGGCCGCGCCGGGATCGGCGTCGACAATGTCGATATCCCCGCCGCCAGCGCCAAGGGCGTCGTGGTGATGAACACGCCGTTCGGCAATTCGATCACGACCGCCGAACATGCCATCGCGATGATGTTCGCGCTCGCCCGCCAGATTCCCGAAGCCGACGCCTCGACTCAGGCGGGCAAATGGGAAAAGAGCAAGTTCATGGGCGTCGAAGTGACCGGCAAGACGCTCGGCCTGATCGGCGCGGGCAATATCGGTTCGATCGTCGCCAGCCGCGCGCTTGGGCTCAAGATGAAGGTGGTCGCCTATGATCCCTTCCTCACCCCCGAGCGCGCGATCGAAATGGGCGTCGAGAAAGTCGATCTCGACACGCTGCTCGCACGCGCCGATTTCATCACGCTGCACACGCCGCTGACCGATCAGACGCGCAACATCCTGTCGGCGGAGAATCTCGCCAAGACCAGGAAGGGCGTGCGCATCATCAATTGCGCGCGCGGCGGGCTGGTTGACGAAGACGCGCTCAAGCAAGGGCTCGACAGCGGCCATATCGCGGGCGCCGCGCTCGACGTGTTCAAGACCGAGCCGGCCAAGGAAAGCCCGCTGTTCGGCACGCCCAACTTCATTTCGACGCCGCATCTCGGCGCATCGACCAGCGAGGCGCAGGTGAACGTCGCGATTCAGGTCGCCGAGCAGCTTTCCGACTATCTGCTCTCGGGCGGCGTCACCAATGCGCTTAACATGCCGAGCCTTTCGGCCGAGGAAGCGCCGCGGCTGAAACCCTATATGGCGCTTGCCGAGAAGCTGGGTTCGCTGGTCGGCCAGCTCGCGCACGGGGCGCTCGATTCAATCGCGATCGAAGTCGAAGGCGCCGCCGCCGAACTGAACCAGAAGCCGATCACCGGCGCGGTGCTCGCGGGGCTGATGAAACGCTATTCCGACACGGTGAACATGGTCAACGCGCCGTTCCTCGCCAAGGAGCGCGGGCTCGACGTGCGCGAAGTGCGGCACGAGCGTGAAGGCGATTATCATACGTTGGTACGCGTGACGGTCAGCACAGATGCCGGCGAACGCTCGGTCGCTGGCACATTGTTCGGTGATGCCAAGCCGCGGCTGGTCGAACTGTTCGGGATCAAGGTCGAGGCCGATCTGGCCGGCGACATGCTGTATATCGTCAACGAGGACGCGCCGGGCTTCATCGGCCGCCTCGGCACGACACTCGGCGAAGCGGGGATTAATATCGGCACGTTCCATCTCGGTCGCCGCGAGTCGGGTGGGGAGGCGATCCTGCTGCTTTCGGTCGACCATGAAGTGACGAGCGACCTGATCGCCCGAATCCGTACGCTGCCGGGCGTGCGGACGGCGATGGGTCTGGGGTTCTAACGGTTCGCCAAAAATAAGCCGTTTGCACTGAGCTTGTCGAAGTGCCGTCCTTATTCTAGCGCGTTCGCAAGAGAAAGACGGGGCTTCGACAGGCTCAGCCCCAACGGAGTTTTAGTGCACAGGCCATGACCGGACTGCTCCCCGAAGGGTTTCACGATCGCCTGCCGCCGACGGCCGATGCCGCGTCGCGGCTGGAGGCCGAGGTGCTGCGCGTCGCGCGCGGCTATGGCTATGAACAGGTCGATCCGCCGCTTGCCGAATTCGCCGATTCGCTTGCCGGACGGCTCAAGGCCGGGCGAATGGAGCAGGCCGTCCGCTTCGTTGATCCGGTGTCGCAGCGCACGCTGGCGATCCGGCCGGACATCACTGCGCAGGTCGGGCGGATCGCGGCGACGCGGATGGGCCATCATCCGCGCCCGGTGCGGCTTTCCTATGCCGGGGCGGTGCTCAAGCTGCGCGCGAGCGAACTGCGCCCCGAACGCGCGATGCGTCAGATCGGCGCCGAGCTTGTTGGGCTCGACAGCGTCGCCGCCGCGCGTGAAGTGGCGGCCGTTGCGGTTGAAGCCTTGCAGGCGGCGGGTATCGAGAAGCTGGCGATCGACTTCACGCTGCCCGATCTGCTGTCGGTGCTCGCAGGCGATACGCTGTCGCCCGACGCGCTCACGCAGCTTGCCGAGCGGCTCGACGCCAAGGATGCGGGCGGTGTCGCCGCGATCGATTCGCGCTTCCTTTCGCTGATAGAAGCCGCCGGACCGTTCGATACGGCGATGGCCCGGCTGCGCGAATTCGACAGCGAGGGGTTGCTCGCCAGCCGCCTCGACGGACTTGCCGAAATCGCCGCGAGCGTGCACCCGCATGCCGCGCTGACGCTCGATCCCACCGAACGCCACGGCTTCGAATATCAGAGCTGGCTCGGCTTCTCGCTGTTCGCCGGCGGCGTGCGCAACGAAATCGGGCGCGGCGGCAGTTACATGGTGCTGCGCGAGGACGGCGGTGAGGAACCCGCGGTCGGCTTTTCCCTCTATGTCGATCCGGTGCTCGATGCGGGGCTGGGCGTCATCAAACGCGAACGGCTGTTCCTGCCCTATGGCACCGACGCGAAAACGGCGCGGGCGCTGCGCGCGCAGGGGTGGGTAACCGTCGCGGCGCTCACCGAAGACGACACGCCCGAACGGCAGCTCTGCACCCATGTACTCGGCGATCTGGGGCCGGAAGCCGTCTGACATTGTCCGGGCGCCGCGGCCTAGAGTCGCTTGACGAACACCTTGGACACGGTCTCGAAGCCCTCCCGCTCGAAAAAGCGATGCGCGCCTTCGTTGCCGAGGCCGCTTTCGAGGAACAGCCAGTCGACGTCGCGCGCACGTGCACGGTTCTCGACCTCCTCCAGCATCCGCGCCCCGATTCCGCTGGATCGCATCGCGGGATCGACTGCCATGTCCTCAAGCACCGCAAAGCGGCGGCGGCGCGTTTCCTCCCAGGCAAGAACCGCGATGCCGCGAATGTCGCCGTCTTGGTCGCGCGCGACCAGCAGGTCGCGCTCCGCGCCCAGTTCGGCGAAGTCGGCGGCATAGCGCGCCGCGAGATCGGGTTCCCAATGCCGCGCGTCGATCGCCAGCCCGGTCTGTATCTCGCCGTGGCTGATATATGCTGGATCGCGCGCGATCACGTCGCCGGCAAAGGCGGCTGCGGCGCGCGTAGTGCTCTCGCTCTTGTCCCAGCTCAGGCGAATTGCGTGTGCGATTTCAGCGTCTCCCATCGAACCGGCGTGTCGAGCCGGTCCAGCCAGCCGCGAATCACGCGGCAATCCATAATTTCCGCGACCGCGGCATAGAATGCTTCCTCGCGCCGCTCCTGATCCAATGGCGAGGCGAAGATCGCGCAGCCGACATCGAAAATGGCGCGGACATCGTCGGTATAATTGGTTCGGATCTCGGCGGGCCACATTTCGCGGAAATACCAGTCGTCCTGGATCTCGTAGAACCAGGCGACCCAGCTGGCGAAGACTTCGGGCGCGATGATCAGCTGGCGGCGGAAGCGCGCGCATACTTCGAACAGGTTGAGCGACTGGAAATAGAGGTTGAGCGTGGTTTCACACGCGCGCCGGAATTCGGCGCCTTTCGGAAGACTTGCGGGCCGCTCGGGCTTGCGCAGCGGATCCATCAGCTCGGCATTGGTGGCGGCATATTGGAAGGCGACGCCGGACTGGACCTCCAGATCGAGATAGGCGGCCGATTTCTCCACGCGCTGCTCGCGTGCTTCGGTGAAAAAATAGGTGGTGAGCGAGACGATCAGGCTGACCAGCGACAGCCCCAGCGCCACCGCCGCCAGCAAATTCTCGGTGATCTGGCTTGCCCAATCCATCGGCATTCCCCCGTTTTCGCCGGGGGGGGTGATGGCGCGCGCCGAGGCGCTAGTCCAGTCGCATCGCTTCGGCGGCGAGCGTCGCGGCCTCCGCCAGCATCGCGTCCTCGGTCGCGGCCTGGGTGACATTCTCGCGTCCGATCATGATCAGCACCGGCACCGCAAGCGGGCTGACGCGGGGCAGATCGACATGCAGCATGGTATCCTGCGCGCGATCGAGCAGGTCGCCGAGCCGCCCGACATCGGTCATCCGCGCGCGCGCATCCGCCCAGGCGGCGCGCAGCAGCAAGTGATCGGGTTCGTATTTGCGCAGCACGTCGTAGATCAGATCGGTCGAAAAGGTGACCTGGCGCCCGGTCTTGCGCTTGCCGGGATGCTGGCGCTCGACCAGCCCGCCGATCACCGCGACATCGCGAAAGGCGCGCTTCAACAGCGCCGATCCCTGCACCCAGTCGACGAATTCATGTTCGAGAATATCGGGCGAGAGCAGCGCCGCCGGATCGGTGACCGGCTCGAGCCCGTAACAGGCGAGCGCATAGTCATTGGCGACGAAGCCGATGGGCTTGAGCCCCAACGCCTCCATCCGCCGCGTCACCAGCATGCCGAGCGACTGATGCGCGTTCCAGCCTTCGAAACTGTAGAGGACGAGGTGATGCTGCCCCTCGTGCGGGAAGGTCTCGACGAGCAACTGTCCTGGCTTGGGAAGCGCCGAGCGCAATCGCTGCACTTCGAGCCATTCGCGCACATCGTCGGGAAAGCGCGCCCATTGGCCCGGATCGGCGAGGAAGCCGCGCACGCGATCGGCAAGGTTGGTCGTCATTGCGAGCCGCAGACCCATATAGCTCGGCACCCGCGCGGGGCGGCTGGTGGCGCGGACGACGAGATCGGTATCCTTCACCCCTTCGACTTCGAGCGCGACGCCGGCGAAGAAGAAGGTATCGCCGGGCGACAGCGAAGCGGCGAACATTTCCTCGACCTTGCCGAGCTTGCGGCCGTTGCGGAACCGCACGTCGAGCATCGGCGCCTCGACGATGATCCCGGCGTTCAGGCGATGCTGCGCGGCGAATTTGGGGCGGCTGAGGCGCCACAGCCCGTCCTGTCCCTTGGTCAACCGCTTGAACCGGTCATAGGCGCGCAGCGCATAGCCGCCATCGGCGATGAAGCCGAGCACGCGGTCGAACGCTTCGTCGGTGAGCGCCGAATAGGGCAGGGCCGAACGGACTTCGTGCAGCATCGCACCGGCTTCGAACGGCGCCGCGCAGGCGCAGGCCATGACATGCTGCGCGAGCACATCGAGCCCGCCGGGGCGGAAATCGCCGCGGTCGAGCTCGCCGTCTTCCACGGCGTCGAGCGCGGCGCGCGCTTCGAGATATTCGAAGCGGTTGCCGGGAACGAGCACCGCTTCGCTCGGTTCGTCGAGCCGGTGATTGGCGCGACCGATCCGCTGGAGCAGGCGTGAGCTTCCCTTGGGCGCGCCCATCTGGATGACGCAATCAACGTCGCCCCAGTCGACACCGAGATCGAGACTGGCAGTGGCGACCAGCGCGCGCAGTCGCCCGTCGGCCATCGCCGCCTCGGCCTTGCGCCGCGCCTCAAGGCTCAGGCTGCCGTGATGGACGCCGATCGGCAGGCTCATGCGATTGACCTTCCACAGATCCTGAAAGATCAGCTCGGCAAGCCCGCGCGTGTTGCAGAAGACGATCGTGGTGCGGTGCGTCTCGATCTCCGCCATCACCTGTCCGGCGGCATAGCGGCCCGAATGGCCGCTCCACGGCACGCGGCCTTCGGGCAGCAGGATCGCGATATCGGGATCGGCGCCCTTCTCGCCCTGGACCAGCGCGACGGTGTCGATATCGCCATGCGGTGCGAGCCAGGCGCGATAGCCGTCGGGATCGGCGACGGTTGCCGAGAGGCCGACGCGGCGAAAGCCGGGTGCGATGGCTTGCAGCCGCGCGAGCGCCAGCGCCAGCAGGTCGCCGCGCTTGCCGGTGGCGAAGGCGTGGATTTCGTCGATGACGACCGTCTTCAGGTCGGCGAACAGCCGGAAACTGTCCTCATAGGAAAGCATCAGGCTGAGGCTCTCGGGCGTCGTCAGCAATATTTCGGGCGGCCGCGCGCGCTGGCGGGTGCGGCGATCGTGCGACGTGTCGCCGGTGCGCGTCTCGACTCGGATCGGCAGCTCCATTTCGCCGATCGGCGTCAGCAGATTGCGCTGCACGTCGGTGGCGAGTGCCTTGAGCGGCGAGATATAGAGCGTGTGCAGCCGATCGGTCGGAGCCTCGGTCAGTTCGACCAGGCTGGGAAGGAACCCGGCGAGTGTCTTGCCCGCGCCGGTGGGCGCGACCAGCAGCGCATGGCGCCCGGCGCGCGCCGCGGCGAGCATGTCGCGCTGATGGCGGCGCGGCGCCCAGCCCCGGCTCGCGAACCAGCGCGCGATCGCTTCGGGTAGTGCCGCGTCGGGACTGTCGTTCAAATCGCGCACCACTTCCTTTCGGTGCCTGAGGTAAGGCGCCTCCCGGCACGTTGCAAAGGGCGCGACTGGAAGCGCGAGGCGCGCATCGCCATATGATTAGGATGGCATTGGGAGACTGGATCGAGCCGCGCGCCGAAGGGATTTACATCCCCGCCGCCGATGCATGGGTCGATCCTTCGCGCCCGGTGCCGCGCGCGCTGGTGACGCATGGCCATGCCGATCACGCGCGCGGCGGGCATGGGCAGGTGCATGCCACGCCCGGGACGCTGGCGATCATGGGCGTGCGCTACGGCGATCAGGCGGGCGTGCCGGTGGCCTATGGCGAAACACTGCGGATGGGGGAGGTGGACGTTACCTTCCTTCCTGCGGGCCATGTGCTGGGATCAGCGCAGATATTGCTCGAACATCGCGGCGAGCGCGTGATCGTCTCGGGCGACTACAAGCGCCGCCCCGATCCCACCTGCGCGCCGTTTCAGCCGGCGCCGTGCGACGTGTTCATCACCGAAGCGACCTTCGGTCTGCCGGTATTCCGACATCCCGAAACGCATGACGAACTGGACAAACTGCTCGCGCGATTACGCGCCGAGCCCGAACGCTGCGTGCTGCTCGGCGCCTACGCGCTCGGCAAGGCGCAGCGGGTGATCGCCGAACTGCGCGCGATGGGGTATGACGATCCTATCTATATTCACGGCGCGCTCCAGCGCCTGTGCGACCTCTATGTCGAACAGGGCGTCGATCTGGGCGATCTGCGCCCGGCGACCGGCGAGGCGAAAGAGGAATTGCGGGGACGCCTCATCCTCGCCCCGCCCTCGGCGCTCAATGATCGCTGGTCGCGGCGGCTGCCCGATCCGGTGACGGCGATGGCATCGGGCTGGATGCGGGTGCGCCAGCGCGCGCGGCAACGCAATGTCGAACTTCCGATCATCCTGTCCGATCATGCCGACTGGGACGAACTGACCGACACGATCCGCGAAATCGCCCCGCGCGAGGTGTGGGTGACACATGGCCGCGAGGATGCGCTGGTGCATTGGTGCGGGCTGCATCAGATTCGCGCACGGGCGCTCGACCTTGCCGGGTATGAAGACGAGGACGACTGACCGTTCGCGTCAGTGCTTGAGCTCGACCGGCGGCTCCGATTTGGCAAGGAAACCGCGCGCGAGCGCCGAATAAAGCCGCTCGCGACAGACCAGCGCGCTCACTGCCTCGGCGATCAGCGCGGTGGCGAACATCGGCAGGATCATGCCGCGGCTGGCCGTGGTCTCCGACAGAATGATGACGGCGGTAAACGGCGCGCGAATCACGCCGACGAAATAGGCCGCCATGCCGAGCAGGATGATCGCGCCGGCCGAATCATTGGGAAACAGCTCTTTCAGGAAATTGCCGATGCCGGCACCGACCGCGAGCGACGGCGCGAAAATGCCGCCGGGGGCACCGCTCAGCATCGTTGCAAGCGTCGTCAACAGCTTGGCCGGACCGAACCAGAGCGAGGCATCGCCGCCTTCGACCAGCTCGCGGGTCGTTGCATAGCCGGTGCCCCAGGTGGAGCCGCCGGTGGCGATGCCGATCACCGCGACGATCAGGCCGCATGCCGCCGCAAACAGCACCGGGCGGCGGTGCGAGAGTCCGAAAACGCCCGTGGTCGTACGGCTGAAGCGCAGCACAACGCGCGAGAACAGCCCGCCGAGCGCGCCGCCGACCACACCGGCAACCGGCGCTGCCATCAGCACCACATGCAGCGGCAGCGTGCCGCCCATTTCGCCGAAATAGACATAGTCGCCGGCGATGCCGAGGCTGACCAGGCCGGCAATCATCACCGCGCCCATCACCAGCACGGCGATTCGCTGTTCATAGGCGGCGGCCAGTTCCTCGATCGCGAAGGCGACTCCGGCGAGCGGCGTATTGAACGCCGCCGCGACGCCCGCCGCGCCGCCCGCGATCAGCACGCCGGCAGTGATCGGCACGCGGAGCAGCCTGTGAATCCACACCATGATCGCCGCGCTCACCTGCACCGTCGGGCCTTCGCGGCCCACCGATCCGCCGCCCAGCAGCATCGCGACCGTCAGCACCAGCTTCTTGCCGGCTGTCACCACCGAAAGCATCCGGTTCGCCAGCGCCTTGTCCGATGTCCGTCCCGCCGCGATCACTTGCGGAATGCCGGAGCCCGCCGCCTCTTCTGCCCAGCGGCGCGTGGCGTAGACCACGGCGGCGAAGATGGCGGGCGTCAGGACGACCGGCAGCCAGGGCCAGCTTCCCGCAAGCGAGAGGAACAGGTCATGCGCGCTGTCGGCGACCTCGGCGAAGATCAGCGCGACGATGCCGAGCAGGATCGCGCCCGCCACGGTCGCGATTCGACGGCGCATCATGCGCATCTGCGCAGCCGCCTCCGGCTGTGCGCGCCTGCGCCACAACACGCGCAGCCGCCGCCGCATTCTGTCTGGAGAAAGGGACATTTTGTCGCATGGCAATAGGAGCCGTGGCGGCGGGGTCAACCTTCCCGCACGGCAAACATCGGGCGGTCAGGTCAGTTCACGCCTTCCAGGGCCTTTTGCCGGCGCCGCTGGACCGAACTGCCAATGCCCATCGCCTCGCGATATTTGGCGACGGTGCGGCGGGCAATGTCGAAGCCCTGCGCGCGCAGCATTTCGACAAGTGTATCGTCGGAAAGGATTTTCTTGGGATTCTCCACTGCGATCAGTGCCCTGATCGCGCTCTTCACTGCCTCTGCCGAAACCGCGTCGCCGCCATCTGAGGACTGGATGGCGGAGGTGAAGAAATATTTGAGTTCGAACAGACCGCGCGCGCAGCTGAGATATTTGTTGCTGGTCACCCGGCTGACCGTCGATTCGTGCATTTCGATCGCATCGGCCACCTGGCGCAGCGTCATCGGCTTGAGATGCGCGACGCCCTTCAGGAAAAAGGCTTCCTGCTGCTTCACGATCTCGGTCGCGACCTTGATGATCGTGCGCTGGCGCTGGTCGAGCGCCTTGACCAGCCAGTTGGCGCTGGCGAGGCAATCGGAAAGCCAGGCGCGCGAGGCCTTGTCCTGTTTGGCGGGGCCGGAAAGCTCGGCATAATAGGTGCGATTGACCAGCAGGCGCGGCAGCGTCGCCGAATTAATCTCGATCGCCCAGCCCTCGCCGCGCCGCGCGACGAAGACGTCAGGCGTCACTGCAGGCACGGGGTCACCGCCGTAACGGCAGCCCGGCTTGGGGTCGTAATTGCGCAATTCGCGGATCATGTCCGACAGATCCTCGTCGTCGACGCCGCAGATGCGTTTCAGCCGGGCGCGATCGCCGCGTGCGACCAGATCGAGATTGTCGATCAGCCGTTCCATGCAGGGATCGTAGCGATCGGCTTCCTTCGCCTGCAGCGCGAGGCATTCGGCGAGATTGCGCGCGCCGACTCCGGTGGGATCGAAGCTCTGAATGACTTCCAGCACTTCCTCGACCTGTCCCAGCGGCACGCCGAGCCGATTGGCGATATCGAGCAGCGGAACCGAGAGATAGCCCGCTTCGTCGATCTGGTCGATCAGATGCTGGGCGATGAACAGCTCGGGGCCGGATAGCGCAGTGCCCGCCTGCGCCGTCAGATGGTCGGCCAGCGCGATGCTGTCGGACGTGATGTTCTCGAAATCGGGTCCGTCCTCGGACATGCCACCGCCGGCCGTGCCGCCCGCGGCCAGACCGCCGTCAAGCCCGCCGATGCTGTCGGCCGCGCTGTCGTGATGGAAGCTTTCGGTCTCGAAATCGACATCGAGGCCCGCCTCGCCCGATCCCGCGCCGGTCATCAGCAATTCGTCGCTGTCGGCCGGGCCGTCGCGCAGGGGCTCCGCGTCGGCTGCGTTCTCGGGTTCGCCGCCCTCTTCGCTGCTGCCATTGTCGAGCAGCGGATTGCGCTCGACCTCCTCGGCGATGAAGGCCTCGATTTCGAGATTGGAAAGCGCCAGCAGCTTGATCGCCTGCTGAAGCTGCGGCGTCATCACCAAGGACTGCGACTGGCGCAGGTCGAGGCGCGGCGCGAGACTCATGCCGCGTCAGGCTCCCGCAAGGGTGAAAGGCGCGCCGCGATCATGGTCAGAGCGAGAATCCCTCGCCGAGATACAGCCGCCGCACATTGGCGTCGGCGACAAGTTCTGACGGCGATCCGGCGAACAGCACGCGGCCGTCATAGATGATGTAGGCGCGATCGACGATGTCGAGCGTTTCGCGGACATTATGGTCGGTGATCAGCACGCCGATATCGCGGCCCTTGAGGTCGATCACCAGATCGCGAATGTCGGCGATCGAAATCGGATCGATGCCCGCAAAGGGTTCGTCGAGCAGCATGATCGACGGATCGGCGGCCAGTGCGCGGGCGATCTCCGCGCGGCGGCGCTCGCCGCCCGAAAGCGCCATCGCCGGCGAATCGCGCAGCCGGGTGAGCCCGAATTCATCGAGCAGGGTTTCGAGCCGCTTCTGCCGCGCTTCCTTGTCGGGCTCGGCCAGTTCGAGCACGGCGAGAATGTTGTTTTCGACCGAAAGGCCGCGGAAGATCGAAGTTTCCTGCGGCAGATAGCCCAGTCCCAGGATCGCCCGGCGATACATCGGAAGCGAGGTGATATCCTCGTTATCGAGCATGATGCGGCCCGAATCGGGCTTCACCAGTCCCATCACCGAATAGAAGCAGGTCGTCTTGCCGGCGCCATTGGGGCCGAGCAGCCCGACGACTTCGCCGCGCGCGACCGACAGCGACACGTCGGTCAGCACCACTCGCTTGTCATAGGCCTTGGCGATCGACACCACGGCGAGCCCGCGATCGGGCTCGGGCGCGGGGTCGGCGACCGGATGTTCGAGCGATGCAACTTCGTTCATGGGCAAAGGCCCCTTTCGCAACCCGGGGTTACCACGCGCTTAGCGCGGTGGCGATTGGCTCGTTTCCTGCATGGATACTCAATTTGCGACGCGGGCGCAAAGGGGTCGGGCCGACAATCGCCCGAATATCGGGGTTATTCGTCGTCGCGCCCGGGAACAGAGAATCGTCCCGAAACACGGCCGTTCTCGCCCGATGTGCCGCCTACGCCCGATCCGTCGATCGTCGCGCGCCCGGTATCGAGATCGATCGACAGCCGTCCGCCCTGAACGGTGTTGCCGCCCTGGCGCAGCGTGACGCCGCCGATCATCGTGACGACGCGGCGATTGATGTCATAGACGGCATATTGCGCCCGTGCGCGCTGATCCGGGCGCGAAAAAGTAACGCCGCCCGAGGCATCGAGGCGATTGGCCTGCGGTACGCCGTCGAGCACATTGCCCGAATAGCTGACCGTGACGCGTGCCGCGTTGAGGGCCATTTCCGCCTGGCGGATCTGCACGTCGCCCGACAGCACGACGCGATTGGCGCGATCGTCGAGCTGGATATTCTGCGCGTTGAAATCGATTGGTGCGTCGGTGTCGTGGCGCGTCTGCGCGTCGGCGGGCATGCAGGATGCCAGCGCCAGCAATAGCGGCAATAGGGGAAGCGCCCGGTTCATTGCTGCCTATTCGCCCGGTTGGGAGCGATCCGCAAGTGCGCATTTCCGCTGAGCGAGACGGTATGGCCTTCAAGGTCGGCGGAGAGCTTGTCCGCGCTGAAACTACCCATCGGCGTCGATCCGCTCACTGCGCCTCCGCTTTCGAGCGTGCGAGTCTTGAGGTCGATCGTCGCGTCATGCGTTTCCAGATTGTAGCCGTCGGCGGTCTTCACTGCGACGGGGCCGTCGATCGAAACCTGCTGCGTATCCATCCGGTACCGGCCCGAATCGGCGCGAATCTCGGCGGGGCCGTCTTCCAGTTCGATCCGTGCGGAGAGATCCTGAAGCCGCACCACCGGTTCGGCCGAGCTTTGCTGCACAGCCGAGCCGGCGTTGAGCGTGAAGGGGCGGCCGCGCGAATCCTGCCCGCGATAGGTCGCGGATTCGATTCGCAGCCGCTCGCTGGCGACGTCGACTCGGTTCTTGTCCAGAATGAAGCTGACGTCACCGCCCAGGAATACCGGCGACATCACCAGAAACGCCGCAAGCACGCCGATACCGATCGGCAGCACCGCGAGCGCGCCCTTTACCAGCCGGTCGTGATTGCTGCCCGGATGCGCCCATTGCCGCCGTTCGCGGCGCAGTCGTCTAGCGTCCTGCGACATCGGTCCGTTCTTCGGTTCGATCGGCGAATAGAGTCACGCGATCCTCCTTCATGCATGCGCGAAGATATCGACCTCCGGCCATCCGGCAAGATCGAGCCGCGCGCGGGCGGGGAGGAAATCGAAACAGGACTGGGCGAGTTCCATACGTCCTTCACGCACGAGCCGCTTGTCGAGTTCCGTCTTCATCGCGTGAAGGAAGCGCACGTCGGATGCGGCATAGTCGCGCTGCGCCTCGGTGATTTCGGGTGCACCCCAGTCGGAGGATTGCTGCTGCTTGGAGATTTCCTCGCCGAGCAGCTCGCGCACCAGCTCCTTCAGGCCGTGCCGGTCGGTGTAGGTGCGGATCAGCCGCGAGGCGATCTTGGTGCAATAGACCGGCGCTGCGGTGACACCCAGATAATGTTCGATTGCGGCAAGATCGAAGCGCGCGAAATGATAAAGTTTGAGCCGGGCCGGATCGGCAAGCACCGCGCGCAGATTGGGCGCGGCATAATCGCTTTCGGGTCCGAAGCGGACGAGATGCTCGTCGCCGCCGCCATCGGAGATCTGGACGAGGCACAGCCGGTCGCGCGGCGTGATCAGGCCCATCGTCTCGGTATCGACGGCCAGCGAGGTGCCCGGTGCGAACACGCCTTCGGGCAAATCTTCTTCGTGAAAAAATACGCTCATGCCGCGCGCATAGGCGGGTTTGCACCGTTGCTCAATGGCATGGCGCGATGTTGCCCGTGGCGACCTCAGTGCGCGGCCGAATCGCCTTCGCCCTGCCGTTTGCGCGCGCGCGACTGGCGGGCGAGGATGTTGAGGATCTCGACGCCCGCCGAAAAGGCCATCGCAGTGTAGATATAGCCTTTCGGCACATGTACGCCGAAGCCGTCGGCGATCAGCACCACGCCGATCATCAGCAAAAAGCCGAGCGCCAGCATAACCACTGTGGGATTGCTGTGAATGAAGTTCGCGAGCGGATCGGCCGCGAACAGCATCACCCCCACGGCGAAAATCACTGCGACCACCATGATCGGCAATTCGTCGGTCATGCCGACGGCAGTGAGAATCGAATCGATCGAGAATACCATGTCGAGCAGCAGAATCTGGACGATCGCGGATCCGAAGCTGATCGCGACATGCCCCTTCTTGTCGAGCGCCTCGCCCGATTCGTCAGCATCGACATTGTGGTGGATTTCGGTCGTCGCCTTCCAGACGAGGAACAGGCCGCCCGCAATCAATATCAGATCGCGCAGCGAAAAGGCGGTATCGAATGTCGTGTGGCCGGTCTCGTCGACTGCCGAAAGGCCGAGATCGAACACCGGCGCAGTGAGCTGCGTCAGCCAGGCGATCGTGGACAACAGCGCGAGTCGCAGGCCCAGCGCGAGCAGGATGCCGACTCGACGCGCCTTCTGCCGCTGCCCCTCGGGCAATTTGTTCGACAGAATCGAAATGAAGATCAGATTGTCGATGCCGAGCACCACCTCCATCACGATCAGCGTGACAAGAGCGGCCCAGGCGGCGGGGCTGGCCAACAGCGCGAGCAATGCGTCCATACAGCGCCTCTGCCGTGCTCCGCGATGCGACGCAAGCACCTCCAATTCAGGCAGGCTGCCCCATTAAAGTCGAATTTCGTTCGCGCCCTGTCCGATTTTACGATATGAAGGGGGTACTGCGCGGCAATTTCGCGCGCGAATACTCTGCGTTTTTCGTCCGGCGCTTGAGTTTCGGTTGTTGAATTTCGGGGCGAACCGGGAAGACGAACAGGGCATGGGTTTCGATAAAGGACGCCGCGGCGAGCGCGGCGGGCGTGGCAGGGACAAGCGCGACGGTTTCGGCGACGAAAGTTTCGGCGGATTTGATTCTGGCTTCAGCGATCGCGGCGGCGGCTTCGGCGGTGGCGGCTTTGGTGACCGCGGCGGCGGAGGCGGTGGCTTCCGCGGCGGTGGTGGCGGCTTCGGCGGCGGCGGAGGCGGTGGCTTCCGCGGTGGCGGCGGAGGCGGCTTCGGCGGCGGCGGCGGCGGTGGTCGCGGCATGCCGCCCCAGGTGGTCGGCGAAGCAACCGGCGTCGTAAAATTCTTCAATGGCCAGAAGGGCTTCGGCTTCATCGTTCGCGATGACGGCGGCGAGGATGTGTTCGTGCACATCTCCGCAGTCGAGCAGGCGGGCCTTGCCGGTCTGGCCGAAGGCCAGCCGCTGGGCTTCACCCTCGTCGATCGCGGCGGCCGGATTTCGGCCACCGATCTCAAGATCGACGGCGAGCCGATGCCGGTCGAGGATCGCGGCCCGCCGCCCGCAGGTGGTGCACCGCGGGGTGGCCCGCAGCGTCAGCTGACTGGCGAAAAGGCGACCGGAACGGTCAAGTTCTTCAATGCGATGAAGGGCTTCGGCTTCATCCAGCGCGACGATGGCCAGCCCGATGCATTCGTGCATATCTCGGCGGTCGAGCGGGCCGGCATGCCGACGCTCAACGAAGGCGACCGACTCGAATTCGAACTCGAAGTCGATCGTCGCGGCAAATATGCGGCGGTGAACCTGCAGCCGATGCAGTAAGCCGTTCGCGCGAGCGAAACAGGAAGGGGCGGTGCCGTGAGGTGCCGCCCTTTTCATATCGTCGTCGGTTCGCGCTTCAGGTGACCAGCTTGCGCAATCCCGCGATTGTATCGGCTTCGTCGGCGGGCTTGTCGCTGCGGATGCGGCTGATTCGCGGGAAGCGCATCGCCAGTCCCGATTTGTGGCGCTTCGATTCGTGGATCGAATCGAACGCCACTTCCAGAACCAGCGTCTTTTCAACCTCGCGCACCGGTCCGAAACGATTGACCGTGTGCTGCCGGACGAAGCGATCGAGCCACTGCAACTCGTCGTCGGTGAAACCGAAATATGCCTTGCCGACCGGTAGCAGCGACCCGTCCTCGCCCCAGACGCCGAAACTATAGTCCGAATAAAAGCTCGAACGCTTTCCGCTGCCCCGCTGGGCATACATCAACACGCAATCGGCGGTCAGCGGATCGCGCTTCCATTTATACCAGAGCCCCGCCCGGCGGCCCGCGATATATGGACCATCGCGTCGTTTGAGCATCACGCCTTCGATCGCCGCGCTGCGCGCATCTTCGCGAATCGCTTCGAGCGCGGCGAAGTCCTGCGCTTCGATCAGCGGCGAGATATCGAATCGATCGGGATCGAGTCGCGCCATGAAATCCTCGAGCCGGGCCCGCCGCTGGTCCCAGCGCAATGGCCGCAGATCCTCGCGCGCATCGAACAATATGTCGTAGAGCCGGACAAAGGCGGGCAACTCCCGCAACATCCTTGCCGACACCTTCTTGCGCCCAAGTCGCTGCTGGAGCGCATTGAAACTCGCCGCGCCGCCCGCCGCGCCCCCCTGCGCTTCGCCCTTCACCAGCAATTCGCCGTCGACGACGCCCGACGTGGCGAAACTTTCGGCGATTTCGGGGAAAGCGGCTGAGATATCGTCGCCCGCGCGGCTGTAAAGCCGGGTTTCGCCATCGACATGGACGATCTGGACACGGATTCCGTCCCATTTCCACTCGGCGGCGTAATCGGCCAGGTCGATTTCGGAGGTTTCGAGCGGATGGGCGAGCATGAACGGACGGAATACCGGCAAGGCGTCGGAACGGGGCTGATCCGCGCGCCCTTCGGCCCAGGCGAACAGCGCGTCATAGGGCGGGGCAAGCCCGTGCCACACTTCCTCGACCGCATCGATATCAAGCCCGAATGCTTGCGCCAGTGCGGTCTTGGCCAGCCGCGCGGATATTCCCACCCGCAGCCCGCCGGTCGCCAGCTTGAGCAGCGCATAACGCTCCGCGGCATCCAGCCGGTCGAGCATGTCGACGAGTACCCCGGGGGCATCGGCACGCGACAGCGACGCCAGTCGCTCGACCACCTGAGTCAGCGAAGGCGGCAGGCCGCGCCCTTCGCCGTGCGTTGCGGCGGGCCAGAGCAGCGCGACGGTTTCTGCGGTATCGCCGACGAAATCGCGGCTGAGCGCGAACAGGACCGGGTCGGTTCGCTCGGTCGCCAGCGTGCGAATCAGTGCCGGTTTCACTGCCGGCAGGTCGATCGCGCCGGTCAGCGCCGCCATCGCCCAGCCCCGGTCGGGGTCGGGAGTGGATTTCAGATAGTCGCCGATGCGGCGCAGCTTGGCGTTGCGCGAACGCGTGAAGACCAGCGAATCGAGTAAGTCGGCAAAGGCGCGCATACAGGTGTAGATGGCGGCTCGCCCGCGAACGCGCTAGGGTAAGGCCAATGCGTCGGCTGCTGGCCCTGCTGCTGCTTGTCCCGCTGGTTCTGGCGGCGCTCGGCTATGCCAATGCCGTCAGCGTGCCGGAGATGCGCCAGACCCGGATCGCGATGCGCGACTGGCCGGCCGATGCCGCGCCGATACGCGTGGCGCTGCTTTCCGATATCCATGTCCAGGGTCCCGACATGCCGCCCCGCCGGCTCGCGCGGATCGTGGCGCAGGTGAATGCCGCGCAGCCCGATCTGGTGCTGCTCGCCGGCGATTTCGTCGGTGACCGTTTCCTGCGGACAAAAGACTATACTGCCGCGGAAATGACCGCGCCGCTCGCCAATCTGTCGGCGCCGCTGGGGGTTTACGCGGTGCTGGGCAATCACGATCACTGGCATGACGCGGAGACGGCTACGGACACGATTCGCGCCGCGCTGCGCGATGCGCGCATCACCCTGCTCGATAACGATGTTGTTCAGGCGGGCCCGCTGCTGCTCGCCGGGGCGGGGGATTCGATGACCGACCATGCCGATGTTCCACGGATCGTCCGGCAGGCGATGCGTCGGCCCGGGCCGATCCTGGCCTTTGCGCACAGCCCGGATGTGGTTCCCGATCTTCCGCCCCGGTTTCGCACCGTGCTGGCCGGGCATACCCATTGCGGTCAGATCGTATTGCCGGCCCTTGGCGCAATCGTGATCCCATCTCGCTACGGGGATCGCTTTGCCTGCGGAGTGCGGCGGGAGGGGGATCGCTCGATCGTGGTGTCGAGCGGTCTCGGCACGAGCATCGTGCCGATTCGGTTCGGCGCGCCGCCGGACTGGTGGCTGATCACCCTCGGCCCGGCGGACGCAGCGAAACGCTAGCTGATCTTGTCCTTGACGCCCTTGCCCGCGAGCAGCCCGAGAACGAGGAAGATCACGAACAGCGCGATCGCGATGAAGAACAGGATCTTGGCGATACCGATGAAGGTCCCGCCGATGCCGCCAAAGCCGAGAACGGCCAGCACGGCGCCGATGATCAGAAAAATCAGTGCCCAACGTAACATGGAGTTTCTCCTCTAGGTCCG
Source organism: Sphingosinithalassobacter tenebrarum (assembly GCF_011057975.1). Taxonomy (GTDB): domain Bacteria; phylum Pseudomonadota; class Alphaproteobacteria; order Sphingomonadales; family Sphingomonadaceae; genus Sphingomonas; species Sphingomonas tenebrarum. The sequence goes on along the minus strand of NZ_CP049109.1, from coordinate 104,463 downwards.
AAGGATCAAGCGATTGCAACGCGATAGGGTTCCTGCCGGTGCCCCGGAACTCGGGATTGGCGCTCGCCTTCGCGCCGTCACATTTCTCCTGTGTAGCGGGGCGGGTCGCAGCGGGTCGCTGCCCTAACCGGCAACAAGGAGAATTTTGATGAAGAAGATGCTTCCTGCACTCGGCGCGGCGGCGCTTTTCGCGATTCCGGGCGCACATGCGCAGGACGCCGCGGCGCCAGCATCGGCGACGCCCGAAGCGGCTACCGATGGAGCGCGCTTCTCCACCGACACGCCGATCGAGGAACTGGTGGCGGACGCCGAAGCGAAGGCAGTGCTCGACGCCAATATTCCCGGGCTGACGGAGCATGAGAGCTACGACATGTTCAAGTCCATGTCGCTCAAGCAGCTTGCGCCCTATTCGCAGGGTGCGATCACCGACGAACTGCTCGCCAAGCTGGAAACCGAGCTCACCGAAATCGAATAAGCCTGGTTCGACAGGCAAAGGCCGGGCGGAAGCATTTGCTCCCGCCCGGCCTTTCATTCGCCAGGGGTGTGTCGATCAGCCCTTGCGTGCGGTTTCGAACAGGAACCAGGCGCGCTCCTCGGCGCCGTCGATCCAGCCGTCGATTTCGGCGCTGGAGCCGTAATCCTTGGCCTCGTCGGCAATGTCCTTGGCCTCGCGCAGCTTTTCGACGAGCTTCAGATTGTCGTCGCGAAGCTCCTTGAGCATGTCCTCGGCCGAAACGAATTCGGCGTCATTGTCCTTGATCGTCTGATGGCGCGCGATGTCGCCGATTGAGCGCAGCGTCGTGTTGCCCGTCTTGCGCACGCGTTCGGCGATGACGTCGGTCGTCGCCAGAATTGCGCCGGCCTGTTCGTCGAGCATCAGATGATAGTCGCGGAAATGCGGTCCGCTGACATGCCAGTGAAAATTCTTGGTTTTCAGATACAGCGTGAAGCTGTCCGCCAGGATGCCGTTAAGCGCCTGCGCGACCGTCTTGGCCGCGTTGCTGTTGATATCGGTCGGCGTGTCGAGTGCAGCGGTGTCTGCCATGATGTCCTCCACAGTGTCTCGGTTCGTATCTGGAACGATTGAATAGGCGATTTCGCTCCTCGCGGGCATGCGTAATATGCCTATGACAGCAATCGACTGGCTGATTGAACCGAGCCACCGGGACCCGCCGGCGAAATCAGAGCAGTCGAACCGCCGAAAGCGCCAATATGGCGCCGCCGATCATGCCGATGCTGCCCAGCGCGATGCGCACCCAGCGCAGTGGCAGTTTGCGCCAGGCGAGCTCGCCCAGCATCGCGGCGGCGAACGCGACCGTCATCGACCCCAGCGCGGCTCCGGCGAATGCGAACCAGGGATAGCTGCGCGCCGCGAGCGCGAGCGTGAAGCTTTGTGTGGGATCGCCGAGCGCGAGGATGAAGATGCCGAGCAGCGGCGTGAGAAACGCGCCGAGCTTCCATCCCTCCAGCCGGTCGGGCGGCGCCACGCGCCACAGCAGCACGGCGCCGCCGAAGATGAGCGACAAGGCCAGGAACAGCGATTTCGCATTGGGAGTCAGCATCGGCCCGATCCAGCCGCCCGCCGCCGCGGCCAGGGCGTTGCCTGCGGCATGCGCGAGCGTCGCCGCCAGCGCGACTCGCACCGGCCGCCCGTAGCGATCGGCAAGCAGCGCCGTCAGCCAGGTCGCGCGATCGCCGACCTGCATCACCAGCGCCGCGATAAAGGCGGGGACAAGCGCTTCCACTCGAATCAGTCCTGACGGTTCGGCGCGCGGGCCGATTCGATCGGTTGGCGCATGGGGTTCCTTTGGATCGGGTAGCGAAATACTGGTCGATCGCAGTTAAAACCGCGTGAAACATGGCCCGTCGCTTGACATTTGGCGTCAGCTGGCGCATCCGCCCGCCTCTGGCAGCGGCCGCGCTCGCGTGGGCTGCGCTTTTTTGTTTTTAGCGAATCCCGAAGGATCTGGGTCATGGCCAAGCCGACCACCGTGAAGATCAAGCTCGTCAGCTCGGAAGGCACGGGCTTCTTCTATGTCACCAAGAAGAACCCGCGCACCAAGACCGAGAAGCTGAGCTTCCGCAAATATGATCCCGTCGTGCGCAAGCATGTCGAGTTCAAGGAAGCGAAGATCAAGTAATCGGCCTGCCGCCCGGCGGGGCGGTTCGCGCGAGTCACGAAAGGCGAGTCCGCGTGCGGGCTCGCCTTTGTCGTGGGCGGGATTCGTGATCCCGCTCCCTCCGTTTGCACTGAGCTTGTCGAAGTGCCGTCCTTCCTCGCTCCGTTGGAAAAGAAGAACAGGGCTTCGACAGGCTCAGCCCGAACGGGGGTATGCAATGGCCGTTAGTTCTTCAGCTTCCAACCGGTGCGGAAGATGACGGCGATGATGGCGAGGCACAGCGCCAGGAAGCCGCCGGTGAAGGCGAGGCTGACGGCGATATCGACATCGCCCTTGTCGAAGAAGCTCCAGCGAAAGCCGCTGACCAGATAGACCACTGGGTTGAACAGGCTCACCGTCCGCCAGGGTTCGGGCAGCATGTCGATCGAATAGAAGGCGCCGCCGAGAAAGGTGAGCGGTGTTACCACCAGCACCGGCACGAAATTGAGCTGCTCGAAATTCTTGGCCCAGATGCCGAGGATGAAGCCGAACAGGCTGAAGGCGAAGCTGGTGAGCAGCAGGAACAGCGCCACCGCCCAGGGGTGGTGGATGTTCAGATCGACGAAGAAGGACGCCGTGGCGAGGATGACCAGGCCGATGACCATCGATTTGGTCGCCGCCGCGCCGACATAGCCGAGCACCATTTCCATCGACGATATCGGCGCCGAGAGCAGCTCGAACACCGTGCCGGTGAATTTGGGGAAGTAGATGCCGATCGAGGCATTGGAAATGCTCTGTTGCAGCAGCGAGAGCATGATAAGCCCGGGCACGATGAAGGCGGCGTAATCGGTCCCGTCGACGCTCTGGATGCGGCTCCCCAGCGCGCCGCCGAAGACGACGAAATAGAGCGATGTGGTGATCACCGGCGCGGCCAGGCTCTGCCAGATGGTCCGCAAGGCGCGCGCCATTTCGAATCGATAGATGGCAAGGACGCCGCGTCCGTTGAAACCTCTCACTGGTCCTTCTCCACCAGGTCGACGAAAATATCTTCGAGGCTCGACTTTTCGGTCTCCAGATCCTTGAAGCCGATATCGAGCTCGCCGAGCTTGCGCAGCAGCGACGGGATGCCGGTATGTTCGGCCTGCGCGTCGAACGTATAGCGCAGGCGATGCCCCTCTTCCTCGAGCGCGAGATGCCAGTCGGCAAGCGCATCGGGCAGCGCCGCCATCGGCTCCTGCAACGCCAGCGTCAGCTCGCGCTTGCCCAGCTTGTGCATCAGCGCGGCCTTCTCCTCGACCAGCAGCAGCCGCCCCTTGTCGATTACGCCCACCCGGTCGGCCATTTCCTCGGCCTCCTCGATATAATGGGTGGTCAGGATGATGGTGGTGCCGCGTTCGCGCAGGCCCGTCACCAGCTTCCACATCTCGCGGCGCAGCGAGACGTCGACGCCCGCAGTGGGTTCGTCGAGGAACAGGATGTCGGGCTCGTGGCTCAGCGCTTTGGCGATCAGCACGCGGCGCTTCATCCCGCCGGAAAGCTCGCGGATCTGGTTGTCGCGCTTGTCCCACAGGGCAAGGTCCTTGAGCAGCTGCTCGCAATAGGCCTTGTCCATCTTCTTGCCGAACAGGCCGCGGCTGAAGCGGACGGTGGACCAGACCGTTTCGAACATGTCGACCACGGTTTCCTGCGGGACCAGCCCGATGCGGGTGCGCGCCTCGCGCGGATCGCGGATCGCGTCATGTCCGTCGACCAGGATTGTGCCGCTGCTGGGCGTCACGATGCCGCAGATGATGCTGATCAGTGTCGTCTTGCCCGCGCCGTTCGGCCCGAGCAGCGCGAAAATCTCGCCCCGGGTGATATCGAGATCAACCGAATCGAGCGCGCGATGTCCTGACGAGTAGGTCTTGCCGACCCCGCGTACCGAAAGAATGCTGTCCATGATGCCCCTGCGAAGCCGGACCCATCAGGTAGGAACGCGGCGGCACAGCGACAAGCAGCCGCGCGTCAGCTTTCCCGTCGTGCCAGCGAAACCGCGCTTTTCAGTGACGAATAATCGAGTGCGCCCGAATAGAGGCGATCGCCCACCACCCAGGCGGGGGTGCCGCTGATGCCCAGCGACCGCGCGAGTGCGTGATTGCCGCGCAATTCCTGTTCGATACGGTCGCTGTTGATCGCGGCGCGCGCGCGGGCGAGGTCGAGCCCGGCCTGTTGCGCGGCCCTGGCGATCGCGCCGCTGTCGAGCTGGCCCTGCGCGAACATCGCGTCGTGGAATACGCGGAACCTGTCCTGTTCCGCCGCGGCGAGCGCCCAGCGCGCGGCGGTGACGCTCTGGTCGCTCAATATCGGATATTCGCGATAAATGATGCGGACATTGCCGTCGGTTTTCAGCAGCTTGTCGATCGCGGGCAGGCTCGCCCGGCAATAGCCGCAGGCATAGTCCATATAGACCGAAATGGTCACGTCGCCTTGCGGATTGCCCGCCCAGGCGCCGGCGAAGGGATCGAATACCGCGCTGCGATTGTCGGCAATCGACTTGGCGGTCTGGCGCTGTTGCAGCCGCTCCATCGCCTGGGGCAGGATTTCGGGATGCTCGAGGAGGTAATCGCGCACCACCTTTTCCATGCGCGCGCGTTCCGGCGCGGGAATGGTGTCGGGCGCGACGGCCTGCGCCGTGGCATAGATTCCGGCGCCGAACATCGCCGCCAGTACGAAGCCGACTGCGAGAAGCCAGGGTTTGCGGACCAATGCCTGCATCATCGGAGATTGCGTTCCTTCACCTGTCACGTTCCTGGTCCTCGAGCGCGTTTTGCGAAACCAGCAGGATATCCTGCGCCCGAAGCCAGTCGGGCGTATTCTCCTCGAGTCCCGCCAGCGCCGCGCGTGCGCTCATCGCCGCCAGCCCGGCGTCGCCTGTCATGCTCGCGCGCTCGGCCGTGGCCAGCGCGGCACGCGCGCGATCGCCGGTCTGCTCGTACACCATGCCGAGTTGATACCAGGCAAACGGGTTCTCGCGATCATGCGCCACGGCGAGGCGCAGCACCTTTTCCGCCTCGTCGAGATATTGCCGATCCTCGGTCGCGATCAGCGCGTGGCCGAAGGTCGTCGCGATCAGCGGCTGATTGTTGGACAGCTCGGTCGCCTTGCGCAGCGGGCCGAGCGCGCCGCGCGGATCGCCCGCTTCGAGCATGATCTGGCCCTGCAACTCGAGGAAATAGGGATCTTCGGGATCGCCGGCGACCAATGCCTCGGTTTCGCGCGCGGCTTCGCGCGGATAGCCGGAAAGGTGATAAGCATAGGCGCGCGCATAATGCGCCTCGACCGACTGATCGCTCGCCGGATATTGGCGCAGCGTCTGCTGCGGATCGTCGACGAAGCCGCGCAGTTTCGCCTGGACGCGGCGGAAACGCCGGTCGAGTGCCGGATCGGACGGCTTCTGCCAGCCGGGCGCGCTTTGCAGCACGCCCTCGAGATGGCTGATGCGCTCGCCGCTCAGCGGATGCGTGCGATTGAAGCTGTTGTCCTGGGGAATGGCGAGGCGATATTCCATGTTCTGCAGCTTCTGGAAGAAGGTGATCATGCCTTCGCCATTGATGCCCGCTGTATTGAGGAAGCGCGCGCCGGCGGCATCCGCCGCCGATTCCTGATTGCGCGAAAAGGCGAGATACTTGCCCAGCGCCGCGCGATTGCCCGCCATCAGGATGCCGGTGCCCGCTTCGGGCGATCCGGCGGCGATCGCCGCGGCGCCCAGCACCAGGCTGAGGATCGAGATATTGCCCGCGCCGCCATCACCGCGCAGCGGCACATGCCCGCCGACGACATGCCCCAGTTCATGGGCGATCACGCCCTGCACTTCGTTGAGATTGTCGGCGGCGTCGATCAGCCCGGAATGGATATAGACGGTTTGCCCGCCCGCGACGAAGGCGTTGATCGACTTGTCCTGCAGCAGCACGACGCGGACATTGTCGGGCGACAGCCCCGCAGCGATGATGATCGGGCGCGAGATATCGGCGAGCAACGCTTCGGTTTCGGCGTCGCGCAGCATCGTCTGCGCCGATGCCGGGCGCGCCGCCAGCCCGAACAGGCACAGGCACGCCAGGATCATGGCAAAGCGTTTCATGGGCATAGTATCGCTCCCCCGGCGTCCGGCGGCAATGCGCGGATGCTCGGCTCCTATGATTTCCCCCTGAACCGCCGCTGAAGCGCGTCCGGTATCCGGCCGCGCTTCAGCAGGAATGGCTGCCCCGATCAGGCCCCGAAGGTGCGTTGCCACCAGCCGCGACGCGGCGGTTCGCCGCTGTCGTCCTCGGCGCCTTGCTCGGCCTGCGCCGCGACCGGCTCGGGCTGCGCGGGCGTGGCAGGCGCTTCGGGAGCGGGCTCCGGCGCTGCTTCCTCGACGACCGGTTCTGCCGGCGCCGGAGCAGGTTCGGATGCCGTCTCCGCCGGTTCGGGCTTTGCGGCTTCGGCGGGCTCGGCCGTCCCGGTTTCCGCAGGCCCCGCAGCGGGTTCGGGCTTTTTGCGGCGCGTCCGCTTCGGTTTGGCCGGAGCTTCGGGTTCGGCTGCCGCTGCCGGGCTTTCGTCAGCGTTTTCGGCGGCCGGATCGGCTTTTTTCCGTCGCGTGCGCTTGGGCTTTGCGGGCGCCTCGGTTTCGGCGGCCGGCGTTTCGGTCTCGGCTTCTGCCGGAGCGGCGTCGGTCGGAGTCGCCTGGGCGGCGTCACCGGCCTCCGTTTCGGCGGCGGGCCGTGCCTTCGGGCGGCGGCGACGCTTGGGCTTCTCCTCGGCCGGGGTTTCGGCTTCGGTCGTTTCCGCGGATTCGGCAACCGGCTGGGGCGTGGCGTCTACAGTCGGCTCCGGCTCCGCCGTCGCATCCTGGGTGGGTTCGGAATCGGCGTTCGATTCTTCGGTGGTTTCGCCCGAACCGTTGGAGCGGCGGCCACCGCGACGACCGCGACGGCGGCGTTTGCGCGGCGCGCCTTCGCCATTCTCGTCGGAGGCTTCGTTCTCGGTGTCATCGGCTTCGGCGGTGTCGCCTTCCCCGTTCTCCGAAGCGTCGCCCTCGTCACCGTTATCGTCGGTTTCCTGATCGATCGCCTGGTCGTTGGTACGCGTGCGACCGCGCCGTCCGCGACGGCGACGGCGGCGCTTGCGCGAACCGTCGTCCGATCCCTGCTGCGCTTCCTCTTCCTCGGTTTCGTCCTCTTCGATGTCGAGGATTTCCTCTTCGGGTTCCTCGGCGAGCTTCTCGAAGCGCGGCGCATGAGCGGGCGGCGGGCCGGAGGCTTCCACCGACATGCGCGCACCTTCGAGTTCGCCGTCCGACGTGATTTCGACACTGACGCCGTAGCGTTCCTCGATCTCGGCGATGTCGGCGCGCTTCTTGTTGAGGACGTAGAAGGCCGCTTCCTGGCTGGAACGCAGCGTGAGTTGCGATCCGCGTCCACGCGCGGCCTCGTCCTCGATCAGGCGCAGCGCCGAAAGCCCCGCCGAGGAGGCGGTGCGGACAAGGCCGGTGCCTTCGCAATGCGAACAAGTGACGGTCGATGCTTCCAGAACGCCGGTGCGCAGCCGCTGGCGGCTCATTTCCATCAGGCCGAAGGCACTGATCCGGCCGACCTGGATGCGCGCACGATCATTCTTGAGCGCTTCCTTCATCGCCTTCTCGACCTTTCGGACATTCGACGAATGGTCCATGTCGATGAAGTCGATGACGACGAGCCCCGCCATGTCGCGCAGGCGCAGCTGGCGGGCGATTTCCTGCGCCGCTTCCAGGTTGGTCGCAGTCGCGGTCTGCTCGATATTATGCTCGCGGGTTGAGCGGCCCGAGTTGATGTCGATCGACACCAGCGCCTCGGTCGGGTTGATCACCAGATAGCCGCCCGATTTGAGCTGGACGACCGGGTGATACATCGCCGACAGCTGATCCTCGACATGGCTGCGCTGGAACAGCGGCACTGCGTCGGCATATTGCTTCACCCGCCGCGCATGGCTGGGCATGAGCAGCTTCATGAAGTCCTTTGCCTGGCGATAGCCTTCCTCGCCCTCGACGATCACTTCCTCGATCTCGCGATTATAGATGTCGCGGATCGCGCGCTTGATCAGATCGCTGTCGCCATAGATCAGCGCGGGCGCCGTCGCCTTCAGCGTGCCTTCGCGGATTTCGTCCCACAATCGCGCGAGATAGTCGAAATCGCGCTTGATCTCGGTCTTGGTGCGCTGAAGTCCGGCGGTGCGGACGATGCAGCCCATCGTCGGCGGCAGCTTGAGCTCCGACATGATGGTCTTCAAACGCTTGCGGTCGCCGGCGTTCGAAATCTTGCGCGAAATGCCGCCGCCATGCGCGGTGTTGGGCATCAGCACGCAATAGCGGCCGGCGAGGCTGAGATAGGTGGTCAGCGCGGCGCCCTTGTTGCCGCGCTCTTCCTTGACGACCTGGACGAGCAGCACCTGACGGCGGCGGATCACGTCCTGGATCTTGTAGCGGCGGCGCAGGTCCATGCGGCGCTTGCGCAGCTCGTCGGCGGCGCTGTCCTTCTTCTTGCCGCGGCGGCGCTTCTTGTTCCCGGAAGCCTCGGCGTCCTCGCCATCCTCCTCTTCGCCGCCGTCCTCGGCTTCCTCATCCTCGTCGGAGAGGCGTTCGAGCACTTCGACTTCGCCTTCGGCGCCGTCTTCCTCGTCGACTTCCTCTTCGGCGCGCAGCGCGGCTTCCTGCGCGGCATGCTCGGCCTCTTCGGCGAGCAGCGCGTCGCGGTCTTCCTTGGGAATCTGGTAATAATCGGGGTGGATTTCGGAAAAGGCGAGGAAGCCGTGGCGATTGCCGCCATAGTCGACGAACGCCGCCTGCAGCGACGGTTCGACGCGGGTTACTTTCGCCAGATAGATATTGCCCTTGAGCTGCTTGCGCTCGGCGCTTTCGAAATCAAACTCCTCGATTCGGTGTCCCTTGACGACGGCCACCCGGGTCTCCTCCCGGTGGCGTGCGTCGATCAGCATACGCATTGTCATTTATGATTCTCCGGGCGCGCCGGCCTTTCGGCGACTTCGGCGCGCGGGGTACGGGGATCGCCGGCAATTGGCCGGCGATGCTGGTTATCTGAATCGTGTCTGCAGCATCGGCACGTCCGAACCAGCGGCCCGGATGCTCCACCGCGCCCACGCGCAATGCCGTGGCGGCAATGCGTTCGGGACCTCGGGGAAAATGCCTCATGCAGCGTCAACCTGAATTTCCGCGCCGGAGAAGCCGGCTGCGGCGGGTGGAATTCGCAATACGCAAACCCACTAACGTGGTGATGCCTAGCACCGCATGAAGGATGCGGCAACTGTCGCCATGCAATTAGGACTGCGTGATTTTCATGGTCACCAGCGAATTAACTTCGCCCGTTGACGGTGACTTGAGAGCGCAAGGCTTAGGGAAACGCTTGTCAGGGATCGCAAGCGTATCGAGTAACAAGAGTATCCCCTTTTATGCATTTAGGCTGGACCCCCCACAGCCTGGCGCGGCATATCGCTCGGGTGTTTACGATGATCGCCCTTCTCGCCGGCTGGTTGACCGGCGTTCCGAGTTGGGCGCAATCCGTCGAGGATGTCCGCGTACAGGGCGACCGAGTGGTCGTTCGTTTCGATGCTCCGACCGGGCAGGCAAGCGCCTTCCTGCTCGCGGGCCCGCAACGTATCGCACTGGACATCACAGGCGCACGGCCCGGCGGCCGTGCCTATGCCGGCGGCCCGGTTGCGGGCATCCGTCAGGGCGCGCATCCCGGCGGTGCGCGCGTGGTGCTTGATCTTTCGCGCCCGGCGATCCTCACCGAGGGTCGGTTCGGAAGCGACGGCCGCACGCTGACGCTGCAACTGCGCACGGTGGACGACGCCCGCTTCGCGCGTGCCGCCGCCGAAGGCAAGATGCGGTTCCTGCCGCCCTTCAGCTATGCCGCCGCCGAGCCGCAGCCGCGCTATACCGAAACGATCGCGGTGCCGCCGCGACCCGCTCCGGTTTCGCTTCCGCGCGTCTATGGCGCCGATGATTCGCGCCCGCTGGTGGTGATTGACGCGGGACATGGCGGTCATGACCCCGGCGCGATTTCGCCCGACGGCGACCTGTATGAAAAGGACGTCACGCTGAAAGTCGCGCTGGCGATCAAGGATGCGCTGGTCGCTTCGGGCCGGGTCCGCGTCGCGCTGACGCGCGAGGATGACCGTTATCTGGTCCATCGCGAACGGTTCGAAATCGCCCGCCGGCTGGGCGCCGAGCTGTTCATCTCGATCCATTGCGACAGCGCGGGCAACCATTCGGCGACGGGAGCGACGGTCTATACCCTCTCCGAAGTCGCATCGGATCGCGAGGCCGCCCGCCTCGCCGCGCGCGAGAACAAGGCCGACATCATTGCGGGCGTCGATCTGGGCGATGCCAGCCCCGACATCTCCACGCTGCTGATCGACCTTACCCAGCGCGAGACGATGAACGTGTCGGCACGCTTCGCCCGGCTGCTCGGCCGCGAAGCACAGCCGCGCATGCCGGTGAAGGACAATTTTCACCGAATGGCGTCGCTGCTGGTGCTCAAGGCGCCCGACGTGCCGTCGGTGCTCTTCGAAACCGGCTATATCTCCAATGCCTCGGACGCGCGCTTCCTCGCCTCGCGCGAAGGGCAGGAGCGCGTCGCGCAAACCGTCCGCCACGCGGTCGAGGTGCATTTCGCCACGCAGATGGCGTCGCGCTGAACCGCGGAAAAAATCGATACGATACGGCAATGGTCCCGTCCCCTCCGGGCCTCATTATAGAGCACCCGGAGGCGGTCGGGCACACGTGGCGGTATTTGTCGCACAGCGCGACAATGGCAGCCCGCGCGGCGCCGCTGCCCCCGATCGGCACATAGCGCGTCCAGCAGGCTGGCATCGGCCCGGAAACTTGCTAAACCGCCGCCGATATGGTCGACGTCGAACTCTCCAGCATCAAGCTGCGCCTCAAGCGCGATATCGGCGGGCTCAGCGGCGCGTTCGACAAGATCCGGCGTCGCTGGTGGTTCCGCGTGCTCGCCTGGATGGCGCTGTTCGCCGGGATCGCGGCATTCCTGCTGTGGCTGCTTGTCGCGCGGCACCTGCCTTCGGTCGATACGCTGCGCACCTATGAGCCGCCGCTGCCGACTTATGTCCGCGACTATAATGGCGAGCCGATTCACAGCTATGCGCGCGAGCGGCGCGTCCAGCTGAGCTACAACGAATATCCCGATCTGCTGGTCAAGGCCTATCTGGCCGCCGAGGACCGCAGCTTCTTCGAGCATCACGGGCTCGATTATCCCGGCCTCGCCCGCGCCGCCTTTCAGGGGCTGATCCGCGGCGAAACCCCGCGCGGCACCTCGACGATCACGCAACAGGTCGCCAAGAACCTGCTCGTCGGCAACGAATCGAGCTATATGCGTAAGCTCAAGGAAGCGATCCTTGCCTGGCGCATGGAGGATACGCTCACCAAGGAGCAGATCCTCGAACTCTATCTCAATTCGATCGAACTGGGCCGCAATGCCGGCGGCGTCGAGGCGGCCAGCCATGCCTATTTCGGCAAGGAACTGGACGACCTTTCGCTGGAGCAGATGGCCTATCTCGCAATCCTTCCCAAGGGGCCGGCTAACTATACGCCCGAGCGGCATGCGGATCGCGCGCTGGAACGGCGCAACTGGGTGCTCAGCGAAATGCTGCGCAACGACTTCATCACCGAGGAACAATATCAGACCGCGGTCGCCAAACCGCTCGGTACCGTGCCGCGCCAGACGCCCAAATTCGAACGTGTCGGCGGCTATTTCGTCGAGGAAGTGCGCCGTCGCCTGATCGACAAGTTCGGCGAGACCGACGAGGACGGGCCCTACAGCGTCTATTCGGGTGGCCTGTGGGTGCGCACGTCGCTGCGTCCCGATCTCCAGCAATATGCCCAGCAGGCGCTGCGCGACGGGCTGGTCCGCTTCGATCGCGGGCGCGGCTGGAACGGCGCGATTCGCAATGTCGACATCAGCGACGGCGACTGGCGCCAGGCGCTGCTCAACACCAATATCGGCATCGATTACGAGGACTGGCGCGCCGCGATCGTGATTTCGCGCGAAGGCGACAGCGCCGAAATCGGATTTGAGGACGGCAGCACCGGCGGGCTGCCCGCTTCGGCGGCGGCAATGGCGGTGCGCGGCAAGGGCGGCCGGGCCTTCGACGCGCTCAAGCCCGGCGACATCATCGCCGTCGCGCCGCAAGGATCGAATTTCGCGCTGCGGGCGATTCCGCGCATTTCCGGCGGCATGGTGATCGAGGATCCGCGCAACGGCCGGGTGATGGCGATGCAGGGCGGCTTCGACAGCCGCATCCAGGCGTTCAATCGCGCCACCCAGGCGCAGCGCCAGCCGGGCTCGACGATCAAGCCGATTGTCTATTCGGCCGCGCTCGAACAGGGGATGACGCCCGCTTCTATCGTCAATGACGAGCCGCTTTGCGTGTGGCAGGGGGCGGATCTGGGCGAAAAATGCTTCCGCAATTTCGGTAATGCGCGCGGCGCGGGACCCAAGACGCTGCGCTGGGGCATCGAACAGTCGCGCAACCTGATGACGGTGCACATCGCCAACGATGTCGGCATGGAGCATGTCGTCGACCTGATCCAGCGCATCGGCGTCAGCCGTCAGCAATTCCCGCCCTATCTCTCCTATGCGCTCGGCGCGGGGGAGACGACAGTGATGCGGATGGTGAATGCCTATTCGATCCTCGCCAATCACGGTCGCGCGCTCACGCCGACGCTGATCGATTATGTCCAGGATCGCCACGGCACGGTGATCTGGCCCGAAAACTGGAGCGCATGCGAAGGCTGCAACGCGCCGGACTGGGACGGCAGGCCGATGCCGCGCCCGCAGATGCGCGGCCGCCAGGTGCTCGATCCGATGACCGCCTATCAGATGGTCCACATCACCGAAGGCGTCGTCCAGCGCGGCACCGCGACGACGCTGCGCGAACTCGACAGGCCGATGATGGGTAAGACCGGCACGACGACCGGCCCGACCGACGTCTGGTTCATGGGCGGTATCCCGCAGATGATCGGCGGGCTTTACATCGGCTATGACAGTCCGACCAATCTCGGCCGCTATGCCCAGGGCGGCACCGTCGCCGCGCCGATCTTCAAGGCTTTCGCGAAACAGGCGTTCGAGGGACTTCCGGTCGAGGCGTTCCGTGCGCCGCCGGGCATCCGCATGGTGCGCATCGACCGCGCGACCGGCAAGCCGGTCTTCGGCAGCTGGCCCTCGGGCGAGCCGCATGCCAGCGTCATCTGGGAAGCGTTTAAGCCGGAAAGCGAGCCGCGTCGCCGTAATCGCGACGAGGAGGAAGCAGAAGCGGACAAGCCGCGTGAACGTGCCGCGCCACGCCAGGATGACGGCCCGCGCGACAGCGAATTCTTGCAAAGAGAGGGCGGTATCTACTAGGGCGGCCAGCCGATCCGTTCCGGCCCGTCGCCGGGAGACTCGCGCCAGGGCCATGCATTTTTTCTTGGGCACGGGGCGCCGGCAGGCCGCCGGTGGACGCTTTTTCTGTTGGTGGAGTGACGAGCAATGCGCGCCGAAGCGCAGGCCCATGTGGACAATATCAAAGAGGCTCTGGCGCTGCTGCGCCGTTTCCTCGACTGGGACCGCGCGGTGCGCCGGCTCGACGAGCTCAACGCGCGCGTCGAGGACCAGAGCCTGTGGGACAATCCCAAGGAAGCGCAGGACGTGATGCGCGAACGGCGGCGGCTCGATGAGTCGATCACCGCCACGCGCGAGATCGAGCGCGAATTGAAGGACACCGCCGAACTCATCGAAATGGCCGAGGCCGAAGGCGATGACGAGATGGCGAACGAAGGGACCGAGGCCCTCGCCGCGCTCGCCCAGCGCGCCGAGCGCGACAAGGTGCAGGCGCTGCTTTCGGGCGAGGCCGACGCCAACGACACCTATCTCGAAATCAATTCGGGCGCGGGTGGCACCGAATCGAACGACTGGGCCGAAATGCTCCAGCGCATGTATACCCGCTGGGCCGAACGCCACGGCTACAAGGTCGAGCTGGTCGATTATCACGCCGGCGAACAGGCGGGGATCAAGTCGGCGACGCTGCTGATCAAGGGCGAGAACGCCTATGGCTATGCCAAGACCGAAAGCGGCGTGCATCGCCTGGTCCGCATTTCGCCCTATGACAGCTCGGCGCGGCGCCACACCAGCTTTTCGAGCGTGTGGGTCTATCCGGTGATCGACGACGATATCGATATCGAGATCAACGACGCCGAACTGCGCATCGACACCTATCGCGCGTCGGGCGCGGGCGGGCAGCACATCAACACGACCGACTCGGCGGTGCGCATCACCCATTTGCCGACGGGCATCGTCGTCCAGTGCCAGAACCAGCGTTCGCAACACAAGAATCGCGCCGAAGCCTATAATCAGCTGCGTGCGCGGCTTTACGAACGCGAATTGCAGGAGCGCGAAGCCGCGGCAAACGCGGAAAACGCCACCAAGACCGATATCGGCTGGGGCCACCAGATCCGCTCCTATGTCCTTCAGCCCTATCAGATGGTGAAGGATCTGCGCACGGGCGTGACATCCACTGCGCCTTCCGATGTATTGGACGGCGACCTCGATCCCTTTATGGCTGCTGCTCTGTCGCAGCGCGTTACCGGCGAGGCGGTTGAGGTGGAGGACGTCGATTGAGAAACTGGGGTGGCATTGCCGCGGCGGCCCTGCTGGCGGCATGCTCCGGGGGCGATGACGGCGACGTACCGCGCGACGCCGACGGCTTTCCCGCATCCCCACGCGCGTCCGCACCGATCGTTTCCAGCCGCTGGTCGAGCGAGGAGGCACGCGATCGTCTCAACGAAGCCGGCGAAGTGATGAATCGGGTCGGCATCCAGAAGGGGATGACGATCGCCGATATCGGTGCCGGCGAAGGCTATTACACCATCCGCCTCGCGCAGCGTGTCGGTCCCGAAGGGCGCGTGCTGGCCGAGGATATCGTGCCCGCCGTGCGCGATGCGCTGGCGACGCGTGTGGCGCGCGAACGGCTGGACAATGTCAGTGTCCGGCTGGGCGATCCCGACGATCCCAAATTGCCGCCCGACAGTTTCGATCGCGTGCTGATGGTGCACATGTATCACGAGATCGAGAAGCCCTATCACTTCCTGTGGAACATGCGCCCCGCGATGCGGCCCGAAGGCGAAGTGGTGGTCGTCGATGCCGATCGGCCTGTCGCGCAGCACGGCACCCCGCCGGGCCTGCTCCAATGCGAGTTCGCCGCAGTCGGCTATCGCATGCTGCGGATTGAATCGATGCCGTCGGCGGGCGGCTATCTCGCGGTCTTCCGGGCGGAGGGACCCCGGCCGGAGCCGTCCGACATCATGCCCTGCACCGATCAAGGCGCTTCGCCCGCACCGACGCCTAGCCCCTAGAGCCAGCCGAGCGCGCGAAAGCTGGTCGTGCCCCGGCGCGCGAACACCAGATGATCGATCACCCGCACGCCGAGCGGACCCAGCGCGCGTGCGAGACCGCGCGTCGCCTCGCGATCGCCGCGGCTGGGGGTGGGGTCGCCGCTCGGATGGTTGTGCGCCATGACCAGCCCGCACGCGCCGAACGCCAGCGCATCCCCTGCCACCGCGCGCACGGGAATGGCGCAGCTGTCCACTGCCTCGCCCGGCGCATGACGCAGCCCCAGCAGCGTGCCGGCGGCATCGACATAAGCGAAAACCGCCAGTTCGCGCGGCGCATCGGAAAGTCCGGCAAACAGCCGGTACGCTGCGGCCGGTCCGTCGAGCATTCGCGCGGTTCCGCTTTCCGCCGGTTCGAGGAGAAGTGACGTCATGCCGCCAGAATGCACGCGCTTGCGCGCCAACCGAAGCGCAGGCGCCTCCGAAGCGAAGGGGTTTATCTCCGCATCGGATCGAATGCGCTGTCCCGACGCGGCGGGCTTGGCGCGGCGGGCGCGGCACTCTAAGCCGGAGCCATGCAGCAATATCTCGACCTCATGGCCCGCGCACTTGCCGATGGCGCCGAGCAGATGGACCGCACCGGCACGGGCACCCGCAGCGTGTTCGGCCATCAGATGCGCTTCGATCTGTCGCGCGGCTTTCCGCTGCTGACGACCAAGAAGCTGCATATCCGATCGATTCTGGTCGAATTGCTGTGGTTCCTGCGCGGTGACACCAATGTCCGCTGGCTGCAGGAGCGCAAGGTGAGCATCTGGGACGAATGGGCCGACGAAACCGGCGATCTCGGCCCGGTCTACGGCAAGCAGTGGCGCGACTGGGAATCGGCCGACGGCAAGCATATCGATCAGATCGCCGAGCTGATCGACACGCTGAAGACGAACCCCGCCTCGCGCCGCATGGTGGTTTCGGCATGGAATCCGGGCGAGCTGCATGCGATGGCGCTGGCGCCGTGCCATTGCCTGTTCCAGTGCCATGTCGCGAACGGAAGGCTCTCGCTCCAGCTCTATCAGCGCTCGGCCGACATTTTTCTCGGCGTACCGTTCAACATCGCCAGCTATGCGCTGCTCACGCACATGCTTGCCCAGCAATGCGATCTGGAGGTCGGCGACTTCGTGTGGACCGGCGGCGATTGCCACCTCTATTCGAACCATCTGGAGCAGGCGCGCGAGCAATTGTCGCGTACGCCGGGGCCGCTGCCGCGCCTCGAAATCCTGCGCCGTCCGCCATCGATCGACGCCTATGAATATGAGGATTTCGTGATCCACGATTATGCCGCCCAGCCGCACATCAAGGCGCCGGTGGCGGTGTGATCGAGCCTATAAAAATTCCTCCCCTGGAAGGGGAGGGGGACCGCGAAGCGGTGGAGGGGTATTGCCCTCCTGCGGCAGCGCTTGCGGCTCTTACCCCTCCACCATGCTTTGCATGGTCCCCCTCCCCCTCCGGGGGAGGAATTCGATGATCGTCACCTTTCACCTCGCCCGCGCCGATAACGGCGTCATCGGCCGCGACGGCGATTTGCCCTGGCGTCTGCCCGCCGATCTAAAGCGGTTCAAGGCGCAAACGATGGGTAAGCCGATGGTGATGGGGCGCAAGACGTTCGAGAGCTTTCCCGCGCCGCTGCCCGGTCGCCGCCATATCGTGCTGACGCGCGATACAGGCTGGTCGGCGGAAGGCGCCGAAGTCGCGCATTCGCCAGAGGAGGCGCTTGCGCTGGCGGGCGATGCGCCCGAAATCGCAGTGATCGGCGGCGCCGAAGTCTTCGCGCTGTTCCTCGACCGCGCCGATCGCATCGAACTCACCGAAGTCCATGCCGAGCCGGAGGGCGATGCAAGCGTGCCGCCATTCGATCCGGCGCACTGGTACGAGACTGCGCGCGATTACCATGATCCAGCCGATGGCCGTCCCGGATACAGCTTCGTGACGCTTGAACGCCGGATATGACCACGCCCTCAGATTCGCGGCATTTGAAAGCGAGCCCGCTCTCGCTATAGGCGCGAGACATGGAGCGGCTGGACGGCAGCTCGGCGGTCCCGCCCCATTTGCGCGGCGGTATCGTCGCGCTCGGTAATTTCGACGGATTTCACCTCGGCCATCAGGCCGTGGCGGGTCGCGCTATCGACTGGGCGCGGCGCGAGGGGCGCCCGGCGATCGTCGCGACCTTCGATCCGCACCCGGTCCGCTATTTCGTGCCCGAGGCCGAGCCGTTCCGGCTGACTACGCTCGATCAGCGCCAGCGGCTGTTCGGCGCGGCGGGGGCCGACGCGATGCTCGTCTTCAAATTCGATGCCGAACTGGCGAGCCTCCATGCCGACGAATATGCACGCCAGCGGCTGGTCGAGGCGATCGGCGCTGCGGGCGTGGTGACGGGCGGCGATTTTACCTTCGGCAAGGGCCGCGAAGGCAATGTCCCGGTGCTGCGCGAGCTGGGCGCGGCGATGGGGTTCGGCGTCGAAACCGTCTCGCCGGTCGCGGGCGCCGGGGAAACCGTCTCGTCCAGCCGGATTCGCGAATTGCTCAAGGCGGGCAAGCCGCGCGCGGCGGCGGCGCTGCTGACGCGGCCCTTCGCGATTGAGGGCGTGGTGGAGCCCGGCGCCAAACTCGGGCGGCAGCTCGGCTGGCCGACTGCGAATCTGGCGCTCGGCCCGTATCTGCGGCCCGCCTACGGCGTCTATGCGGTGCGCGGGCGCCTGCCCGACGGGCGGCTGGTCGACGGCGTCGCCAATCTCGGCATTCGCCCGATGATCGATCCGCCGGTGGAATTGCTCGAACCCTATTTCTTCGATTTTTCAGGCGATCTCTACGGGCAGACGATCGAAGTGCAGCTAATCGACTATCTGCGCCCCGAAGCGAAGTTCGACGATATGGATGCGCTGAAAGCCCAGATCGCCCGCGATTGCGAGGATGCCAGGGCGGCGCTGGCGAAGCCCGAATAACCTTCGCCCGTTTGCGTTGAGCCTGTCGAATCGCCGTCCTTCTTCTCGCGGGCCGCTGGAGGAGGGCAGGACGGGGCTTCGCAAGTTCCTCCCCCGGAGGGGGAGGGGGACCATGCGCAGCATGGTGGAGGGGTAAGAGCCCAAAGCACACCGCAGGACGCTACTACCCCTCCACCGCTTCGCGGTCCCCCTCCCCCTCCGGGGGAGGAATAGACAGCGCGAAACACGCAACTGACGCTTTGCATGCGCGCGCGCATCCTCTAATCGGCGCGATACCCATGACCGACGCAACCGACACCAAGCGCGACTGGCGCGACACCGTCTTCCTGCCGAAGACCGATTTCCCCATGAAGGCGGGCCTTGCCAGCAAGGAGCCCGGCATTCTCGAACGCTGGGAACGGATCGGCATTTACGATCGGCTGCGTGAACAGCGCGCCGGGCGCGAACGCTTCCTGCTCCACGACGGCCCGCCCTATGCGAATGGCGACATTCACATGGGCCATGCGCTCAACAAGATCCTGAAGGACATCGTCGTCCGCTCGCAGTCACTGCTGGGCAAGGACGCGCCCTATGTCCCCGGCTGGGATTGCCACGGCCTGCCGATCGAATGGAAGGTCGAGGAGCAGTATCGCAAGAAGAAGCTCAACAAGGACGAAGTCGATCCGGTCGCCTTCCGCGCCGAATGCCGTGCGTACGCGGAAAAATGGGTGGCGGTGCAGCGCGAACAGTTTGAGCGGCTGGGCGTGATGGGCGATTGGGAAGACCCGTATCTCACCATGCGCTTTGAAAGCGAAGCGATCATCGCGGGCGAGCTTCTGAAGTTCGCCGAAAGCGGCCAGCTCTATCGCGGCGCCAAGCCGGTGATGTGGTCCCCGGTCGAAAAGACCGCGCTCGCCGAAGCCGAAGTCGAATATGAGAACATCCCCTCGACTCAGATCGACGTGGCGTTCGAGATTGTCGAAGCGCCGAACGCGCCCGAACTGGTCGGCGCGCATGCGGTAATCTGGACTACGACCCCGTGGACGATCCCGGTGAATCAGGCTTTGGCTTATGGACCAGAGGTTGAATACTGGCTGACTGAGGTGGAAGGCAAGCAAGTCCTGGTGGCTGCCGAGCACGCGCTTTACACTGAGTTCTTGCGGCGTGTGGGCAAGTTTCCCTCCCATGATGAAGAGGCCGAGATTGTGGCCACGGCAGTGAGGCCATCTCAGCGTCCCGATTGGCTAAACACGAAGCTCAGCGAGATCACTGATTTAAAGAAGTACAAGGGCTCCGACCTAGCCGGCGCCAAGGCGCGTCACCCGATGCACAAGCTCGGCGGCTTCTACGCGACGCCGCGCCCGCTGCTGCCGGGCGATTTCGTCACCACCGATGCCGGCACCGGCCTGGTCCATATGGCGCCCGATCATGGCGAGGACGATTTCCTGCTGTGTAAGCAGTATGCGGATGAACTTGGTACGTCTGAACTGCCGCTGCGTCCCGTATTCGCGGTTGAAGGTGATGGGCGGTATCGCGAAAACTGGCCGTGGCCAGTCGATAAGTCGCTGTCAGTCATCAACAAGAAGCTGCTGGCCCCCGATGGTCCGATTTGCACGGATCTGAAGGAAGTCGGGGCGCTGCTTTCGGCGCGTAACGATGAAAGCACGCGGCACAGCTATCCACACAGCTGGCGCTCAAAGGCGCCGCTCATCTATCGCTGCACCCCGCAATGGTTCATTCCGATGGACAAGGGCGCCGATCCGGTCGCGGTCGATGTGCCCAGCCCGTTCGGCGGCGAGCTTCCCATGTCGACGCATAACGGCCCGACGCTGCGCGAACTCGCGCTCGACGGGATCGAGCGGACTCGCTGGGTGCCCGAACGCTCGAAGAACCGTATCCGCTCGATGGTCGACGGCCGCCCCGACTGGGTGATCAGCCGCCAGCGCGCCTGGGGCGTGCCGATCCCGCTCTATGTCCGCAAGAAGACCGGCGAATATCTGCGCGACAAATGGGTCAATGCCGCGATCCTCGACGCATTTCGCGAAGGCGGCGCCGACGCATGGTTTGCCGCCGATCATCAGAAGATCCTCGGCGACAAATACGACATCGACGAATTCGAAGTCGTCACCGACATTCTCGACGTGTGGTTCGATTCGGGCAGCACCCACGCCTTCGTGCTCGAAGCGCGCTATGGCGAGGGCGTGCGTGCCGACCTCTATCTCGAAGGGTCGGACCAGCATCGCGGCTGGTTCCAGTCGTCGCTGCTGGAAAGCTGCGGCACGCGCGGCGAGCCGCCGTACAAGGCGGTGCTGACGCATGGCTTCGCGCTCGACGACAAGGGGCGCAAGATGTCCAAGTCGCTCGGCAATGTCGTCGATCCGCTCAAGATCATTCAGGAATCGGGCGCCGACATCCTGCGCATGTGGGTCGCGCAGACCGATTATTTCGAGGATGTGCGCATCGGCAAGCAGGTGCTGGCAGGCACGTCGGACGCCTATCGCAAGCTGCGGAACAGTTTTCGGTACATGCTCGGCGGGCTCGACGGCTTTACCGACGCTGAAAAGGTGGATGTGAAGGATATGCCCGAGCTGGAGCGCTATGTGCTCCACTTGCTCGGCGATCTCGACACGACGCTGCGCGAGGCGGCGGAGAAGTACGAATTCGACGTCTATATCCGCGCGCTCACCGATTTCGCGAATGAGGACCTGTCGGCCTTCTTCTTCGATATCCGCAAGGATTGCCTCTATTGCGACGCGAAGGACGACGCCAAGCGGCGCGCCTATCGCACCGTGCTCGACACGCTGTTCCATGCGCTGGTCCGCTATGCCGCGCCGGTCCTCGCCTTTACGGCGGAGGAAGTGTGGCAGGCGCGCTTCCCGAGCGAGGACGGATCGGTCCATTTCCTCGAATGGCCGCAGCTGCCCGATTTGTCGCACGACAGGCTTGATGCCGACTGGGCGGCGGTGCGCAGCCTTCGCGAGCGCGTGACCGAGGCGATCGAGCCCTATCGCCGCGAAAAGACGATCCGTTCGAGCAACGAAGCCGCCGTGACCGTGCCCGAATTGCCGATGGACGAAGTGACGCTCGCCGAGCTGTTCATCGTCGCGTCAGTCGCGAAACGCGATGGCGATGTCACCGTCACTCGGACGGACTATGACAAATGCGGCCGGTGCTGGCGGCACCTGCCCGAAGTTGCCGAAGAGGGCGCTTTGTGCGACCGCTGCAGCGAGGTGGTGAATCCATGAATGTTTCGCGCGGAATCGGGCTGGCGACGGCGGTGCTGATCTTCGTTGTCGATCAGATCAGCAAGCTGGTAGTGATCGGCCTGCTGGGCGTTGATATCGCGCTGGTTCAGGAGCGCCTGGCCCGGAATATGGACATTGGCGATCTGGGCTATCTGCAGAGGCTGCTGCCCTTTTTCGATCTGCGGTTCGTGCCCAATGTCGGCGTTTCGCTGGGGCTGCTTGAGGCGAATAACGATGCGATGCGCTGGGCGCTGGTGATGCTTACCGGGGCGATCGCGATCGGCGTCGCTATCTGGATGTGGCGCGAAAAGAAGATCTGGGACATCGTCGCGCTCGGCATGGTGCTGGGCGGTGCGCTGGGCAATATCCTCGATCGCTCGCGTCTCGGTTTCGTCGTCGATTTCGCCGATCTGCACTTCGGGACATGGCGGCCGTTTTTGGTCTTCAATGTCGCCGATGCAGCCATTACGATCGGAGTCGTGATTTTGCTGTTCCGCGCATTGTTCGTGCGCGACAAGGATGTGGTCGAGCGGCCGTAGATGGAGAATGAAGTCAATGCGTAAGATGCTGCCGATCGCCGCCGTGCTCGCCAGTGCCGTGCTGGTCTCGGGCTGCGGCAGTTCCGGGCTGAACCGCGATCGCCCCGACGAATTCGCCGTTTCGCGCCAGGCGCCGCTGGTGATTCCGCCCGATTATTCGCTTGTGCCGCCCCGCCCGGGCGCCGCGCGCGCCGGCGCGACCGCTTCCGATCAGGCGCTCGAGGCGCTGTTCGGCGGCCCGGCGCAGCGTAGCGCCGCCGAATCGGCGACGCTCGATCAGGCCGATCGCGGCGTTGCCCAGCAGGGCATCCGTTCGGCCGCAGGCAGCACCGACACCAATGTCGTCGACAAGAGCAACACGACGCGCGACATCGTCGCCGCGCCGGAGGGCGACGGTCGCGACGCTTCGGCCTCCACGCCGCAGTAACGACAGGGGGCCGGGCGCTTGCGGGCAATCCTGCTGCGCCGACTTGCCACGGCGATCCCGACCCTGTTCGCGGTCGTCCTTGCTTCCTTTTTCCTGATGCGCGCGGCGCCCGGCAGTCCCTTCGACGCCGAGCGCCCGCTGAGCGACGCCACGCGCGCCGCGCTCGATCGCGCCTATGGGCTCGACAGGCCGCTGCTCGAACAGCTTGGCCGCTATCTGGCCAATCTGGCGCAGGGCGATTTCGGGCCGTCGCTGGTCTATAAGGACTTCACGGTTTCCGCGCTGATCGCGCAGGGCCTGCCGGTGTCGCTTATGCTCGGCGGGCTGGCGCTGATCGTCGCGCTGGTGCTGGGGGTGGGCGGCGGAATCGCCGGGGCGCTGCGTCCGGGCAGTCTGGCCGACCGCGCGATCGACCTCGCCGCATCGCTTTCGGTGGCGCTGCCGAGCTTCGTTACCGGGCCCGTGCTGGCGCTGATTTTCGCGCTCTGGCTCAACTGGTTGCCCGTGGCGGGGCTGGGCGGTCCGGCGTCACTGGTCCTGCCGGTCATCGCATTGGCAATGCCCGTCGCGGGCGCAGTCGCCAAGCTGACGCGGACCGGCCTATCGGCGACGCTGGCGCAGGATCATGTGCGCACCGCGCGCGCGCGTGGCCTGCCGCCCTTCGTGGTGCTGTGGCATCATGCGCTGCCGCCCGCACTGATTCCGGTGGTCAGCTATCTCGCGCCCGCCGCCGCAGGCCTGCTGACCGGCGCAGTGGTGATCGAAACGGTGTTCGGACTGCCGGGACTTGGCCGCTATTTCGTGCAGGGCGCGCTCAACCGCGATTATCCGCTCGTGATGGGGGTGGTGATTCTCTATGCCGGGCTGATCCTGCTCTTCAATCTGATCGCGGATCTGCTCTACGGCCTGCTCGATCCGCGAGCGCGCGAATGAGGGGCGCGATCACGACGGTTGCGGTCATCGCGCTTGCCGCGCTGCTGCTGCCGCCGCTGCTCGCCTGGGGCTATGCCGATATCGATTGGGACGCGGTTCGCGCCGCGCCGTTCAGCGCGGGACATCCGCTGGGCACGGACAGCATCGGGCGCGATCTGCTGGCGCGCACGCTGGCAGGCACCCGCGTGACGCTTGCGGTGGCGACTGCCGCGGCGCTGGTCGCGCTGCTGATCGGAACGGCATGGGGCGCGGTGGCCGGATGGTTCGGCGGGCGCGTCGACGAAGTGATGATGCGCATCGTAGACGCCCTCTATGCGCTCCCATTCATGTTCGTCGTCATCGTGCTGATGGTGGTATTCGGCCGCTCGATCCTGCTCGTCTTTCTCGGCATCGGGGCCGTCGAATGGCTGACGATGGCGCGCGTCGTGCGCGGGCAGGTGATGACGCTGAAGAATCGCCCCTTCATCGTGGCGAGCGAAGCCGCCGGGGCATCGGTGCAGGCGCGGATGACGGAGCATATCCTGCCCAATGTCGCTCCGGTGGCGATTGCCTATCTGATGCTCACGGTGCCGCAGGTGGTGATGGTGGAGAGTTTCCTCTCCTTTCTCGGCCTGGGCGTTCAGGAGCCGCTGACGTCGCTCGGCATCCTGGTCCATGACGGCGCCGACGACATGGACATCGCGCCGCTTACGCTGCTCGTTCCCGGCGCTGTGCTGGTGACGCTGGTGGTGGCGCTCAATCGTGTCGGCGAAGGGCTTCGCGGGCGGATGGCGCGATGAGCGTCTATATCGTCGAGCGGTTGTTGCTGACGATCGGCAAGACGCCGATCCTGCACGATGTGGCATTCGACGTGCGGCGCGGGCGCTGCACGGCGCTGGTCGGCGCGTCGGGATCGGGCAAGAGCATGAGTTGTTTCGCGCCTTTCGGCCTCGCCCCGGGCCGGCCGACGGGATCGGCGCGGCTGGACGGCACCGAACTGATCGGATGCGGCGAGCGGGCGCTCCGACGTCATCGTGCCCGCGTCGGGTTCGCCTTTCAGCAGCCGCTGACGGCGCTGGCACCGCATCTGACGATCGGGCGCCAGCTTGCCGAGTCGGCGCGCGCGGGCGGCGCGGGCGCGCCCGACCGGCGCGCGCTGGCGGCAATGCTCGATCGGGTGGGCATCGCCGATCCGCAGGCAAGGCTCGACAGTTGGCCGCATCGGCTTTCGGGCGGGGAGCGGCAACGGGTAATGATCGCCGCGGCTGTGGCGCATGATCCGCTGCTGCTGGTTGCCGACGAGCCGACCAGCGCGCTCGATGCCTCGCTTCGGCATCATATTCTCGACCTGATCGATCGCCTGCGCGGCGACGGAATGGCAGTGCTGCTGGTCAGTCACGATCTGCCGCTGGTGGCGGCACATGCCGACAGCGTGACGGTGCTCGATGCCGGTCGGGCCGTCGAGGCGGGCCCGGCAGCCAGGCTTCTGAACGAGCCGCGCGAGGCGGTCACGCGGGCGCTGGTCGAAGCCAGCCCGTCGCTTGCCGCGCCGCCGCCTGATCTTCCTGCGCCTGGCGAACCGCTGATCGAAGCGCGCAAAGTCTGCGTTTCGGTGCCGGGGCCGGGCTGGCGCGGGCGCCCGTTGCCGCTGGTGCAGGATGCGGATTTTGCGATTGCCCGGGGCGAGGCACTGGCGCTTGCGGGACGTTCCGGCTCGGGCAAATCGACGCTCGCGCGTGCCGTGGGGCGGCTTGGCCCGATGACCGACGGCGAGATTTTCTGGCGCGGAGTGGCGATGCCGACGCGCGGGCGGATGACGGCGGCGTATCGCCGGGCGGTGCAGCCGGTCTTCCAGGACCCGGTCGCAAGCCTCGATCCGCGCTGGACGGCAGCGGAAAGCATTGCCGAGCCGCTACGCTTTCTTTGCCCGGAACTTTCGGAAGCGGAGCGGCGCGAAAGAGTGCGGGGGCTGCTCGATGAAGTCGAACTGGGCGGCGGTTTTGCGGACCGCCGCCCAGCCGAATTATCCGGCGGCCAGACGCAGCGCATCGCGATAGCGCGCGCACTGGCCGCCGGGCCCGAGCTGATCCTGCTCGATGAAGCAACCTCGGCGCTGGACGTGCTCGTCGCGGGCCGAATCCTATCGCTGCTGCAGCGGCTGCAGCGCGACCGCCAACTCGCAATCCTGATGATTACGCACGACCTCGCAGTCGCGCGTTCCCTTTGTCATCGGCTTGCGGTGATGGAGTCTGGAAGGATTGTCGAACAGGGGCCGTATGACCGGATGCTCAAATCCCCCATGCATCCGGCTACCCGACAGTTGCTCGGGCAGTGAAACGCCCCGCGCGATACCCCCATATCGGCGCGAGGCGTTTCGAAGTCCGCGCTGCTTAGAAAGCCGCGCCGAGCGTGAAGATCACGGCGCCGTCGGCACCGATCGCATCCTTGTACCCGCCGGTGGTGGGTTCATCGGTGTTGACGTAGGAGATGCCGAAGGTCAGTGCGTCGTAGCTGACCGAAGCGCCGAACGAATAGTCGATCACTTCGCCGTCGAAGCCGCCGAGAAAGCTGTCGCTCTTGGCATAACCGATGTGCGCCGACAGCGTGATCGGCGTGGTCGGCACACCGATGCCGAGGTCACCCGAGAGATAGACGCCGCTGTCATCGCCGAGCGAATCCTGGCCACCCGGGGCCCAGGCGACGCCGACACCCAGCGAAGCCGGGCCGATGTCGGTCGACAGGCCGAGATAGGGTTCGAGGATCGTCGAGTCGCTGACGCCCGGATACATATAGGCAGTCGCGCCGATATCGACGCCGATCGCGCCGAAGCTGGTCGAATAGCCGCCATAGACGTCGATTTCGGTGCCGTTGCCGAAGCCGATGCCCGAACCCCAGGTGCCGATGTAGAAGCCTTCGGCGTCAACCTGGAACCATCCCTGGATGGTGGCTTCTTCATTGGTCTGCGAGAAGCCGCGGAAGCGATAGTCACTGACGACGTCGGCGCCGCCCGAAATGCTGATCGGCGACGGCGGCGCCGTGTCCTGAGCGAAAGCCGGCGTGGCGCCAAGAAGCATGGCCGCCGAGACGAGAATGTGGGAAGTGCGCATCGTAACCCTTTCATTTGCGGTGCAACATTCCACCTGCGTCGCCGTTTTGGCGTCTGCTACCTAAAAGGTGCGCGCCTTTGCTTGGCTGACGACAGAAGATTGCCGAAAGGGGTGTCTCCGCACAACTTACTTCGCTGAAATGTGTGCGATTGCTGCATAACTGTTGCGCTGCAGCAACAGAAATGTGGCAGCGATCCGACTAAAACCTAAGTTATTGCCACGATTGCGTCGATTTCTACGGCAGCGCCCAGTGGCAGTACCGTCACCCCGACTGCACTACGGGCATGACGTCCAGAATCGCCAAATAGCGATTCCATCAGTTCGGACGCGCCATTCGCGACTTTCGGTTGCTCGATGAAACCGGGCGCACTATTCACGAAAACGCCAAGTTTTACGATGCGCGACACGCGCGAAAGATCACCCTGCAGTGCCCGTTTGACTTGAGCGACGACCATCAGCGCACACGCCTGCGCCGCGCGCTGACCAAAGGCCAGGTCGCGATCCTCGCCCAGCCGGCCGGTCATCACCGCGCCGTCCAGGAAAGGCAATTGTCCCGAAATGTGGAGCAGTCCGCCGCTTTCGACGACGGGAAGATAGGCGGCGACGGGCGCGGCGGCTTCGGGGAGGGAAAGGCCGAGTTCGGCCAGCGTTGCTTCGATTGCGGCTGTCATGCCGCATGATTGCCCCCGGCTTCGGCCGGCGGTCAAGCGTTGCTGTGCGGTTCTGCGGGGCGCGCGTTGTCAAAGCGCGCGGCGATCCAGTCCTTCGCCTCGTGCCAGTCGTCGATTCGGGCATGTGCGGCCGGGGCTGGGGGGACGTGCCGCGCCAGTGCCGGTTCGGCGACCATGTGGAGCCGATGGACGTGCGGCGCATGGTCCGCCACCGACTGGTGGTGGACGGCAAGATCGTCGACGAAGACCGTTACCGGATCGCCATGTTCGGCCACCAGCCGCGCTACCGGATCGCCCTTGCCTCCCTGATTGCATTCGACACGATGGACGATGCCGTGGGTGGCGAGCTGTGCGATGCGATGTTCGCGGCAATGGTCCTGCAGGTTCGTGAGCACCACGATTTCGGCGATGTGGGAAAGCGCTTCCAGTGCATCGCGGACATGCGGAACCAGTGTCTGCCGGTGCATCTGGTCGGGGAAGAAGCCGCCGAGCATTTCGGGCATTTCCGCGCCGGTGACGAAGCTGCCGTCGGATCGCCGCCGCATCGCGCGCGAAAAATCGCCGCCTTCCATCAGGAAGTCGATGCCATGTTCCTCGTCCAGCCAATCGCCGAAATGGCGGACCATGTGGAGCAGCACTTCGTCGCAGTCGGTGATCAGCAGCGGTTTCGGCTCGGTATTCACATGGCCTCCAGCAGGGCGTGGGCGCGGACCAGTTCTTCGGGCGCGACATTCATGGCTTCGGCGCAGGCGATCAGATCGGGTTCATGCGCTTCGAGAAAGGCGAGCAGCGCGGCGAGTACCGCCGGCTCCCCGGCACCGGACCGCAGCGAATCAGGCGTGAGGCCGGTCACGCCGAACAACCGGTCGCAGCGCGGACCATCGGCGACGATCCAGCGCAGGGCGCCAAGCGCCAGGATGAAGGCGTCTTCATTTGTCACTGCCGCGCCCATCGCCTAGACAAGGTAGAAACTTCATGGGTGAGCCGCGTGGCAAAAAGGGTGCTCGTTGTCGAGGACAACGAACTCAATCTGAAGCTGTTCTGCGATCTGCTGCGCGCGCATGATTATGTCGCGGAGCCAGTGAGCGACGGGCGCGAAGCTATCGCGCGCGCGCGCGATTTCGCACCCGACCTGGTCGTCATGGATATCCAGATGCCGCATGTGAACGGTGTCGACCTGATCCGCGAAATGAAGGGCGACGCCGCGCTCAAGGCGCTGCCGGTGATGGCGGTCACCGCCTATGCCGGGCATGAGGACGAGGAGCGGATCCGTGCGGCGGGGGCCAATGCCTATGTCACCAAGCCGATTTCGCTCGCCCGCTTCATCGAGGAAGTGCGTGCGCTCGCCTGATTCACTCCGCAGGGTCAGGTCTTGCTGCCGCGCTGTTGAATCAGCCGCGCGAGCGAGGGGCGCAGCACCAGCGCGTTGAGATCGAGCGCGATGTGGATGCCGATCACCAGCCACAGACTGCCGCTTGCCAGGTAAGCGAGTGCCAGCAATATGCCGATCACGGCGGTGACCGCGATGCCGACGGCGCCCTGATAGGCGTGTGACAGCGCGAAGAGCAGGATGGCGACGGCAAATGCGGGAACGGCGCTCAGCCCCACCGCGATCAGCAGCAGCGGCAGATAGAGACGAAAGAAGATTTCCTCGCCGACACCGGCATTGATCGAGAGGAGCATGGTACGCCAGCTTTCGCCGCCGTTGCGCGGAAGCAGCGAATCGACTCCGCGCGGAATGCCCGGCTGCGGCATCTGACGCGCTGCGATAACCCCGCCGATCACGCCACCGGCCAGAATCGCCCCGATAACCGCGGCGGCGACGATCCAGGTGATGCCGCCTTCCATCGCCGGCAGCACACCGGAAGCCGGCGAGAATTCCTCCGGCAAGGTCCACAGACTGCCCAGTTGCCCGAGCAGCGCCAATCCGCCCACGCCCATGCCGACGAACAGCAGGAAATATTTGAATACCCACCAGAGGTACATCTGCTGGCGCTTGTGCGTATATTCCATCGCCTGAAAGCGACGGAACTCATCGAGATCGGCGTTGACCGACCAGGCCAGTGCAATCAGCGCGACGACGAGAAGCGCGACGGCGATCAAAGCCGATGTTCGCCCTTCACCCAGCGCACCGTACCCGAACTGGCGCGCATCACCACGCTTTCGGTGGTCATCCGTCCGCTCATGCGCTTGACGCCGTGAAGCAGCGAACCATCGGTCACGCCGGTCGCCGCGAAGATGCAGTCGCCCTTGGCGAGATCCTCAAGCGCGTAGATGCGATCGAGATCGTCAATGCCCCATTTGCGCGCACGGGCGCGCTCGTCTTCGTTGCGGAACAGCAGCTTGCCCTGGAACTGGCCGCCGACGCAGCGCAGCGCGGCACAGGCAAGCACGCCTTCAG
This sequence comes from Sphingosinithalassobacter tenebrarum, assembly GCF_011057975.1. Lineage (GTDB taxonomy): Bacteria > Pseudomonadota > Alphaproteobacteria > Sphingomonadales > Sphingomonadaceae > Sphingomonas > Sphingomonas tenebrarum. Next base: position 74,694 of record NZ_CP049109.1, on the reverse strand, counting down.
GCGCGCCGCCCGAGCCCATATAGATGTCAATCGTCGTTTCCGGGTTGGTCGTCGCGATCACGCCGGCAACGTCGCCATCGGGGATCAGCATCACGCCGCAACCGCATTTGCGCAGCTCGGCGATCAGCTTTTCGTGGCGCGGGCGATCGAGCACGCAGGCGATGATCTCGTTGGGTTTGCAGCCCTTTGCCCTGGCGAGCGATTCGACATTTTCGGTCGGCGACTTGGCCAGATCGATCGTGCCCTCGGGATAGCCCGGGCCGATCGCGATCTTTTCCATGTAAACGTCGGGTGCGTTGAGCAGGCAGCCTTCCTCGGCCGCCGCCAACACCGCCAGCGCGTTGGGACCTGCCTTGGCGGTGATCGTGGTGCCTTCGAGCGGATCGAGCGCGATGTCGATCTTGGGGCCCTTGCCCGGCGCGCCGCCGACCTTCTCGCCGATATAGAGCATCGGCGCCTCGTCGCGTTCGCCTTCGCCGATCACCACGGTGCCGTCGATATAGAGCGTGTCGAATGCCTGGCGCATCGCCTCGACGGCGGCGTGATCCGCTGCCTTCTCGTCGCCGCGGCCGACCAGCGAGGATGCGGCGATCGCCGCCGCTTCGGTCACCCGGACCATTTCCAGAACGAGAACGCGGTCGAGAACATTGCTGGCCGTCTGCATCGAGTCTTGCCCCCCGGTGGATGCTGATATTCCGGGCGATAGGGGAGCAGGCGCCAAGGGGCAACTCCAAGCCACCGGCGTGCCGAAATTTCGCCACGACAATGTTGTCCGATGAACGAAACGACATGAGGGGCGCCATGATCGCGATGCTGTTGTTGCCCGGAGCGGTCGTGCTTCAGGACGCCGAGTCGGAGACCTTGTGGCAAGGCGCCCCGGTGGCGCAGGCATCGGCGGCGGAGCGGACGATGGCCGTTTTACCGCGAACGTTCCCGGTTTTCGGTGTCTTGCGGCGCGCCTTGCGACGACGGCGAGATGGTGGTCTGCGTCCGTCGTGACGCCGATCAGTGGTGCGTCCCGCTCGTTTCGTCCTGGTCGGTGGAGGATTCGGCCCCGGCCCGCGAAGCGCGGCTGACGCGCGATTACTCGCTGTCCCCCTGCGGGTATCGCGCCACACTCCACAAATGCGGTAGTGCGGGCGTCACGGTGAAGGTGAGCGCCGGCGAAGCGGAGCTGGTTCGCCGGCCGCTCGTACCCTAATTTTCCAATATGTGCATCCACATCGGCTCGCCCACCAGGCTCGGCGAGCCGCGCAGCTTTTCAAGCGCGGCGGCGACGCAGCGTTCGGGGCCTTCATGGGTGACGATCGCGACGAGCACGCTGCCGTCGGGCATCGCGCCGCGCTGCATCAGGCTCTCGATCGAAACGCCCGCGTCGCGCATGGCGGCGGCGATTTCGGCAAGTACACCGACCTTGTCCGCCACGGTGAAGCGCAGATAGTCGCGTCCGCGCCGCTCGCCGGTATCGGCGGGTGCCATCGCGGCAAGCGAATCGACCGGCATCGCATAGGGCGGGCCGAATTCGCCGCGCGCGATGTCGATCAGGTCGGCGACGACCGCGCTCGCGGTCGGTCCGTCGCCCGCGCCCGCGCCTTGGAAGAAGAGGCGGCCGACGAAATTGCCCTCGGCGACGACGGCGTTGGTCGAGCTCAGCACATGCGCCATCGGATGGTCCATCGGCACCAGATAGGGGTGGACGCGCTGCATCAGCCCGCCGCCCGAGGCATCGGCAATGCCGAGCAGGCGGATGCGATAGCCCAGCGATGCGGCTTCGGCGATGTCGGCGGCGATCACGTGACGCACACCGGTTATCACCACATCGTCGAAGGAGGGCTTCGCCCCGAAGGCGAGGCTGGCGAGGATCGACAGCTTGTGCGCTGCGTCGATGCCGTCAATGTCGAAGCTGGGATCGGCCTCGGCATAGCCCAGCGCCTGCGCCTCGCTGAGGATATCGTCGAAGTCGCGGCCTTCGGCTTCCATTTTGGAAAGGATGAAATTGCAGGTGCCGTTGAGGATGCCATAGACGCTGTCGATGGCATTGGCAGCCGCGCCTTCGCGCAGCCCCTTGATGACGGGTATGCCGCCCGCGACCGCGGCTTCATATTTGAGCGCGACGCCGGCGCTTTCGGCCGCACGTGCGAGTTCGAGGCCGTGATGCGCGACCATCGCCTTGTTGGCGGTGACGAAATTCTTCCCCGCGCCCAGCGCGGCGCGGGCCAGCGCCAGCGCAGGCCCGTCCGATCCGCCGACCAGTTCGACGATCACATCGGCCTTGGGGTGCCGCGCGAGCTCGGCGGGGTCGTCGACCCAGTCGAAGCCCGAAATGTCGATGCCGCGATCCTTGCTGCGATCGCGCGCGGAAACCGCGACGACTTCGATCGGGCGCCCGGCGCGGCGCGCGATCAGCTCGCCATTGGTTTCGAGCAGCCGGACGACGCCCGCGCCCACGGTTCCCAGTCCGGCAAGTGCAACGCGCAGCGGTTCGGTCATCGGCAAGCCTTCCTCAATCTGACGGCGAGCCGGTTAGGCGGGCAGGCTGCGCATTGCAAATCTTGCGTGTGCGGACGCGCCAGGGACCGACTATTTCGTCAGCCCGATCTCGCGCAGACGCTCCATCAGATAGTCGTGCGAGGAAATCGGCGGGTCGCGCAGCGGATTTTCCTCGGTCACACACTGGGGAAGCGCCGTCAGCATGAAATCGGGCGCGGGATGCAGGAAGAAGGGCATCGAATAGCGCGAATGGCCGCGCCGTTCGGGCGCCGGATTGACGACGCGGTGGCTGGTCGAGGGCAGGACATGGTTGGTCAGCCGCTGCAGCATGTCACCGACATTGACCACCATCGCGCCTTCGGGCGGCTTGACCGGCAGCCACTGGCCGTCCCTGTCGAGCAGTTCGAGCCCTGCTTCCTCGGCGCCGAGCAGCAGCGTAATGAGGTTGATGTCCTCATGCGCCCCCGCGCGCACTTCGGGGGCATCGGCCGAGACGGGCGGATAATGGAGCAGCCGCATGATGCTGTTGCCGTCCTTCACCGCCGGATCGAACCAGTCGGGCGCGAGATCGAGATAGCGCGCGATCGCCGAAAGCAGCCGGTCGCCGGTACGATCGAAAGCCGCGAACATCTCGAGGAAGGTTTCGCGGAACCCTTCGGGCCGGTCAGGCCAGATATTGGGCGGCATCACGTCGGAATAGCGGTGCCCCTCGGGAATCTCCCGGCCGATATGCCAGAATTCCTTGAGGTCGACATGTTCGGCGCCCTTGGCGATTTCGGTCTTGTACGGCGTATAGCCGCGCGCGCCGCCCTGGCCTTCGATGAAATAGCTGCGCTTTTCGGCTTCGGGGAGATCGAAAAACGCCTTGGTGAGCGCCCAGGCGCGGTCGATCAGGTCGTCGGGCACGCCATGATCGCGGATCATCGCGAATCCGAAGCGTTTGAACGAATCGCCGAATGCCTGCGCGAATCCATCGGGATCGGTATCGGCCTGCGACAGACTGACCAGCGGGACTTCGGCGAGCGGGGTATCGAGCATGAATGCGACTCCAACGGGGAGGCTTGTCAAAAGCCTAGGATACCCCGCGCCGCTACCGCCTCACAAGGTCAGTCGCCTATTGTGAATTTCCCCTGGGTTTTTTCGTCGCCATCGGCGGTCAGCGTCAGCGTGAAGTGATCATCATCGCTGGTCGTTCCGGTAAAGCCCTGCTCTGTCTGCGCGACCGTCATATCCTCTTCGGCAAAGCGTTCGCGGAACCATTCGACCACCGCTTCGCGCCCTGCCGGACTGACGAATTCGAAATCGACCGAACCGCTGTCACGATTGCCGCGATCATCGGCGCGGATGCCGAAATGCGTGATCGTGGTGCCGGGATAGAGTTTGACGCCGTCAATATCGAGATCGTCGGATTTCAGCTGGAACCCGGGGATGTCGATCGTTCCCTCGAAGCCGGGGATTCGGATCCCCACCTTGCCGCCGTCGCCCGTGATCGTGGTGTTGCCTTCGTCCGACTGGGCGTGGATCGAGAATGTCGTGGCGTTGCCCTCGGTCGATTCGTCGTCGCCCATTCCGCATGCGGCGAGCGGCAGCAGAAGGACCAGCGGAAGCGCGGGGCGGATCATCGGGCAACTCCATAAGCGTGTTATCAGTACAATACACTACGGCCATTCGCGGCGAACGTCAACAAAAGAGCGGGCGGCACCGAGTTAGGGGGTGACGTGGTGCCGGCTATCGGCCATTGGCAGCGGCATGGATCAGCCTGCCACGCCTGTCACCGCCGCCCCCCGGGATGGCGCGCCGCTTCGCTTTGGCGAGTTCGTTGCGATCGTCGCGATGATGATGGGCCTGTCCGCGCTGGGCATCGATGCGATGCTGCCCGCGCTGCCTGCGATCGGAGATAGTCTCAACATTCCCGGCGATAACGAGCGCCAGTTCATCATCACCGCCTTCCTGATCGGCTATGGTCTCGCCCATCTGATCTACGGCCCCTTGTCCGACAGGTTCGGGCGCAAGCCGGTGCTGGCGATCGGCCTGCTCGCCTATGTGCTGGGGAGTATTGCCTGCGCGGTATCGGGCAGCTTCACTGCGATATTGCTGGCCCGCGCGGCGAGCGGCGCTTCGGTTGCCGCGGCGCGGGTGGTGATCGTGGCGGTGGTGCGCGACTGTTATTCGGGCCGGGCAATGGCGAAGGTGATGAGCCTCGCCTTCATGCTGTTCATGGCGACGCCGATCCTCGCTCCGGCGTTCGGACAGGCGGTGCTGGCGCTCACCGGAAACTGGCGCTTCATCTTCTACGGCATCGGGTTGCTGACGCTGCTCGCGCTGGTCTGGTTCCTGCTGCGCATGCCCGAAACCCATCATGCCGAAGCGCGATCGAGCCTCGATCTGCGCGGTCTGATCGCGCGGTATCGCCGCGTCACGCGCGATCGCTATCTGATCGGCTATACCATTGCGAGCACGGCAATGGCCGCGGGCCTGTTCGGGTTCATCGCGTCGATCCAGCAGATCGTGTTCGACATATTCGAGCGTCCCGACCTGCTGATCGTCGTGTTCGGCGCGGTCGCGGGCACGATGTCGGTCAGCAGCTTCGTCAATTCGCGGATCGTGATGCATTTCGGCACGCGGCGCATTTCGCATACCGCGCTGCTCGCGATGACCGGCATTGCCGCGGGCCATCTGGTGCTCGCTGCGTTCGGGCAGGAGACGCTGTGGAGCTTCACGCTGCTCCAGGCGGTGCTGATGGCGTGCTTCGGCCTTGCCAATGCAAATTTCTCGGCGATGGCGATGGAGAATATGGGGCCGATCGCGGGCACTGCCTCAAGTTTCCAGGGCTTCGTTATGACTCTGGGCGGTGCGATCGGCGGGGCGGTTACCGGGCAGTTCTTCGACGGGACCACTGTGCCGTTGTTTATTGGATTCGTCCTTTTCGGGCTGGTCGCGCTCGCCGCGATCCTGATCACCGAAAAGGGGCGGCTGTTCCGGCACAATTGACCGGCATTTCGTCGCATCGCGGGGAACGCGACTCGGGACTGCCCCGTTCGAATCCCACCGGCGCAATCGGGCGGCGGAAGCAATATGTGAGGTTTGCCATGGGCGGTCATCAGGTGTCGGGGCGCGGCCCCGGCGACGACGGCTATGACGAAGACGGCTATGACGAAAGCCAGCGTGCCGAATATCTCGAAACCACGCGCGGCGGCCCCAATGACGGCGCCACCCAGACCGATCTCGATCCCGATTACGGCGAAGAGATCGACAATGAGGAGGAAGACGCCTCGGGCGAGATGTTCGACGCCGAACTCGCGCAGGAAAATCCTGCGTCTCGGCTCGATGTCGAGGATCGCGAAGAGGACGAGATCCAGGCCGACTACGACAACAAGGACGTCTCTGGGTCCGAATTGCGTGCCGCGCTTGATCCGAGCGATGAAAGCGCGCTCGAACCCTGACGTCGTGCAGCGTTACGCGATCTTGAGCCTCGGCTTTGTCGGCAATCCCGCAATGGCCTATTGAGCCGGAACGCATGAACGCCAGGCCGCGTTCGTGCCCGAAGTTACCTTGCCGGGGGAAAAGATGCGCGGTCCGATTGCCTTGCCGATCCTGTTTCTCGTCGCAGCCTGTTCGCAGCAACCGGCAAGCGAGGAAAACGCCGTCCCGGCCAACGGCATGGATTCCGTTGCAGCGGTTGCGGCGGCGGGCGTCACGGGTAATGCCGGTGGCGAGGTACCGGGCGTTCCAGCGCAAACCGGATCCGACGCCTACGCGGCCGGTGCGGAAGCGGCCGTGGACGTCCTGGTGCGCTATTTTGCCGCAATCGGACAAGGCGATTACAGCGCCGCGTGGCAACTATGGGACGATCGCGGCGCCAGATCGGGCATGAGCGTCGAGGAATTCGGCGCCGGCTTCGCCAAATACCGCAGCTATTCGGCCGAAATCGGCACGCCGGGTCGGATCGATGCCGGAGCGGGCAATCGCTACGTCACCATCCCGGTGGTCGTGACCGGCACGCTGAAGGACGCAGACCGCCCCTTCCGCCTGCAGGGCCCGGTAACGCTCCACCGCAATGCCGAAATTCCCGGAACGACCGAGGAGGATCGCAGCTGGCGTATCTGGTCGAGCGACCTCGACGCGCATCCGGCGCGCGAGGAAACGGAAGCGGTTGCCGAGATTCTCGGCAATGAAAGCGTTGCCGAGTAGCACCGGACTTCGCGCACGCTATGCTGGCGGCATGACACGCTTTACCAGACAGATCACGGCCGGCCCCGAGGACATCGACGAATTGGGGCACGTCAACAACGCCGTCTGGGTCGCCTGGATTCAGGATGTCGCGGTGGCGCACTGGAACGCGGTCGCGCCGCCCGAGCATCGTGAGGCCTATATCTGGGTCGTGACGCGGCACGAGATCGATTATCGCGGCAATGTTCGGGCGGGCGAGACCGTGACTGCCGAAACCTGGGTGCAGGAGCCGCCGCGCGGCGCGCGATTCGATCGCCACATGCGCTTCACCGGCGAGGATGGCCGCGTTCGCGTCGAGGCCAAGACCACCTGGGCGCTGATCGACCGGCAAAGCGGAAGACTGATGCGGGTACGCGACGATATCGCCGCGCCCTTCCTCGAGGCCTGACGCCGTTCAGCCGCTGTTGCGCAGCGCAGTCGCGATGGCGTTGATCGACAACAGGATGCCTTCGCCGATCCGGGGGTCGTCCTCACCCGCGCGATGCCGCTTGAGCAATTCGATCTGCAGCAGGTTTAGCGGCTCGATATAGGGAAGGCGCAGGAGGATCGACGCTTCGAGCCGCGGGTGTCTTTCCAGCAGGCGCGTCTGGCGCGTGATCGTCAGCAATCCGTCGTGCGTTGCCTGCCATCCGCCGCGGATCCGGCCGAAGATGGTTTCGGCCATGTCCCGATCCTCCACCAGCGCGGCATAGTGCTGGGCAATGCCCATGTCGGACTTGGCAAGCACTTGCTCCATATTGTCGAGCGTAGCGGCGAAGAGCGGCCAGCCGGCAGCCATTTCGCGCAGCAGCCCCTTGTCGGGGAAGGCCTCGATCGCCTGCCCGACGCCATACCATCCGGGCAGCATGACCCGCGCCTGCGCCCAGCTGAACACCCAGGGGATCGCGCGCAGATCCTCGATCGCGTCGGATTTCTTGCGGCTCGCCGGACGCGATCCGATCTTGAGGCCGCTGATCTCGCTGATCGGTGTCATCTGGCGGAAGAAGGTCTTGAAGCCTTCGGTTTCATAGACGAGCCCGCGATAGGCGCGGAACGCCGCGTCCGAAAGCTGGTCCATTGCGCTCGAGAACCGCTCGTAATCGGGCTGGCTCAGCTTTTCGGGTTCGAGGCTGGCGAGCAGCGTCGCCGACGTCATCGTCTCGAGATTGGCCGAGGCGCTGGCGCGCGTGCCATATTTGGCGGCGATCACCTCGCCCTGTTCGGTGATGCGGATGCGGCCCTGCACCGTTCCCGGCGGTTGCGCGCGAATCGCCGCAAAGGCCGATCCGCCGCCGCGTCCCACCGCGCCGCCGCGCCCGTGGAAGAGCTGCATCGACACATTGGCCTGTTCGAACACCGGCGCCAGCGCGGTCGATCCCCGCGAAAGCTGCCAGGTCGACGTGAGGTAGCCGCCATCCTTGTTCGAATCGGAATAGCCGATCATCACTTCCTGATGCCCGCGCGCGGCGTTGATCGCCTGCACTTCGGGCATCGAGAGCCATTGCGACATGATCTCCGGCGCCGCCTCCAGATCGGCGACGGTTTCGAACAGCGGCACCGCCATGATGTGCGCTTGCGGTTCCTCGCCGGGAACGTATAGCCCGGCTTCCTTGAGCAGCACATGGACTTCGAGCAGGTCGGACACCGATTCCGACATCGAAACGATGTAGTTGGTGATGCACGCCCGGCCATATTTGTCATGGCTCGCGGCGGCTTCGCGAACGATGGCGAGCTCGCTCGCGGTCTCGTCCGAATATTCGGCATAGGGACTGGTCAGCAGGCGCGGACTGGCGAGCTCGCGGCGCAGCAGCGCGACGCGCGCATCCTCGTCGAGCGCGAGATAGTCCGATTCGACGCCTGACCATTTGAGCAGTTCGGCAACGACACGCTCATGCACCGCGCTGTTCTGGCGCATGTCGAGCGTAGCGAGATGAAAGCCGAAGGTTTCCACCGCGCGGATCAGCCGTCCCAGCTTGCCGCCGGTCGACAGCGTGCCACCGGCGTGATCGGCAAGCGCGCGGGCGATGGCGGTAAGATCGTCGCGCAGTTCGCCCGGCGTCGCATAGGGCTCGCCCGGCAATGTCGAAGGGCGTGGCGGCTCCTTGCCGACCAGCGCGCGATGCGTGGCGGAAAGCCGCGCGTAAATCCCCGAAATGGCCCGTCGATATGGCTCGTCCTCGCGGCTGGGCGCGGTATCGCCGCTTGCTTCGGCCAGTGCGATTACCGCCGGATCGACATCGGCGAGCGTGGCCGAGATCGACAGCTCCGCGCCGAGCGCGTGGACGGACTGGAGGTAATGGACCAACACGGTTTCACAGGCGCGGGCCAGCGCGTTGCGCATCGATTCGGCAGTGACGAACGGATTGCCGTCGCGATCGCCGCCGATCCAGCTCCCCGGGCGCAGGAAACTGGGGGTGCGTTCGCCCAGTGCGCGATCCCATTGCGAATAGAGCGCCGGAAGCGTGGGCAGGAACACGTCGCGCAGATAGGAAAGCGCGGTTTCGACTTCGTCCGAAACGCCCAGCTTCTCCCGGCGCAGCACGCGCGTTTGCCACAAGAGCGCGATCTGGCGCAGGATCGCTTCGTCGATCTTGTCACCGTCGGGCGTTTCCTCGAGCCCGCGATCCTTGAGCACCATCAGCTCGGCGATGCGGTTCTTGTGGTCGATCATCGACTTGCGGCGCACTTCCGTCGGGTGCGCGGTGAGCACCGGTACGATCAGCGCGTGGTCGAGCAGCGCCAGCACCGCCTTGCGATCAATGCCATGCTCTGCAAGCGCGGCCAGCGTGCCGTCGATATCGGCTTCTTCCTTGACGCTAAGCCCCTGCCGGTCCTCGGCGAGATTGGCCAGCATCGAGAACAGCATGAATCCGCGCGTGAAATCGAGCGTCTCGTCGAGCGTCAGCCGGTCGAGCCCCGGATCGATCGCATGGGCCCCCGCGACGCCGCGATGCCGATCGACCGACGTGGCGCGAATATATTCGATGCGCTTGAACAACTCTTCGCCGCCATAGCCGCGAATCACATCGCCCAGCAGGCGTCCGAGAAACCGGATGTCGGGATTGTTCGCGATCGGTGGACGAGCAGCCATCGCTTCTTGCTGCATTGCAAAAACTCCCGGGTCAATGGCACCGCCGTCATCGAACCGAGTTGCGGTTCATCCCGTCGGCGCGGTTTCGTCCTCGATCACGGTCATCGGCGTGCCCGTCGCGCCGCGCGTTAGTGAATCGGGCATCACCACCACCGTCGTTCCGGGCACGGCCACCGTGCCGACCGCACGTCGAAAATCGTCCGACACGTGGAAACGTTCCCCCTCTTCCGCGTCTGCAGTCAGGGCCAGGTCGGTTTCGTCCCCCGGGAGCGGTACGCGCAGCCAGTGATAGCCCGACGCGTCGATCGATTGCAGCGCATAGGCGCTGACCCGCTCCACCGGCTCGGCGATCGTAACCGGCGCCGTGCCGATCTCGATGCCGTTGCGCAGCACGATCACGCGCCGGTCCGCCGCGCTCACCACGATCGAAACTGGCCCGGTCGGCGAAACTTCGGGCTGCCAGCGCGTCTCCCCTGCCATCGCCGGTGCCGGAAGCCCGGCCTGTTGCAACAAATCGGGGGCCGGTCCGAGCCGCGGCATTTCATCGCGATCGGTGATCACCACGGTCATGCCCAGATCCGTGGCACCGAACAGCAGCGGCGCGAATTCATGCGGCAGGCGGATGCACCCGTGCGAAGCGGGATAGCCGGGCAGGTTGCCGCCGTGCAGCGCGATGCCGCGCCAGGTGAGCCGCTGCATATAGGGCATCGGTGCGTTGTTGTAGGTGCTGGAGAAATGCCGGACACGTTTCTGCAAGATTGTGAACACGCCGACCGGGGTACGATGGCCGGGCCTGCCGGTAGAAACGGTCGAAACGCCGATCGGCACGCCGTTGCGATAGACCACCAGCCGCTGCGTCGCGAGATTGACGACCACCAGCACCGGCCCTTCCGGCGCGAGTTGCGGCGCCCAGAGGAAATCGCCCGCTTCGAGGCGTTCGACCGCATCGATCACCGATCCGGGCGTCAGCGGCTGCATCTGTGCCATCGACACCGCGCTCAGCATCGCGACTCCCGCCGTCAGTGCCAGCACGCGCTTGCGGCCGCCGAATATCCGCATCGAAACTCCCCCGATGTGACGTCATGCCGTCCGATGGGGCAATAGCACGACATTGCCGGTTTCGCCACGATCCTGCGCGGCGCGGACCTTCGGTCAGTCGAGGATTTCGAGCCGCACCGGCGCGACGCCGCGCTGGAGGATGCCCAGCCGTTCGGCGGCGGCGCGCGACAGGTCGATCACGCGGCCGGGGACGAAGGGGCCGCGATCGTTGATCCGCACCGCGACCTGACGGCCGGTGGCAGGGTCGGTGACGCGAACGACCGTGTTGAACGGCAAGGTCCGGTGCGCCGCGGTCAGTTTGTTCTGATCGAAGCGTTCGCCATTGGCGGTCAGCCGCCCCTGATATTCGTCGCCATAATAGCTGGCGATCCCGTCGGCAGTGAAATGCGAGGCGCTGTTCGGTGCCGACGGCACCATCGATCCACCGCAAGCCGACAGGAAAAGCGCCGAAAGCAACACGACCGGAAAACGCAGTTTCATGCCAAGATACCCGCACAAACCCATGCCTTGGTTATAGCGGCATCCCCTTTCCGAAGCGTGAAAGGCCCGGCCTGTCTACAGCGCCACCCAGTTTTCGCCGAACTGGTCGGAAAACTCCCAATACTGGATAACCCAGCCTTCGTCGGTGTTGCCGAAGACAAACTTCCAGATCGTCACGAAATGGGCGTGCTGCACCAGATAGGTGTCGCGCCGAAGCAGCGTGCCCAGCGGCTCACTTTTGATCTTTTCCCATTTCTGAACCTTGCCATAGGCCCGAACGGCGGCCTCCATATTGGGACGAAAGCGTTCCGCCGGGGCGCCCGCTCCGGCGACGGCGGCGAATCCGTTGTTGACGATTTCCAGCGCCGCATCGGTTCCCGAACTGCTCCATGCCGAGAAGAATGCTTCGGCCAAGCGCTCCGGGTCTTCCGCCCGGACCGTTGCGAATGTCTCCGGCTGCGGCGCGGGCGCCGCCTCTGCGGGCGCCGCGCTCAACAGCGCCAGCGTTGCGATCAGCATGTCATCCCCCCTTTGCCGCGATCACACGTCCAGATTGGCGACGCTCAGCGCATTGTCCTGAATGAACTCGCGGCGCGGTTCGACGACGTCGCCCATCAGCCGCGTGAAGATCTCGTCGGCGACATCGGCCTGGTCCACCGCGACCTTGAGCATCGAGCGGTTGGTCGGATCGAGCGTGGTTTCCCAAAGCTGCTCGGCATTCATTTCGCCCAGCCCCTTGTAGCGCTGCACCGACAGCCCCTTGCGACCCGCGGCGAGCACGCCGTCGAGCAACTGGCTGGGGCGCGACACCAGCACTTCGCCCTTGCCCGCCGTCACCGGGATTTCCTCGCCCTCGGCGACTTCCTCTGGCTCTTCGGTGCTGGCGTTCTTGGCCGGGATCAGCTTCGAGACGCCGGCATAGGCCTCGGCCTGTTCCTGCGAAAGGCCGTGCAGCTTGCGTGCCTCGGCCGATGTCAGGAAGCTGGCTTCGATGACATGGTGGTCTGTCACGCCGCGCCAGATCCGCTTGAAGTGCAAGCTGCCCGCTTCGGTCAGTTCGGCGGTCCAGCGCGCATCCGCGTCGGTGCGATCGAGCGCCGCGCCGACGCGGGCGAGCCGTTCGGCGCGCACGTCGCGGTTGATTTCGGGATCGAGCACCCCGCCCATCGCCAGTTCCTCGACAATGGCGGGATCATAGCGCCGCGGAATATAGCGCATCAGCGTGCGCATGCGCCGGGCATGTTCGACCAGCGCGAGCAGATCGTCGCCCGCGCGCGTGCCCTGCGGCGTTTCGAGCACCGAATTGCCGATGCCGTGCTCGACCAGATACTGGTCCATCGCGGCATTGTCCTTCAGATACACTTCGCTGCGCCCGCGCGAGGCTTTGTAGAGCGGCGGCTGCGCGATGTAGAGATGCCCCGCCTCGATGATCTCGGGCATCTGGCGATAGAAGAAGGTCAGCAGCAGCGTGCGGATATGCGCGCCGTCGACATCGGCGTCGGTCATGATCACGATCTTGTGATAGCGCAGCTTTTCGAGGTTGAAATCGTCGCGGCCGATGCCGGTGCCCATCGCCTGGATGAGCGTGCCGATTTCCTTCGAGCTGAGCATGCGATCGAACCGCGCGCGCTCGACGTTCAGGATCTTGCCGCGCAGCGGAAGGATCGCCTGGAAATGCCGGTCGCGGCCCTGTTTGGCCGATCCGCCCGCCGAATCGCCCTCGACGAGGAAGAGTTCGCACTTGCTGGGATCGCGCTCCTGGCAATCGGCGAGCTTGCCGGGCAGCGACGCGATATCCATCACGCCCTTGCGGCGAGTAAGCTCGCGCGCTTTCTTGGCGGCTTCGCGCGCGGCGGCGGCGTCGATCACCTTCTGGATGATCATCCGCGCCTCGTTCGGATTCTCCTCGAGCCATTCGGACATCTTCTCGCTCATCAGGCTCTCAAGCGGCTGGCGCACTTCGGAGCTGACCAGCTTGTCCTTGGTCTGCGAGCTGAACTTGGGATCGGGCAGCTTGACCGAAACGATCGCAGTCAGCCCTTCGCGCATATCGTCGCCGGTAAGGCTGACCTTCTCCTTCTTCAGCATCCCCGACTTGTCGGCATAGGCATTGATCGTGCGCGTCAGCGCCGCGCGGAACGCGGCGAGATGCGTGCCGCCGTCACGCTGGGGGATGTTGTTGGTGAAGCAGAGGACGTTCTCGTAATAGCTGTCATTCCATTCGAGCGCGACGTCGATGCCGATATCGTCCTTGTCGCCGACCACTGCGATCGGATCGGGAATCAGCGCGGTCTTGTTGCGATCGAGATATTTGACGAAGGCCGCGATGCCGCCTTCGTAGTAGAGTTCGATTTCCTGCACTTCCTCATGCCGGCGATCGCGCAGGAAGATGCGCACGCCCGAGTTGAGGAAGGCGAGCTCGCGATAGCGATGCACCAGCTTGTCGAAATCGAATTCGGTGATCTTGAAGGTCGCCGGGCTCGGCAGGAAGGTGACGCGCGTCCCCTTTTTGGGGTTGCCGTTTTCGTCGACCGCCTCGCCGATCACTTTCAGCGGGGCTTCGGCGTCGCCGTGGCGGAAGCGCATATAATGCTCCTGCCCGTCGCGCCAGATATTAAGGTCGAGCCATTCGGAAAGCGCGTTGACCACCGAGACGCCCACGCCGTGCAGCCCGCCCGACACCTTATAGGCATTGCCTTCGGACGTATTCTCGAACTTTCCGCCCGCGTGGAGCTGAGTCATGATGACTTCGGCGGCCGAGACGCCTTCTTCCTTGTGGATGTCCGTCGGAATGCCGCGGCCGTTATCCTCAACCGACACCGATCCGTCGGCGTTGAGCTCGATCAGGACGCGGTCGCAATGGCCGGCGAGCGCTTCGTCGATCGCATTGTCGGAAACCTCGAACACCATGTGGTGGAGGCCCGAACCGTCATCGGTGTCGCCGATATACATGCCGGGGCGTTTGCGCACCGCGTCGAGGCCCTTGAGGACCTTGATCGAGGAAGCGCCGTAGTCATTGGGTTTGGGTGCGTCTGCGGGAGGAGTTGCCATGCCGAGTATATAGGCATTGCGACCGGCGTAGGGAAGCAAAATGGCGTATGCGGTCGCGTTGGTTCGCGTTGCTTCGCGCTATTCTTTGCGATCGATTCGCGATATTGCAGGCGTCATGTCCGACCTTCGCAAGCTGCACCCGCAAACCTCCCCGGATCTGGTCCGGCGATGGTTCGACGCGGCAACGCTCGGCGACGCCGATACGATCGCGGCGCTGCTGCGCGCCGGCGCGGACATCGAGGCGCGCGACGAACGCGGCTATACCGCGCTGATCCTGGCCAGCTACAACGGGCATGAAGCGGCGACCCACACGCTGGTCTCGGCCGGCGCGCGGCTGGACGGCGGCGACGGTGAGGGCGGCAATACCGCGCTGATGGGTGTGGCGTTCAAGGGCCATGTCGAAATCGCCCGGCTGCTGATCGACGCGGGCGCCGACGTGAATGCGCGCAATGCGGATGGGCAGACCGCGCTGATGACCGCCGCGATGTTCGATCGCAAGGAAATCGTGGACCTGCTGCTGCGCCAGGGCGCCGATCCCACGATCGAGGACGGCGCGGGCAACAGCGCCATGTCGCTGGCGGCGATGCAGGGCAATATCGCGATGGCCGAGCGAATGGCCTCGGCGCCGCCCGGCGGAATCTAGCGCGCGGGCTCATCCCCCGCCGGGCCCCTGCTGCCCCATCGGGTGCCCGCTCGGCTGTTGCTGGCCGCCGCGCGGGCTCTGTTCCCAGTCGATGCGATACAGGTCGAATCGCCGATCGGTCAGGTTGCGCACCGTGCCTTCGGCCCGCGCCCAGGTAAGGTCGGCCAAATTGACGTCGGCGATCGTCAGCGTTTCGACATTCTCGCTGGCCTCCGCCGCTACCCCGTCGCGCGCGAAGGGGAAGTCGCACGGCGTCAGAATCGCGCTCTGCGCATATTGGATGTCCATATTCTCGACGCCGGGCAGATTGCCGACATTGCCGCTCATCACCACGAAACACTGGTTTTCGATCGCACGCGCCTGTGCGCAATAGCGCACGCGCATATATCCGTGGCGCCCGTCGGTGCAGAACGGAACGAAGATGATCCGCGCGCCTTCGTCGACCATGCGGCGCGCGAGTTCGGGAAACTCGCTGTCGTAACAGATCAGCACGCCGATCGGGCCGCAGTCGGTCTGGATCACGTCCACGCTGTCGCCGCCCTTGATCTTCCACCAATAGGCTTCGTTGGGCGTCGCATGGATCTTTTCCTGGGCATGGACCGATCCGTCGCGCAGGCAGACATAGGCGACGTTCTGGATGTCGCCGTCGTCGGTGCGGCTGGGGTGCGATCCGCCGATGATGTTGATGTTGTAGCTGAGCGCGAGCCGCGACAGCGCCTTGACCAGCGGTTCGCGATGCTGGGTCAGTTTGTCGATCGCCTCCGCGGGCGAAAGGTCGCGCTTTTCAAACGACAGCAGCGACAGCGTGAACAGTTCGGGGAAGACGATGAAATCGCTCTGATACCCCGCCGCGACATCGACGAAATATTCGACGTTGCGGATGAACTCGTCGAAATCCTGCACCGCCCGCGCCTGGAACTGGCAAGTGGCGAGCCGGACGCTTTCGATGTCGCGCGGCACGCGGTGGGCGGGCGGCTCGTCGGGATCGACATAGGGATTGCGCCACACCATGTGCGCGGCATTGCCCAGCGACTGCTTGTCCTCGTCGAGATAGTCGTGAAGCACGCCGATCGGCGTGAAGCCGTTGGAAAGCTGAAAGCCGATCACCGGATCGCGCAGCTTCCCTTCCTTGACCTGCTCCAGATAATCCTCTGGGCTCTCCACCTTGCGCATGTTGCGCCGGTAATTGGGCATGCGCCCGCCGAACACGATGCCCTTCAGGTCGAGCCGTTCGCACAGGGCGCGGCGCGCTTCATACAGGCGCTTGCCGATGCGCAGCCCGCGCTGGCGCGACGCGACGGCCAGCTCGAATCCGTACAGCCAGTCGCCGGTGGGATCGTGGCGGCTGCCGAAGCCGTTACCCGAGATCGATTCCCAGTCATGCGGTGCGAGCGCGACTTCCTCGTCGATCCGGCTCGATGCGCAATAGCCGACGACATCGCCTTCATAGAGCGCGACGAACTGGCCGTCGGGGAAGTTGTTGATCTGGCCGCGGATCATGCCGGCGGTGTAATTCTCGACTCCGGTATAGACGGCGCCGATCAGCTTGAGGATGCCGGGAATATCGGCGGGCGTGGCATTGCGGACTTCGAGTTTTGCAGGCGAACGGCGGGACATGGGGTTCCTTCAGCGGTACGGACGTGTCCTAGGAAGGCGCGAACCCGGCTTTGGGTTCCCTTCCCCGAAAATGGCGGAAATACGTGCCAAGTTCGCACCGGGTCACGACGTAACGCGCGCGCGACCGGGCGCGCATGTGCGCGTGCGTGCGCGCGAGGAGCGATTTTACACGATCCGCCATGCACCCGGGATGGCACGGATGCCCGCCTGTAGGACAGGGATTTCGTTACAGCACCCAGCGAAAGCCCCTGCGCAGCGCTTCCTTCCCGCCCTCGGCATGCCAGGCACCGTGCGCCATGATCAGCCGTTCGGGTTCCCATTCCAGCATATGCTTCGCCGCGGCGCGCACCTGTTTGCGGTGGCGCAGGAAGCTCAGCCGCATGTCCCTGGGCGTGCTGCCCTTCGGGGCGGCCGCGCCGACCCACTGGATCAGCTTGCGCAGCGGCCAGGGATGGACCCGTTCGGGTTCGAAATTCTCGATCAGGTCGGTGAGGATCAGCGTGCGGCTGGGGCGGTGGAAGAAATCGGCTTCGTTGAAGATGCTGCCGCACACCAGCAACTGGTCGATCGTGCCGGCCCATGCCTCGGGTGCTTCCTCGGTAAGCGGCAGGCCGTCGGGCATCGGGCGCTTGGCCTTTTCGGGCAGGCCGGGGACGAGGTGCACCTGCGCCTCGGGATAGCGTTTCGCCCAGTCGGGCAGATACCAGTAATGGATGGTGTTGGGCGCCACCAGATGGCGGACCGGCCCGATATCGGCGAGTCGTGCGCCCAGCCCGTCATGCCATGCGATTGGCGAATGCAGCCACAGCCCGCCATCGGGCAGCCGCACCACGGTCATCCGTGTGGGAAAGGGGATGCTGAACCCCAGCATGTTGAACCCGATCGACGGTCCATCGACGATCCAGATATCGTCGGCCACCGGCTTGGGGACGTTGAGCGGGCGATAATTGTCATGCCGTCCGGCCATCGGTCACGACCCCCCTGACCTTGTTTCGTGCGGGGCCGGGTCTAACCATTCGTTGCGCCTGCGAACAGGGGTGGCGCGCCACAATGCAAAAAACGCTTGCCACCCGCATTGGTGTATGAGTATAGTAACACACATCGACGATGAGTCCGTCCGCTCGGGCGCCGGGCGGACCGCGTCGACTTTCGAAACGACACAATGGCAACGGCCGGCATCGACCGGCGAACGGGACGGCGCGACTGCCGGACCCGAGGGAGAGATAATATGCGTCACGATATCTATGGACCGATTCACAAGGGATTGCGGCTGAGCGGCGCGCGGATGCTGATCGCGCTGGGCAGCACCGACTGGCGCGACGCGGGCGCGAGCGGCAGGACGCTGGCGGCGCTGCGGCTGCATCTTGCGCTGGGGCGCGAGCATCTCGCGCATGAGGATACCGAATTCCATCCGGTGCTGCGCGACTGCGACGACGTGCTGACCGCGACGCTCGAACATGATCATGGCGAGCATGGCGTCACGTTCGCCGAGCTCGACGCGATGATCGCGGCGGTGGAAGCGGCCGATCTGCCCGATACGCGCTGCGCGGCGGGGCATGCGCTCTATCTGCGGTTCAGCGTCTATTTCGCCGACGATCTGGCGCATATGGCGCGCGAGGAACTGGTCGCGCTGCCGATACTGCAGGCGGCGCAGGACGATGCCGCGCTGATGGCGATGGAAGGGCGCGTGGTGGGATCGATCGCGCCCGACCGGATGCTCGACTATCACGCGATCATGCTGCCCGGAATGACCCCGGCCGAGCGCGCGGGCTTTCTCGGCTTTCTGCGGCAGGCCGTGCCGGCCGAGGCATTCGCCCATGTCCGCGACGTGGTGGCGCGCGATTGCCTCGATGCCGGTGCCTATGCGCAGTTGCTCGCCGAGCTGGAAGTTCCGGTCGCGGCATGAACGCCGCGCGGGCGGCGCTATTGCGAAATGGCGCCGCCCGCGACGGTGTAGCGCGTGGCCCCGCCGGGGACGGCTTCGAACAATTCGGGCTCGGTGCCGGTCATCCACACCTGCCCGCGTCCCGCCAGCCGATCGAACAAAGCGGCGCGGCGCAGCGGATCGAGATGCGCGGCGACTTCGTCGAGCAGCAATATCGGCGCGCGGCCGGTGCGATCGGCGACCAGCTCGGCATGGGCCAGCACGATGCCGAGCAGCAGCGCCTTCTGCTCGCCGGTCGAACAGAGCCCGGCGGGCTGATCCTTGGCGAGATGGGTGACGGCAAGGTCGGCGCGGTGCGGGCCGGCGAGCGTGCGCCCGGCGGCGGCGTCGCGCGGGCGGCCCTGCGCGAGATCGCGGGCAAGCGCTTCCGCGTCGCCCCGCCACCCGTCGAGCGCCAGTCCGGCGCGCGCGAAGGGCCCTTCGGGCTGGTCGGCGAGCCTAGCTCCGAGCCGCGCCACGGTGTCGCGGCGGGCGGCGTCGAGCGCGGCGCCATGCTCGGCCATGCGCGCCTCAAGCGCGGCGAGCCATTGCGGGTCGGGGCGCGCTTCGTCGGACAGGATGCGGTTGCGCTGACGCATCGCGGCTTCGTAGCGGCTGGCATGCGTCCCGTGGCCGGGCGCGAGCGCGAGCGTGAGGCGATCGAGAAAGCGCCGCCGCTCGCCCGCGGCCTCGACGAAGATCCGGTCCATCGCGGGGGTGAGCCAGAGCACGCTCAGCCGCTCGGCCAGCGCCGATGCCGGCGCGCCGGCGCCATTGATGCGGACGATGCGGCGGTCGGGGGCGCCGGGCTCGGTGCCGGTGCCGATCTCCGCATCGGGGAGCGTAGCGGCGACGCCGAACCCGCCCGATCCGCCCTGCCGCGCCATGTCGCTAAGCGGCGCGCGGCGCAGCCCCCGTCCGGGTGCGAGGAGCGACACCGCCTCGAGCACATTGGTCTTCCCCGCGCCATTCTCTCCGGCCAGCACCACGAAGCCCGGGCCGGGCGCGAGGACGGCATCGGCATGGTTGCGGAAATCGGTGAGGACCAGGCGGGATAGGGCCATCGGCATTCCCTAGCGGAGAGCGAGTCGAGGGGACAGAGGGTGCGATGTGTCCAGAACTCTTGACACCCGTGCCCGAATCATGACAAGAGCTCTGGACATTATATACTTTACAAAGCAGGCCTTCCGCAGTAGGAAGGATGCATGACGAACATCACCGCCCCGCACTTCACCGATGAAAACGCAGCCCGCGAGCATCTTGAGGCGCTGCGTTGGCCGGAAGGCCCGGTTTGCCCGCATTGCGGATCGGTCGATGTGAAGCGGCTCCCGGCGCAGCGCGGGCGACCGAGCAAGGCGCATCCCGAAGGCAAGCTTCGCGCTGGCGTGATCCAGTGCAACGGCTGTCGCGAGCAATTCAGTGTCACGATTGGCACGGTGTTCGAGCGTTCCAAGGTTCCGCTCAACAAGTGGCTTCTGGCGACGCATCTTATGGTTTCGAGCAAAAAGGGTATGAGCGCGCACCAGCTCCACCGCATGCTTGGCGTTACCTACAAAACCGCGTGGTTCATGGCGCACCGCATCCGCGACGCGATGGTGAGCGACGATAATTCGCCGATGGGCGGCGGTGGTCGCGACGTGGAAGTGGACGAAACCTATATCGGTCGCGTCCCCGGCACGTCGCGCACACCGATCCACAACATGAACAAGGTAATCGCGCTGGTCGATCGCACCACCGGGCGCTCAACTTCGATCGTGTTTACCGGCAATTTCACGGCGGAAAGCGTAGGCGCGATCCTTAGCGAGCGCGTCGCGCCGGACAGCCGCCTTATCACCGACGAAGCGCGTTTCTACAAAATCCCCGGCAAGACCTTCACCGGCGGCCACCAGAGCGTTTCGCACGCTCGCGGGGAATATGTGCGCAAGGCAGACCGCACGGTTCACACGAACACAATCGAAGGCTTTTTCGGCATCTTCAAGCGCGGGATGCGCGGCGTCTATCAGCACTGCGGATCGCAGCATTTGCAGCGCTATCTGGCGGAGTTTGATTTCCGCTATACCAACCGCTCCGGCGTCGGTGTGAATGACGATCAGCGCCGCGACATTGCCCTGCGCGGAATCGCTGGCAAGCGCCTTACCTATCGGCGGATTGGTCCAGTCGCAGCCTAAGCATCCGGCGCTTGGTCGGAAGCCTCGTTATCCTCGTAAGAATGACGACTAGGCCGCTTTCTTGACTCCTTGTCGGAATCATGCGGCTTTGGGGGCGTGCTCAGCATGCGGCGGAGTACTTTGTCTTCATCTAGATCGGCTGATAGCATGGGCACCTCTGAATTTGTCAAATGGCTACGAGAGCGAGACAACTATGAACCTGGAATATGGCCCCCGAAAGCGTGGGAGCCAATCCTATGCGAGATCGGAAGGATCGTTTTTAATTGGAATATTGCTGAGCAAAACCTCACAAACTTGCTAAATGTCCTAATCGGGGGAGAGCACAGAGCAATTATCGCAACTGCGCATATGGGTAACAGAACTAAAACGGATGCCCTGAAGACACTTGCGCTAGAATACCTAAGCGGAGACGAGCAAAAAAGCGTTACACACTCTGTTAAAGTGTTTGAGCGCTTACTCGGAAGACGGAATCACTACGTTCACTCTTTCTCGGGCCTTAGCAGTGATATAACCGGCAGCAACCGAGCTGCAAAGTTGAGAGGGTATCAGGCAAAGGGCGGAAGACTAGGCCAAAAAATACAAACTATCTCTGCTGAATCCCTTGCTGACGAAGCCAAGCTTCTGCACGCTGCAAATCGGTATTTTGCGCTCGTGCATAACCATTTTCGGTATCCCGAAAACCCAGAGTACCAAGACCTGCCAGAAGAATTCCCTCTACCAGATACGCTGAGCTTACCTCTTCATTTTGTCCTAGCCAGTCCAACCCAGCCTCAATCATCTCCTCGGTGATTTCGATCTCTAGCGCCGGCCTGTCGGTCGCGGGCTTAACGTTCTCTGATTGCTTTGTCATGTATACAATGTCCAGAGCTCTTGTCATAAGGTCAAGACCTCTGGATAGGGATGCGTGTGAAGAACCGGCTCAAACTGCTGCGTGCCGAACATGGGTTCAGCCAGGGGGCGCTCGCGGCGAAGCTGGGCGTTTCGCGCCAGACGATCAATGCGGTCGAGACCGACAAATATGACCCGAGCCTGCCGCTGGCATTGCGGATGGCCAAGATTTTCGGAGTAGCTGTCGATGCAATCTTCCTCGATGACTGGGAACCCGCCGATGCCGAATGACTCGCGCAAACGCGGCTATATCAGGCTGGCGACGCGATTCGTGATCGGCATGGTCGGAGGATTCGGCCTGGGCTACGGCGCTGCCCGGCTCGGCTGGATCAGCCTGATGAAAGAGCAGGACTGGGCGCTCGACGAAGTGGTGTCGATGGGGCTTGCCCTCGGGTTGCTGCTGATGGGCCTGTTCGCGCTATACGCGACATCGAGCACCGAGCGCTACGCCCGGCTGATGCCCAATCGCGCGGAGCCGGACGAACCGGTCGAGCCCGCCGATCTGAAAGGCGGCACGGCGCAGGCGATCGTGCTGATCCTGGCGGGCATCATGCTGCCGGTGCCGGTGATCCTGGCGCATATGGATGTCGCCGTCGAACTGCGCTGGGCGGCCGCGGCGGCGATCGGCGTGCTGCTGGTGGTCGAAAGCTGGTTCAACTGGAAAGTGTGGCGCGAGGCCGACGAATTGTCGCGCGCAGTGATCGCCGGCGCGGGCGCCGCGTCCTTCTGGGCGATGCAGCTGCTGCTGTTTGTCTGGGCGATGCTCGCCAAGCTGGCGCTGGTGCCGGATCTGACCAGCTGGGGGGCGATCACGCTGCTGCTGTTTGTCTATCTGGTTGCTTCGGGGATCGTCGGGGTGCGGCGCGGGCTTTCGGCGGGATAAGCGCGCGGGGCGGGGATCAGAGCGCCGAAATCCCCGCTTCCGCCAGCCGTGCCTGCGCCGCGCGATAGCGGGCCGGCTCGGCGATGTTGAGGCGTTCGCGCGCGGCATCGAGCGGTTCGGCGAGCAGCGCCTCATAATCCTCGGCATGCAGCCAGCTTGCGGCCTTGCCGTGGCGATAGCCTTCGCCGATCGCGCGCGCCGCCGCGAGGCTCCGGGTGGTGCGGATGCTCTTGAGCCCGCCGCCAAGCGCGATGAAACCCCAGCCGAGCCCGCGCGTCTGCGCATAGCTGAACGCGACGAGGCACAATTCGCCGAGATGTTCGTCGGCCTTGTAGCCGGTCAGCACGTGCCAGATATCGTGAATGTCGCGTTCGCGGCGGCCCATCCAGGCATAGGGATGTTCGACATCGCCGTTCTGGAACGCGCTTTCGGCCTGGCTGATTTCGGCAAGGCCCGAGGCCGAATAGCCGGTGCTGTCCAGAAATTCGCGATAGGCCGCGCCGACCGATCCTTCGGGCAGGCTCTCGATCCAGTCGCGATCGCACAGGCGCTGCGACAGTTCGAGCCGGCGATAGGCGAGCCGTCCGCCCTGCGCGGAGGAGAGCAGGCGGCGATAGCTGCGCTGCGACACGTCCGCATTGAGCGCGCGCATGATGCGAAAGACCTGCGCGGTATCATTGCCGTCGGCAAGCAGGCGGCGCAGCGCGGCGAAGGCCGTGCGCCAGTCGCGTTTCAGCGCGACGCCGGGATTGGGCGCCGGCGGTGCGGGCGGAGTCGGGATCGCGACGTGTTTCATCAGGGTCTGCCAGACCCCTTATAGTATCGAAGCGGCAAAATTACGACGGCTGCGCGGTTTCGGCTTGCAAGGCGAACTCGGGAGTGCATCAATTGCAATCTGTTAGGGGGCAGGTGATGCGGATATTTGCAGTTGTTCTGGGGCTGGTCGCGCTGTGCGGCTGTGGCATTGATCGCGACGGCGCGGTTTCCGCGACCATCGCCCATTATGATCGCGGCGGACAGAAGGACGGGCTGGTCGTCTATCTTGCCACCAAAGGAGACGCGGCGAAGCTGGAACAGGGCAAGCGCGCGCTGCTGCAACGCGGCGGCGTCGATTTTCTGATCCTTCCCGACACGCATCGCGAAGGCAACAAGATGGTCAGCGAAAGCGCCGCCGTGGGGCGCGACGACTTCCTGACGGTGCGGCACGAACGGATGGCGGCGCGTGCGCGGGCCTTTGCCGAAATGATGATGCGATACGACATGAAACCCTCCGACCTCGATCCGCTGCCCGAGATCACTGTGCTCGAACAGGGGGAGGAGACTGTCGCCGGCCATGCGGGCACGCTCTACTGGATCGGGCCGAGCGACGGCGCCGATATCGGCTTTGTCGAAATCGTCCTGTCGCGCGATGCGGCGCTGGCGCCGGTCGGGCGGATGTTCGCGAAGATGATCGCGCCGACCGACGCGGTGCCGCAGGACGAGGCCGGGCGCGAGGATCCGATGGCGGCGGCAGTGTCGCGGCTGAGCGCCGAAGGGACGGTGTTGCGCTATGCCCGTGCGGAGCGGGGCCGCACCGTCGCGGAAGACCTGTATCGTCTGACGCTGGTCGAAAAGAGCTGGACCGATCCGGCGCGGTTCAACCTGCCGGTGCGCAGCTTCGACCTTGAGGGGCTGCGCAGCAACCAGGGCACGGGAACCCTGTTCCAGGGAAGCGACGGGTTCGAACGCGGCGACGCGATCTGAAGTCATCCGGGGCGGGCACGCGCAAGCCGCGCCTCCCCGCCCGCGCGATCACACGCGCATGGGCATCAGCACATAGAGCGCGGGCGACTTGTCGGTTTCGCGGATCAGCGTCGGCGCGGACGCGTCGGCGAGATGCACTTCCACCATATCGCCTTCGATCTGGCCGAGAATGTCCATCAGATATTTGCTGTTGAATCCGATCTCGAACCCGGGCGCGGCATATTCGCCGGGGACTTCCTCGGCCGCCGCGCCGTTTTCGGGGCTGGTGACCGACAGCACCACCTTGTCGCGTTCGAGCGCCATCTTCACCGCGCGGGTCTTTTCGGTGGCGATGGTCGACACGCGGTCGACGCCCTGCATCAGGCTCCTGGGATCGAGCTTGAGCAGCTTGTCGTTCCCGGTCGGGATGACGCGGGTGTAATCGGGGAAGGTTCCGTCGATCAGCTTCGAGGTGAGGATCGCCTGGCCGAGATCGAAGCGGATCTTGCTTGCCGAGAGCGACACGCCGACCGACCCGTCGACTTCGTCGAGCAGCTTGCGCAGTTCGCCGACGCATTTGCGCGGCACGATCACGTCGGGCATCGATTCGGCGCCGTCGGGACGCGGCACGGTGACGCGCGCCAGGCGGTGGCCGTCCGTCGCGGCGGCGCGCAGCATCGGCGTCGATTCGTCGGCGACGTGCAGGAAGATGCCGTTGAGATAATAGCGCGTCTCTTCGGTCGAGATCGCGAAGCGCGTCTTGTCGATGATCTGCTTGAGCGTTTCGGCGGGAAGCTCGAACGTCGTTGGCAGCTCGCCTTCGGCGATCACCGGGAAATCGTCGCGCGGCAGCGTCGCCAGCGTGAACTTGGCGCGGCCCGCGGTCACCTGGATGCGGCCTTCGCTCGCGGAAAGCTCTACCTGCGCGCCTTCGGGCAGCTTGCGGACGATGTCGAACAGCGTGTGCGCCGACACGGTGGTCGCGCCGGGCTGATCGACCGCCGCCGAAATCGTTTCGTCGATCTGCAGGTCGAGATCGGTCGCCATAAGGCGAATCACGCCCGAACCCTGCGCCTCGATCAGAACGTTGGAAAGGATCGGTATCGTGTTGCGCCGTTCCACCACCGACTGGACGTGGGAAAGCCCCTTCAGCAGCGTTGCGCGTTCGATCGTCGCCTTCATTCGTATAACCCCCGGGCCGCGCCCCAAATTCAATTCACCGGCTGTTCGTCGCTGCCAGCCTTAACGCACGCCGTTCATCTTCTCTAACGCGAAAAAGGGCCGGAGCAAGCGGCTCCGGCCCTTCGTGCACAGCAATTTGGTGCAAATCGCCTCGATCAGAAGCGGAAACCGACGCCGGCCATCACCTGATGACGGTCGGTATCGACTTCGAACGTGTCGGTCGTGGTGCCGTCATCGAAGGTGAAGTCGGCATCGCTGTAGTTGCTGTAGCGATATTCGAGCTTCACATAGCTGTTGGTGCCGATTGCCTGTTCGACGCCCGCGCCGACGCGCCAGCCGTCGAGATCGAAGTGATCGTCAAGCTCGGTCGTGCCGTCGGTGGCGAGCACATTGAGACGGCCGTTGGTGTAGCCGCCCTTTGCGTAGACCAGCGTGCGCGGCGTGACGAGCGTGCCGACGCGCGCGCCGACATAGATGTCGCGGCCGGTGCCGACTTCGCCATAGCCGTAATAGTTGGGGTCGGCGGAATTGGCTTCGACCTTGCCGGTTGAATCGGTGAGTTCGGCCTCGACGCCGACCACCGCGCCGCCGAGATTCATGTCATAGCCGACATCGAATCCGTAAACGAAACCGTCGACCGTCTGGTCGTCGCCATCGACATCCGAATCCTCGGTGCTGCCGGGACGGATGCCGTCGTAACCGCCGATAATGGTACCGCGCAGACCGGTGAAGGTCGGGTCCGTGGTCTGGGCCGCAGCCGGCGTGGCAAGAGCCGTGGTCGCGGCAAGCGCGGCAGTGGCGATCATGAGCGTACGCATTGGATACTCCTTGAAGCGTTACTGTACTGACCCGCATCAACTCGCGGGTGGACTGGCTAAGCGTTTGTGGCGCCGCAGCGTTTCATGAACGCCAGATAAACAACGAAAAGCGTTGCAAATCTGCCACATGTCCGGCTGCGTCTCCGGGTGTGGTGGTGGGATAATACACATTGACGGCGCATGAATGAAAAGCGGCGGAAAAAAGAAGATTGCGTTCCTTCCGTGGCACAGGCGAAAGAGAAGCCATGACGGCTCGCACGCAGCGCAGGGGACGCGACTTCATCGCGCGCCACGGGGAAACCGTGTTCAACGCCGCGCGGCGGATGCAGGGGGATATCGCGCACACCCCGTTGACCCGCGCGGGCTTTGCCCAGGCCGATGCGATGGGCAAAGCGCTGCGCGATTTGCTCGGCTCCCGGCCGAAGCTGACTCAATGGTCCTCTTCGGCGGGGCGCGCGCTGCAGACGCTGGCGGTGATCGCCGAACATATTGAACTCGACTGGCACGATGCGCGGCACGACGACCGGCTTGTCGAAATCGGGCTCGGCGACTGGACGGGACGCTATTATGCCGATCTGGCGGCCGAGGGAGCCGAAATTCTCGATACCGAACATCGCCTGTATCGGCAAAGGCCGCCGCGCGGGGAATGGTATGACGATATCGCCGCGCGTGTTTCGGGCTGGCTCGACGATACCGATGACGATCCGGGTGACCGGCTGGTGCTGATGCACGGCATGTCGAGCCGGGTGCTGCGCGGCGTGATGACCGGGGTCGACATGCTGCCGCAATTTGACGCCCCGATCGCGCCCGATCTGCCGCAGGGATCGCTGGTGATGATCGAACGCGGCGTTGAAACCGTGGTCCATCGCGCCGATGCCGGGCAGGCGGCGCCGGCATGATGCTGCGGCTTGCAGTTCTCGCGCTGGTCGCGGCGCATACCGGCCAGTCGGCCGCACCGCGCGAATCGCTCGGCGTGTTCGAAAGCTGGGGCGCGTTTCGCGACGCTTCGCCCAGGCGCTGCTACGCCATCGCTGAGCCGGTCCGCAGCCGCCGCGGCGATCCGCGGCCCTTTGCCAGTATCGCCGACTGGCCGGGCGAGCATATTCGCGGCCAGCTCCATATTCGCCTCAGCCGAGAGAAACATCCCAAGGCGGCAGTGACGCTGGCGATCGGCGAGCGCCGGTTCGAGCTGATCGCGGGCGAGCGCGACGCATGGGCGCCCGATACCGCTACCGACGCCGCGATCGTTTCGGCGATCCGCGGGGGGCGCAGCATGAGCGTCGAGACGACCGCGCGAAACGGCCGCGCATTCGCCGATGTCTATGCGCTGGGCGGGGCCGCGACAGCGATCGACGCGGCGGCGCTCGGCTGTCGCTGAATCCGGCGGCTCAGTCGGCGCCAGGCCAGCTTCTCGGCGCGAGCCGTTGCAGCGGCTTTCCCAGATAGTCCGACAATCCGTCGGCCAGCGCGTCATGCACCGCGCGAACGCGGGCGAGCGGCCGCAGATCCTCATGATAGGCCAGCCAGACATCGTGCTGGAAGGCGACTGCATCCGCGAGCAGCCGGATCAGGTTCGGATCGCGCCGGGCGAGCGGCAGCGGGCACAGGCCGATGCCCAGTCCCGCGCGGATCGCGCCAAGCTGCGCCGAACGGCTGTCGCAAAGCAGGCGCTGATGTTCGCGCGGCAGCGGGGGGGCGTCGTCCGAATCGCCGGGCCGGGCATCGGGCAGCGTGCCGATCACGACATGGCCGTCGAGCGCGGCGAGCGATTTGGGGCGGCTGCGTGCTTCCAGATAGCTGGCATGGGCGAACAGGCCGAACGCCAGCGATCCGATCCGCCGCGTGACCAGCATCGGTTGTTCGGGCTTGTCGAGCCATATGGCAATATCGGTTTCGCGCTGTACCGCGCCGCCGTCGGGACCGGACGACAGGATCGCGACGCGCAGCCGCTCATGCGCGCGCAGCAGCGGCGCGAGAAGCGCGGGCAACACGTCGCTTGCCATCACCGTATCGGCGGCGATCCGAACCGTGCCGGAAATTTCGCCGGGCGGCACCGATGCCGCGCGCAGGAAGGATTCGGCGGAACGTTCCATCGCCTCGGCATGGTCGCGAAGCGCCAGTGCGGTTTCAGTGGGCTCCAGCCCGGAGGGGGAGCGCGCGAACAACACCGCCCCGGTCCGCGCTTCGATTTCCTCGATCCGCCGCCGCACCGTGGGCTGTGCCAGCCCCAATGCGCGCGCCGCCGCCGAAAGGCTGCCTTCGCGAAGCACCGCCAGAAAGGCGCGCTGGCGCTCCCAATCCTCGGGCAGATCGGCCTGCTGCATAAAATTGTTATACACCGATAGGCAACATATGACAATTTTATTTGAGGGCGCGTTTTCGGCCGGGGCGAGCGGCGGGGATGTGGAAACGCGGGGCATTTTCCCCTATATCGCGCCGATGCAGCAGACCGAGCAGCTTTCCATGCCCATGCCCGGGCATATCGATCCCGTGCCCGTGCCGCGCGACACCGCGCCGCGCGCGGATGGGCGCGTCGACCTGATCGGCTTGCCGCGCGAGGAGATTCGCGCCGCGCTCGAGGCCGCCGGGATGACGCCGAAGCAGGCGAAGCTGCGCGCCAAGCAGCTGTGGCACTGGATGTATAATCGCGGCGCGACCGACTTCACTGCGATGACCGATATCGCCAAGGCGCAGCATCCCTGGCTCGCTGAGCGCTTCGTCGTTGGCCGTCCCGACGTGGTCGAGGCGCAGGTTTCGACGGACGGGACGCGCAAATGGCTGCTGCGCTCGCCCGACGGGCAGGACTATGAAATGGTGTTCATCCCCGACGCCGATCGGGGGACCTTGTGCGTTTCGAGCCAGGTGGGCTGCACGCTCAATTGCCGCTTCTGCCATACCGGCACGATGCGCCTCGTCCGCAATCTCACCGCCGGGGAAATCGTCGGGCAGGTAATGCTCGCGCGCGATTCGCTGGGCGAATGGCCGAGCCAGCCCGAGGGGCGGATGCTCACCAACATCGTGATGATGGGGATGGGCGAGCCGCTGTATAATTTCGACAATGTCCGCGATGCGCTGAAGCTCGTCATGGACGGCGACGGACTCGCGCTTTCCAAGCGGCGGATCACCCTCTCCACCTCGGGCGTGGTGCCGCAGATGGAGCGGTGCGGGCAGGAAATCGGCGTCAATCTCGCCGTCTCGCTCCATGCCGTGACCAAGGAAGTGCGCGACGAGATCGTGCCGATCAACCGGAAATACGGGATCGAGCAGGTGCTGCAGGCCTGCGCCGATTATCCCGGCGCGAACAATGCGCGGCGCATCACCTTCGAGTACGTCATGCTCAAGGACAAGAATGACAGCGACGCCGATGCGCGCGAGCTCGTCCGGCTGCTGCGCAAGTACAAGCTGCCTGCCAAGGTAAACCTCATCCCGTTCAATCCCTGGCCCGGTGCGCCGTACGAATGTTCGGATCCCGATCGTATCCGGTCGTTCAGCAACATCGTCTTCGAAGCGGGGATTTCGGCGCCGGTGCGCACGCCGCGCGGACGCGACATCGATGCCGCCTGCGGGCAGCTCAAGACCGCGGCGGAGAAGAAGAGCCGCGCCGAACTCGACCGGATGGCCGAGGAAAAGCTGGCGGCGCTGGGATGAGCGCGGCCGACGCATTGCGCCGGGCGATGATCGGCGAAGTGCGTTCGTTTTTTCACGATACCGCCCGGGGCGATGCCCCCGTCATCCGATCTGACGACGCGCTGCTGCCGCGCGATTGCGTGGCGTGGCGCGTGCATGGCGATGTGATGGGGATGATGATCGGCGGCGTTTCGGCGCTGCTGCTCCAGATGCTCCATCCCGCCGCGCTGGCCGGCGTGTGGGACTTTTCCAATTTCCGCGAGGACATGCACGGGCGGTTGCGGCGCACCGCGCGGTTCATCGCGCTCACCACCTATGCGCAGCGCGACGATGCCGAGGCGGCGATCGCGCGCGTGAAGGCGATCCACGCGCAGGTTCAGGGGACGCTGCCCGACGGCACCCCCTATCGCGCCGATGATCCGCATCTGCTCGCCTGGGTTCATGCCGCCGAATCGCTGAGCTTTCTCGCGGCGTGGCGCCGCTATGGCGAGCCGGGCATGTCGCGCGCCGATCAGGACCGCTATTTCGCCGAAACCGCTTATGTCGCGCATGCGCTGGGGGCCGATCCGGTGCCGGCGACGCGGGCGGAGGCCCAGGCGCTGCTCGAACGCTATCGACCCGAATTGCGAGCCGATGCGCGCAGCGCCGAAGTCGCGAAGCTCGTGCTGCGTCAGCCGCCGCAGAAGCTGGCGCTCGCGCCCGTCCAGTCGCTGGTGATGCAGGCGGCGGTCGATCTGCTGCCGCCCTGGGCGCGCGAGATGCACGGGCTGCGTGTGCCGCGAGTCGCGCAACCGGCGTTCCGCGGCGCGGCGCGGGGCATCGCCGGCACGCTGCGCTGGGCATTTCGCGGCTAGGTCGCCGCCGGTTCCGCCCCTGCGCGCAGCGCGGGCACGAGCATCGCCAGCCCGCCCGCCACCAGCACGAGATCGACCGTCACCGCAATCGCGTCGCCGGGGATGGCGTTGATCGTCAGATGCCCGATCCCGAGCAGGATCATCGTAGCCCCGGCAGACACCCGCGCGCCGCGCGCCGTGACAGCGGGGGGCAGCACCATCGCGGCGCCGAGCACGATCAGCGACGTGACGCCCCAGACAATCAGCGGCAGCACATGCCCGCCGCTGCCGGTCAGCGTCGCCAGACCCGCCAGCGCGATGGCGAGCGGCTGGCTCCACACCCATCCGGTCCATATCTTCTCCCATCCCGGCGCCGGGCGCCCCTTTTCGCGGCGGCGCGCCAGCCAGATGGTGATGCCGGTCGCGGTCAGCACGGTCAGCGCCAGTCCGAGCAGGAAATAGGCGACCTTGACGATTCCCCCGCCGAACCAGCCGAAATGCAGCGGGCCGAGCGAATTGAGCAGCTTTTCGCCGACCGTGGTTTCGGCGTGGACATTGCGGTCGAGCACCTTGCCCCTGCCGTCGAGCACATAGCTGTCGACCGACGCGAGGCGATTGGGATAGCGCGTGTTGATCGACACGCTCTGCCCGCGTTCGAGCGGATGTTCGAGCAGCATATAGACCGGGTGTCCGTCGGGCGCCTCGCGCTCCAGCGTCGCGAAGGCGGCGACCAGTTCGGGCGGCGGCGCGGCACGCGGATCGTCGGCCGGGGTCGGGGAAAGGAACAGCGAATAGGCCTTGTTCACATCGCCCTGGAACAGTGCGAGCGCGAGAACGCCGACGATCAGCGTCGTCAGCCCGAGCAGCGCGCCGGTGAGCGAGATCAGGATGTGAAACGGCATCGCCCAGACGCCGAGGCGATTATGGACATCGGCTTCCTGCAGCCGCACCGATCCGCCGCCGCGCCGGAAATGGAACGCGTCGCGAAAGATGCGCGGATGGGCGAGAATGCCCGATATCAACAGGGAAAGCAGCGCGACGCCGCTCAGTCCCACCAGAAATTCGCCCCAGCTGCGCGGCAAATGCAGGTTGATGTGAAGATGAGTGAGGAATTCGGTGAAGGGATCCTTGCCCTCCGCCACGACATTGCCTTCGCCGTCGGCGATCCAGTTGCGATGCTCCCCGGCGATATCGGTGGTCAGGATCAGGCGCGGGATTTCGGGCGCGGGCAGCGTGACGAAGATATGTTCGGGCGCGGCTTCGCTGCGCGCGATCACCTGTTCCATCGCATTTTGCACCGCCGCGCCGTCGACCTGGTGCAGGACCGGCGCATTGGGGCTTTCCCAGCGCAGAAACTCGCGCGCGAAGACCGACAGGCTGCCCGACAGGCAGACGAGGAAGAGCAGCGCGGCGAAGACCAGGCCGAGCGCGCTGTGCCCCGCCAGAACCGCGCGGACGAAACCCGAGGGGATGCGCGGCCAGTAAGTCTTCTTTCTGCGCGGTTGCTGCGACGTGGCGGTCATGCAAACCCCTTCAGAACGGCTGCGGAGAAAGTGACAACTGACACGCCGACGAGGACGGCGGTTGCGCGCAGGATGCGATTGTCGGCCAGCGTCCAGGCGATCGCGCCGCCCCACAGCACCGGGATCATCAGGCCCGCGACCAGCAGCCGTGTCTGCGGCGCGCCGGGCACCCATACGGCATAGGCGATGCCCACGCCCATCGCCGCGATCATCCCGACCGGCCCGGCGAGCAGCCAGCGCAGCACCCCGCGCCATACCGCCGACGGACGTTCAGACGGTTCGGGTGCCAGGCTCTGCCGTCCATTGCCGCGCTTTTCGCGCACCGTAACGCCGCGCGCGACGACGATCAGTGCGCCGATCGAGATCATGGTTTCGGCGATGAAGGGCCCGCGCGCGCTGCCCAGGAACAGCGCCGGGACGATCAGCGCGACGGCGATTGCCGCCCAGCCCAATGCCACGAATCGCCGCTCGCCGCGATGGCGCCACGCGCGGCGCAGCAGCAACGCCGCGCCGGCGCCCGCCGCGATCAGCGCCAGCGCCGCCAGCGGAGTGGCGTCGGCCATCAGAAGCCGACCGTCAGGCCCGCGCCGAACACCTGTGGCTCGCCGAGAATGCCCTGGTTGAAGACGGTGTTGACGTACTGGATATATTCCTCGTCGAACAGATTGTCGGCGAAGACATAGGCGGTCCAGGCGCCCCCGTCATAGCTGATCTTGGCGTTGACCAGCGTGCGCGAATCGAGCCGGACCTGCGCCTGGTCGACGCCGGCGCTGCTGTAGAGGCCGCTGCGATAGCTGGCGTTTACATTGGCGACGATCGGGCCGAACCGGCCATTGACGCCGCCGGCCACGGTCCAGCGCGGCGCATAGGGAAATTCCGATCCGGTCAGATCGTCCTGGGTGCTGCCCTGGCTGACGCTGAATTCGTCGAATTCGCTGACGACGTGTCCGACCGATGCATACCAGTCGAAATTGCGCGACACATAATGGTTGGTCTCGACCTCGAAGCCATAGACATGCGACTTGCCGGCGTTGACGGTGTTGAAGTCATAGCTGTTGAGGCCGAAGAACACGTTGATCTGCTGATCGGTCCAGTCGACATAGAATGCATTGGCATTGAGCGTGAGCCGCCCATCGAGCCATTGCGAGCGCATCGACAGCTCGTAATTCCAAGTATATTCGGGATCGTAGGGCACTTCGAGCGAGCGCGCGGTGTTGCTGCTGGTGCCGCCCGAGCGATAGCCGCGCTGGACGACGAAGGCCGTGCTCAGATCGTCGGTCCATTCGTAGCGAAGCCCGCCCTTGGGCAGGAAGGCATCGAAGCTGCGCTCGGTTTCGGGAGTCGAATTGGCCGCCTGCGCGACAAGGCCGAGCACGCCCTGGTTGAGCCCGGCGACTGCCGGCGCCAGCGGGCCGAATGCCGCCGGATCGGGCAGCGTGCCGGCATTGGTCGCCGTCTGGTTGACTTCGATCCGCAGCCGCTCATGGTCGTAGCGGAAGCCGGCGATCAGCGAGAGCCGGTCGGTGAGCGCGACTCGCACGTCGCCGAACACTGCCATTGTCCGCACGTTGCTCGGCGAATTGCTTTCATAGTCGACGATGATGTTGGGCATCGCCGCGACATACTGACTGACGACATAGGTCGCAGTCGCGACGTCGAGCCCGCCCTGCGACACGAGCAGGTCGATCCCGGTCTGCTGGGGCACGGGCACCAGCGTGCGGCTGTCGGTGGCGATGGTCTGGTCGCGATCATAATAGAACAGGCCGAACAGGCCGGTCAGCCAGTCATTCTCATAGCCGAGACGCAGTTCCTGGGTGAGCGTGGTATAGTCGCGATCCTGCGCGCCATAGCCCATGTCGACTGCGGTGCCTTCGCCATCGTACAGCCCGTCCTCGTGCACGTCGTTCCACGAAGTGACGCTGGTGAGCGAGAGCGCGGGCGAGATATCGTAGCGCAGCTCGGCGGTAGCGATATCGACCTGCGAATCGATCTTGTTGTCGACATTGGAGAAGTTCAGCCGGTCCTCGAACGGATCGGGCGTGCCCAGATCGGAATAGACGTAGTAGTAGCCGCCTTCGCGATCGAAATGAGTGAAGCCAAGCTGCGCCTCGAACCCCGGCAGCGCCTCCGGCGTCCAGCGCAGCTTGCCGCGCAGATTGATCTGCTGGAGCTGATCCTCATAGGCGTCGCGCGTCGGATTGTAGATGAACCCGCGCTCGTCGCGATAATCCGCCGATACGCGAAAGGCGAGCTGATCGGCGATCAGCGGACCGCCGCCCGCCGCCGAAAGCTGATACCGGTCGCCCTCGGCCGCGCGGACCTGCGCGCGCGCATCCCAGTCGAAGCCCGGCGTGCGGGTGCGGATCATCACCGTGCCGGCAAGGGCATTGAGCCCCTGCAGCGTCGATTGCGGGCCGCGCAGGATTTCCACCTGCTCGACATCCCAGGTGTCCGAAGGCGCGGCGTGGAGCACCGTGGTCGGCATCGGTGCGCCGTCGACATAGACGGTGGCGAGCGCGCCGTTGCCGCCGCCCGAAACGCCGCGGTTGCTCATGCCGCGAATGGTGAAGCCGTAGGAACCGTACGTCTCCGACATGTTCGCCGTGCGGTTGTAGATATCCTGCACCGAAACGATGTTCTGCTCGGCGATCTGCTCGGCGGTGGTCACCGAAACGCTGGTCGTCGTTTCCTGGATGCTGCGGTCGACCTTTTCGCCCTTCACGATGATCGCTTCGCCTTCGACTGGATCGCCTGGCGCTTCCTGCGCAAAGGCGCTGCCGCTTGCGGCGGCAAGCGCGATGACGGTGGTAGCGCTGGCGGAACGCAGCAGGCGCGAAGCAATCATTCTATCCCCCTTGGATTGGTCGCGGCGCAGTAAGAGGGGCGCTATTGCGAGTCAATGTCATTATCAGAAATTGTCAACGGCCTTCCGCGAGGCGTTTGGGCCCGGCGGGCATGGCCTCTTACCCGCGCGGTCCAAACCCGCTAGACTGGCATGCGAGCGACGAACGAGAGGCCCGATGGACGAGGAATTGCGCCAAACCGGCACGGAGTCCGCGCGTTCGCCGATATACCGCCATCGCATCGCCACGCGTTTCTGGCACTGGCTCAACGCCGTTGCCGTGATCGTCCTGATCGGCAGCGGCATGGTTATTTCCGACGCGCATCCGCATCTCTACTGGGGCAGCTACGGCGCCAATTACGATGCGCCGTGGCTCAGCCTGCCGCG
Organism: Sphingosinithalassobacter tenebrarum; assembly: GCF_011057975.1. Classification (GTDB taxonomy): domain Bacteria; phylum Pseudomonadota; class Alphaproteobacteria; order Sphingomonadales; family Sphingomonadaceae; genus Sphingomonas; species Sphingomonas tenebrarum. The sequence continues at coordinate 39,257 of NZ_CP049109.1, read as the reverse complement.
CTTCGTCGATTTCGGGCCGGTCATCGGCGACTGGCAAATGACGATTCCGAGCTATTACAGCCTTGCGCTGGCGCGGCGCTGGCACTTGTTCTTCGCGCTGGTCTTCGCTTTCGGTCTGCTCGCCTTCATGATCGCGAGCCTGCGCAACCGGCATTTCCAGCGTGACCTGCGGCTGCGCCCGGCCGAATTGCACTGGCGCGCATTATGGCGCGATTTCCGCGCGCATTGCGCCTTTCGCTTCCACGATCCCGAGCATCCCGAGCGCTACAATGTCTTTCAGAAGCTGAGCTATGTCGGCGTGATCTTTGTGCTGATTCCGCTGATGATCTTCACCGGTCTGGCGCTTTCGCCCGGGATGGATGCGGCATGGCCGTGGCTGCTCGACATTTTCGGCGGGCGGCAGTCGGCACGGTCGGTGCATTTCATCTGCGCGTCGCTGCTGACGCTGTTCATCATCGTGCACCTGACGCTGGTGATCCTGGCCGGGCCGATCAACGAAGTGCGCTCGATGATCACCGGGCGCTGGCAGGTGCCCGAAGGAGAGGAAGAATGAGCCGCCTGATCACCCGTCGCGCGATGACGGCGGGGCTGGTGACCGGCGCGGGGGCGCTGCTGGCCGGGTGCGACGCGATCGGACGTAGTGAAACCGCCAGGAACCTGCTCTTCACCGGCGCGGATTTGCATCGCGGGCTGCAGCGCACGCTGCAGGGGCGCGATGCGCTCGCGCCCGAATATCGTCCTGATCAGATGAGCCCGCGTTTCCGCACCAACGGCGCGACCAATCCGGGGACGGAGGCCTATCGCGCGCATCTCGCCACCGGCTTTCGCGACTGGCGGCTGAAAGTGGACGGGCTGGTGCGTCGTCCGCTTGCGATCAGCCTGCGCCAGCTGCAGACGATGCCGCAACGCGCGCAGATCACGCGCCACGATTGCGTCGAGGGATGGAGCGCGATCGGCAAGTGGCAGGGGCCGCGGCTCGCGCATCTGCTCGATCTCGCCGGGCTGCGCGAGGAAGCGAACTATATCGTCTTCCACTGCGCCGATCGTCACGGCGCAAGCGCTTATTATGAATCGATCGACCTGGTCGATGCCTATCATCCCCAGACGATCCTCGCCTGGGCAATGAACCGTCGGCAATTGCCGGTCGGGCATGGCGCGCCGGTGCGACTGCGCGTCGAGCGTCAGCTCGGCTACAAGCATGCAAAATTCGTGATGCGGGTTGAAGCCGTTGCAAGCCTGGACGCAATCGGCGCGGGAAAGGGCGGTTTCTGGGAGGATCGCGCCGATTACGCCTGGTATGCCGGCATCTGATCGATTCGCTCGATTGTAAAAATCGGCCAATCCCTATGGCACAACTACGGATTACCCCCTAGCTTTGCGGCATGGCACTGATCGACCGCTATCTCGGGCGCACGATCAAGCACGGCGAACTGACCGTCATCCACACCGATGGCAGCCGCCGGACCTTCGGCGCACCCGACCCCGAACTCGCTCCCGCAACCATCCGCCTCGGAAAGGGGGTTGCCGGCGCGATCATTCGCGAACCTAGCCTTGGTACCGCCGAAAGCTTCATGGACGGCAAGCTGGTGATCGAGGAGGGCGACATTCTCGGCGTCCTGTCGATCATCGCGCGCAATACCCGCTGGGAGGAAGGCGCGCCGGTTCTCGAACCCGGGCCGCTGCGCCGGGTCGCGAACGGGCTGGCCTTCCGGCTCGGCCGCGTTAACCAGGCGCGCCGGTCGAAGCGCAACGTCGCGCATCACTACGATTTGTCCGATCGCCTCTACGACCTCTTCCTCGATGCCGATCGCCAATATAGCTGCGCCTACTTTACCGATCCCGGCAACAGTCTCGAACAGGCGCAGCGCGACAAGAAAGCGCATATCGCCGCCAAGCTCGCGCTCGAGCCGGGGATGCGCGTGCTCGACATCGGCTGCGGCTGGGGCGGCATGGCGCTGTATCTGCACGAAAAGACGGGCGCCGACGTGACCGGTGTCACCTTGTCGGAGGAACAGCTGAAGGTCGCGCGGCGCCGCGCCGCCGAAGCGGGCGTTTCCGATCATGTCCGGTTCGAGCTGGTCGATTATCGCGACCTGCAGGGCCAGTATGACCGGATCGTTTCGGTCGGCATGTTCGAACATGTCGGCACGCCGCAATATCGCACCTTCTTCGCCAAATGCCGCGAGCTGCTGACGCCCGAGGGCGTGATGCTGATCCACACGATCGGCCGGGCGGGGCGTCCCGGCGTCACCGACGCCTTCACATCCAAATATATCTTTCCCGGCGGCTATATCCCCGCGCTGTCCGAAATCGCCGAGGGCTATGAGGGGATGCGGATGTTCCTGACCGATCTGGAAGTGCTGCGGCTGCACTATGCGCACACGCTCAAACACTGGTATGACCGGGCAGTGGCGGCGAAGGACGCGATCGTCGATCTTTATGACGAGCGCTTCTACCGTATGTGGATCTTCTATCTCGCCGGCTCCCATATCAGCTTCGCCGAAGGCGGGATGGTGAACTACCAGCTCCAGTTCGCGCGTTCGCGCCGGGCCTTGCCGATCACGCGCGACTATATGGCCGAGGCCGAGCGGACACTGCATGCCGGGAACGATGTCGCCGCGGCCCCCACGCCCTCGCAGCGCCGGACCGCGTGACGGTTCGCAGGTGGGTCAGCGTACCGGGCGCAGGCTCTCGGCCGCGCGATCGCCGCGCATCGCTGTGAACCAGCTCACCGGGTTGATCCAGCGGCCGCTGCCGTCGACCGAATAGGTGATGAATTCGGCGCGACCGCCGATCGTTTCGAACGGCACTGGCCCGCCCAGCCCGCCGCGGGATAGCGCAAAGCGGCTGTCGGCCGACTGGTCGCGATTGTCGCCCATCAGGAAGAGGTGGTTTTCCGGCACTGCGATCGGGCCGAAACGGTCGCCTTCATATCCGCGTCCCAGGTCGATCGTGTCGTAGCGCGCGCCGTTGGGCAGCGTTTCGCGATAGACCGGGACGCCGCAATATTCGCGCGCGTCCGCTCCCCGAAAGCGAAAGCGGGCGAGGTCCGGCGCGTCGCAGGGAACATTGGGGTCGATTGCGATACGGGCGGGGCCGCGCGCTTCGCGCGGAACCGGCGTGCCGTTCAGGACGACAATGCCGTCGCGCACGGCGATGGTGTCGCCGGGCAGGCCGATAACGCGCTTGATCAGGTCCGCGCCATCGCTGCGCCGCGCGACGATCACGATGTCGCCGCGCTCGGGAAGCTTGCCCATCAGCCGGCCGGGCACCGGCCCGGTGACGCGGATTACCGGCGATACCCACGACCAGCCATAGGGATATTTCGACGCGATCAGCCGGTCGCCCTTTTCAAGCGCAGGCATCATCGAAGCGGAAGGAATGTAGAAAGGGCGTGCGGCGACGCTCTGTATCGTCAGAATGCCGGCAAGCAGCAGGCCCCAGCCCCATATCGGCCGCAGGAAGGCGCGCCGGTCCGGCGGGGCCGATGCCCCGTCATGGCTCATGCCAGTTCGTTGTCGAGCAATTCGCGCGCGTCGAGCCCGAGCAGCGCGATATGATCGCGCACCTTGGGCCACATGCCGTTGAGGAAGCGCTCGCGTTCGGCGACGCGCAGCCGTTCTACCGCGCCGGGCAGCACGAACATGCCGACCCCGCGCCGCACCTCGACATAGCCGTCGTCCTGAAAGCTCTGATAGGCCTTGGCCACGGTGAGCGGATTGGCGCCGTGCTCGGCGGCCAGCGCGCGTACCGAAGGAAGCTGGTCACCGGCAGAATATTGCCCGCGCAGGATCGCAGCTGCAATAATCGCTCGCAGCTTCAAATATACAGGCGAATCATCATGCTCTAGGGCTGTCATGCTGGTTTAATACACCAAATGGCGGGTTAGTCCACCCCCGTACAACGCCATAGCGTGACGGTTCGATCCGTCAGCCCGCGCGGCCGCTCCTGCAGGTCGCGTGCCGGGGTGCCGATGAAGACGAAGCCCGCGATTCGTTCGGGCGCCTGCCCGAACAGGTCGCGCACGCGATCCGAATAGGCCGCCCAGCCGGTCAGCCAGCCGCCGGCAAACCCCATTGCGTGCGCCGCATGGAGCAGGTTCATGCAGGCCGCGCCCGTCGACAGCTCCTGTTCCCACACCGGAATCTTGTGATCGGGCGTGGGTGAGGAGAGCACAACGACCAGCGCCGGGGCCTGGGTGGCGAATTCGCGCGCGGCTTCGTCATGGCGTTCGGTGCAATCGGAATTGTCGGCGCGTTGCGCCGCGACCAGCGCCTCGGCCAGCGCCGCGCGCATATCGCCGGGCACGATCACGAAGCGCCACGGCGCGAGCTTGCCGTGATCGGGCGAGCGCGTGGCGAGCGCGGCCATTTCGCGCAGTTGCTGCTCGTCCGGTCCCGGCGCGACCAGGTCGCGCGGCTTGCCCGAACGGCGCGTGCGCAGCAGCGAAAGCGGAGTGGAAGCGTCGTTGAAATGCATAGCTTTGCCCTAACAGCGGGTTAGCCAGCCAACAACCGGGCTTCACAGCGCGAATTTGGCCGTTAGGCTGCGCGCCAATTTCCGGGCGAGGGCCCGGCATACACATTTTCCGCGCCCATCGGGCGAAAAGGGGTCAGTTTATGGGGTTTAAGGATATTGCGCTCTGGGCCGAGGGCGACTGGATCGCGGCGATAGCCGCCACCATCCTGGGTCTTTTCCTGCTGCTCGGCGCTTTCGCGATCACTCGGCCGCAAGAGGAAGTCGGCGGCCACCCCAAGGGCCTCTATATCCTGTTCTTCGCCGAAATGTGGGAGCGCTTTTCCTATTACGGCATGCGCGCGCTGCTGATTTTCTATCTGACGCAGCACTGGCTGTTCAACGACAGCAGCTCCAATCTGATCTACGGCACCTATGTCAGCCTGGTCTATATCACTCCGGTGCTCGGCGGCTATCTGGCCGACCGTTATCTGGGCCAGCGCAAGGCAGTGCTGTTCGGCGCCGTGCTGATCACCATCGGCCACTTTCTGATGACCATCGAAGGCGATGGCGGCCAGGCCGACGACACGATCAACATCTTCTGGCTGGCGCTCAGCTTCGTCATCGTCGGCACCGGCTTCCTCAAGGCCAATATCTCGGTGATGGTCGGCCAGCTTTATCCGCGTACCGACGTGCGTCGCGACGGCGCCTACACGATCTTCTATATCGGCATTAACCTGGGTGCCGCGGCGGGCGTGATCCTCGCCGGCTATCTCGGCCAGACGGTCGGCTGGTCCTACGGCTTCGGTGCCGCGGGTATCGGCATGCTGCTCGGCCTGGTCGTCTTCGTGCTCGGCAAGCCGATGCTGCGCGGACGCGGCGAAGCGCCTTCGGCCGAAGTGCTGGCCAAGCCGATTGCCGGCATCAAGCTCGAATGGCTGCTCTACATCACGGGTATCGTCGCTGTGGCAGTGATGTGGGTGCTGTTGCAGGCGCAGTCGGTCGTCGGCTGGCTGATGCTGGTCTCGGCGGTGCTGCTGCTCGGCTATGTCCTCTACGAAGCCTTCAAGCTCGACAAGGAAGCGCGCGACCGCATCTTCGCGATCATCTTCCTCGTCGCGCTGCAGCCGGTCTTCTGGGGCCTGTTCGAACAGGCGGGCGGTTCGCTCAACCTGTTCACCGATCGTTTCGTCGATCGCCAGGGCGTGCCCGCTTCGCTGTTCCAGTCGATCAACTCGATCTTCATCATGACGATGGGGCCGGTCTTCGCCGGCCTCTGGGTATTCCTCGCCAAGCGCGGGCTCGAACCCTCGACGCCGTTCAAATTCGGCCTCGGCATCCTCCAGGTGGGGCTCGGCTTCCTGGTCTTCGTCTGGGGCGCCAATGCGGTCGGCCCGGGCGTGCTGGTGCCGGTGATCCTCGTCTTCGCCATCTATTTCCTGCACACGACCGGCGAGCTCTGCCTGTCGCCGGTGGGCCTGAGCGCGATGAACCGGCTCTCGCCGATGCACCTCGCCAGCCTGGTGATGGGCGCCTGGTTCTTCGCCACGGCGGGCGGCAATTATGTCGCCGGGATGATCGGCGCCGCGACCGGCGGCGAGGAAGGCGAGATGACCCGCGAACTGACGCTGTCGGTGTATAACTCGATCGGCTGGTTCGCGGTCGGCGTCGGCGTGCTGGTGCTGGTGGTTTCGCCGCTGGTTAAGCGCTGGATGCATCTCGATACGCTGTCGGACGACAATGTCGGCGACGACATGCTCGGCGAAGGCGAACTCGCCGAGCCGGCGGCGGCGGGCGTCAACACGTCGGGCGAAACGCGCCCGTGAGATAGGGGGAGGGGGAAATGCTGCTTCTGATCGTTGCGAGTATCGCGTTCGTGGGGCTGCATTTCCTTCTCAGCCATCCGCTGCGCGCGCCGATCGTCGCGGCGATCGGCGAGACGGCGTTTCTGGGCGTCTATTCGCTCGTCGCGCTGATCACGCTGGGCGGTATGGCGCATGCCTATGCGGCGATGCCGCCGCAGGCGCCGCTGTGGGCAGTCGGCGACTTGCTCTGGGCCATCGGTACGCTGGTGATGCTGCTGGCCTCGGTCCTGTTCGTCGGTGCGCTCCGGGGCAATCCGGCGCTGCCCGATCCCACCGGCAGGCCGAAAGCCGTGCCCAGCCCGCGCGGCGTCTTTGCCATTACGCGGCATCCGATGATGTGGGCCTTCGCGCTCTGGGCGCTGGTTCATGCCGCGGTGTTTCCGATCCCCGCCAATCTTGTGCTGACTGCAGCGATCCTGATTCTCGCGCTGGTCGGCGCGGCGTTGCAGGACGCCAAGAAACGCAAGCTCCAGCCCCAATTCTGGCCGCGCTGGCAGGCAGTGACGAGTTACTGGCCGTTCGGCGCGATCCGCGCGGGTACGGCGCAGGGCGCTGCGGCCTGGCCGGGTGCACTGGTGTGGATCGGGGCGCTGGTGCTGTGGCTGGTCGCGACCTGGGCACATTTGCCGCTCGCCGGCTGGGTGGCGGGTATCTGGCGCTGGGTGGCGATCTAGGGCGCGATTCCCAGCTTTTCCTCCAGCCAGCGGGCGGCATATTCGAACGACTTCTTGTCGTCCTCGCGATCGACCATGTAATTGGCCTCGCGCATCGCATCGACGGGGATCGCGCCAAGCAGAGGCTGCAGCGCGGCGGTGAATTTCGCGTCGTCGGCGCGGCGCGGCGCGACCAGCAATATCGCGTCATAACCCGGGATCGCGCCGCGATCGTCCTCGAGCACCTTCAGATTCTGGGCCGAAATCCGCCCGTCGGAAGAAAAGGCAGTGATCACATCGGCCTGCCCGCTCGCGATGGCGCGGTACATGAACGTGACATTGTAAGGGCGCGCGTCTCCGAACTGCAGGCCATAGGCGCGCCGAACCGCCGCCCATTCGGGACGTTCGAGAAATTCCAGGTCGGTGCCCAGCGTCATTTCCTGGGCAATCCCGCGCAAGTCGCTGATTCTGGTAATTCCGCGCCGTGCCGCATCGTCGCCGAGCATCGCGAAGGCATAGGCGTTTTCAAATCCGAGCGCGCCGAGCATCCGCACACCGTGCTGCGAGGCCACCCAGTCGCTCACGCCGTCGACGATCTCGGGGCGCGGGGGCACGTCCTCGCGATGCATATAGTTGGTCCAGACGGTGCCCGAATAATCGACATAGACATCGATATCATTGTTCTTGAGCGCCCCGAAAACGACCGCCGAACCCAGCCCTTCGCGATATTCGACGCGATAGCCGGCATCCTCGAGATGATGGCCGATCACCCGGGCAAGGATGAATTGTTCGGCAAAGCCCTTTGCACCGATCACCACGGTCTTCTGTTCGCTCGGCAGCATCGGCACGAGCGCGACCAGCACGCCCGCCAGCAGCACGCCGAGGCTGCCGAACGCCATCCAGCGCTTGCGCACGCGAATGCCGTGTTCGGCAATGCCCAGCAGCGCGTCGACACCCAGCGCGAACAAGGCCGAAGCGATGCAGCCGGCCAGCACCAGCGTCCAGTTCTGCGTCTGGAGGCCGGTGAAGATGAGGTCGCCCAGGCTCGGCTGGCCCACCGTGGTCGAAAGCGTCGCGGCGCCGATCACCCATACCGCCGAGGTGCGGATGCCCGCCATCAGCACCGGCGCGACCAGCGGCGCTTCGACCATCAGCAATCGCTGGCGCGGAGTCATGCCGACTCCGTCGGCCGCTTCGCGCACCGCCGGATCGAGATTGGCCAGGCCGGTGACGCCGTTTCGCAGGATCGGCAGGATCGCATAGAGCGACAGCGCCAGCAGCGAGGGCAGAAAACCGAGCGCCGGCAGCCCTTCGCCGACGATGCCGCGCATCCACAGAAGGATCGGATAGAAGAGCGCGAGCAGCGCCAGCGACGGGATGGTCTGGATAAGGCTGGCAAACCCCAGCGCGAATCGCGCGACGGTCGCGCTGCGCGCCGACCAGATGATCAGGATCAGACTTACGACCAGCCCGACCAGCAATGCCGCGAAAGACAGCAGCAGATGCTGCGCCAGCAGCTCCGGCACGCGGGACCAGGCGGCGCTCATTCGTGTTCGAGTTCCCTCAGCCGTTGCGTCTGCGCGCGCGGCACGGCGACCAGCGCATCGGCCTGCTCGCCGCAATCGCCGCTGACCAGTTCGCGCGGCGTCGCATCGGCGACGATTTCGCCTTCGGACATCACCAGCACGCGATCGGCAAGCAGCAATGCTTCCGCCATGTCGTGCGTCACCATGATCGTGGTGAGCCCGAGACGATCGTGAATCGCGCGGATCGCGTCGCCCAGACTGTCGCGCGTCACCGGGTCCAGCGCGCCGAAGGGTTCGTCCATCAGCAAGAGCCCCGGCCGCGTCGCCAGCGCGCGCGCCACGCCGACTCGCTGCCGCTGCCCGCCCGAAAGCTGTTCGGGCAGGCGATCGGCCATTTCCTGCGGCAATTCGACCAGGTCGAGCAGTTCGGCGACGCGCGCCTGTGTCGCTTTCGGTTCGTCGTCGCCGCGCAGCCGCAGGCCGATGGCGACATTCTCGCGCACCGTCATGTGGGGAAACAGCCCGATATTCTGAAAGACATAGCCGATGCGTCGGCGCAGCGCGTAAGGCGTTTCCTGCGAAACCGGCGCGTCACCGATCGCGACGGCGCCTTCGCTCGGGTCGATCAGCCGATTGATCATCTTGAGCAATGTCGATTTGCCCGAGCCCGAGGTGCCGACCAGCGCGACGAACGCGCCCGCTTCGATTTCCAGCGTTACGCCGGCGACCGCCACGGTCCCGTCGGGATAGCTTTTGACGATATGGTCGAAGCTGACCGACTGTCCCAGGTGGCTCGCGGAATCTGGCATCTGAGGCGATAGTGGGGGATGAAGGCGCAAAGGTCAAAAAACAGCGGAGAGCGGATGTGAGCGGAGAGGTACCGGCAATCTTCATTACCGGCGGCGCGTCGGGCATCGGACGGGCGGTAGCGCAGCGCTTCGCGCGCGAGGGCTGGCGCGTGGGGCTGGCCGACATCAACGCTGACGGCATGGCGGAAACCGCCGCCTCGATCCCCGACGGCGCGGTTACGCGGCATCTGCTGGATGTGCGCGACCGGACGGCGTGGGACGGCGCGCTGGCTGAATTCGCCGAAGCGAGCGGCGGTCGTATCGATGTGCTGATGAACAATGCCGGGATCGCCGTTTCCGGCCCCTTCGCGCAGACGTCGACCGAAGATTTCGAGCGGATCGTGGCGATCAATCTGATGGGAGTCGTGCACGGCGCGCATGCCGGGTATCGCTGGCTCAAGGCGACGCCGGGAAGCTGCCTGCTCAACACCGCCTCGGCAGCCGCGATATGGGGTACGCCGGGCGCGGCCATTTACTCGGCGACGAAGGCGGGCGTGAAGGCGCTTTGCGAATCGCTCGACGCGGAATGGGCGGGCGACGCGATCAAGGTGCGCTGCCTGATGCCCGGTTTCATCGACACGCCGCTGCTCGACGAAGCGGTCACCGGCACCAATTTGCAGGTTCGCGATCGCGTGCGCGCGATGGGGCTGGAATTCACGCCGCTCGAAACGGTCGGCGAAGCCGCCTGGCAGGCAGTGCGCGGCGATGCGCTGCATGTTCCGGTGGGAAAAACGGCAAAGCGGCTGCGGTTCGCCACGCGCTGGCTTCCCGGTCGGCTGCGCGCGCGCCTGCGCGGCAGCGGGTTGCGCCGGTGAACGGGCTCAGATCAGCAAACTGAGCCGGACGCGCGCAGTGCCGCGGTCGAGTATCCCCAGCTTGCGCGCGGCGCCTTCCGACAGGTCGATCACGCGCCGCCCGTGATAGGGGCCGCGATCGTTGATCCGCACGACGACGCTGCGCCCGGAGCGCGTGTCGGTAACGCGCACGCGGCTGCCCATCGGCAGTGTGCGGTGCGCGGCGGTCATCTTCGACGGATCGAACCGTTCGCCATTGGCAGTCGGATTGCCGACCAGCCCGGGGCCGTAATAGCTCGCCTCGCCGGTGCCGAGCATCCGCGACACGCCTTCCGCGACACGCCGGGTCGCCGTTGCGATCGGCGATGGCGCCGGAGTCTCGATCTCGGCTGCCGGAATCGTTGCGTCGACGCCTGCCACGCCCTTGCCCAGCATCACCCGGTGGCGCGCTTCGGGAACGCGCGCCAGCGACCAGGCAAGCGCGACGATCCCCAGGACCGCGGCCACCAGGACGACGCGCAACAGCCGGTTTTCGAGCTTCAGTCGAACGAAGGCGCGCAGCCTGGCGCGCCGCGAAGGGAGCGTCTGGGACAATTCTGCCATAGCCTGTCAGCGGACGAGGGCGGCAAAGAGTTCCCGCCAAGCGTCAGTCGGAGGAAAGCAGCGCTTCGATATCGCGCGCCATCTGAACGTCGCGCTGCGAAAGCCCGCCAGCGTCATGCGTGGTCAGCAATATGTCGACTCGATTATAGACGTTCGACCATTCGGGATGGTGATCCGCCTTTTCCGCGAGCAGCGCGACTCGCGCCATGAACGCGAAGGCCTCGGAAAAGTCGGCGAAGGTGAAGCGGCGTGAAATCGCGTCGCGTTCGGCATTGTGAATCCACGCGCCCAGCTCGGCGAGTGCGTTCTGCCGTGCCTTGTCGCTGAGTTGGTCGACCATGTTTCACTCCTTGCCGTTGCTTTGCCGCGCGGCCTATGGCGGACCCATGACTGGGCATGGCCATCAACCCGACGCGGATGAAATCGAACGGCTCGCGCGCGCCGCGCTGGCGCGCATTCCCGAGCCCTTTGCATCCCATCTGGGAAATGTGGTGCTGATTGTCGAGGAGTTCGCCGATCGCGAAACGCTCGAGCGGATGGGGATCGACAGCCGCTGGGGTCTGCTCGGCCTGTATCACGGTCTGCCGATCGGCGATAAGTCGAGCTTCGACAGCGGGGGGCTTCCTGACCGCATCCATTTGTACCGCCAGCCGATGCTGGCCGCGGCGGTACAGGAAGACGTGACACCTGCGCAGATGGTCAATCATGTCGTGGTGCATGAAGTGGGGCATCATTTCGGGTTGTCCGACGATGATATGCACATGCTCGAGGAGTCGGCGGATTGAGCGCTGACGCGGCTCTCGCTCTGCACGATCTGGCCTGTTTTCGCGGTGGACGGCTGTTGTTCAAGGGCGTGTCGCTGGCGCTGGCACCGGGCGAGGCGGCGCAGGTGACGGGGCCGAACGGGGCGGGGAAATCGAGCCTGATCCGCGTTGTCGCAGGCCTGCTGGCGCCTGCAGCGGGACGTGTGGAATGCGAAGGCGCGCGGGCGCTGATGGCGGAAAGCGCGGCACTCGATGCGGAACGGCCGCTCGGCGCGGGGCTGCGATACTGGGCTGCGATGGACGGGCACGGCGATGCCGTGACCGTGGCACTGGCGGCTGTGAGGCTTGCCGACCTGACCGATGTGCCGGTGCGGCTGCTTTCGACAGGCCAGCGGCGGCGTGCGGCGCTGGCGCGGGTGGTGGCGAGCGGGGCGCCGATCTGGCTGCTCGACGAACCGGCCAACGGGCTTGATGTCGCTTCGGTGGGCGTGCTCGAGGCGCTGATTGCGGCGCATCGCGAAGCTGGCGGAATCGCGCTGGTGGCGACGCATCTGCCAGTGGCGCTGCCCGGGGCGAAGGTGCTGGAGCTGGGATCGTGACGTTCCGGCTATCATTCCCGTTGGCCCTGAGCCTGTCGAAGGGCCGTCCTGCCTTTTTCAAGGTTGCGAGAAGAAGGACGGGGCTTCGACAAGCTCAGCCCCAACCGATCGGAGGGGGCAAGGAAGCATGACCGGCTTCACCGCCATCGCCTGGCGCGAATTGCGGCGCGCATGGAGCTCGGGGGGGCTGGTCTTCCCGGTCGCCTTTTTCCTGCTCGTGGCGATTCTCTTTCCCTTCGCGATCGGGCCCGACGGGAAGTTGCTCGCGCGCGTGGGCGGCGGGGTGATCTGGGCGGCGGCGGTGCTCGCGGCTTTGCTGCCGGTCGAGCGGCTGGTCGCGCCCGATCAGGAAACGGGCGTGCTCGATCAATATGCCGTGCGCGGCATACCCGACACGATGGTCGCGGCGGCCAAGATGGCGGGGCACTGGCTGGGCTTCGCGCCGCCTTTGCTGGCGGCGACTGTGATTGCCGCGGCGTTGCTTAACCTGTCGGGCGAGCAGCTCGGGCAGGTGCTGGTGGCCCTCGCCATCGGCACGCCGGGGCTGGCGGCGCTCGGTGTGGCGACGGCGGCGCTGGTCGCGGGGCTGCGCGGCGCGGGGGCGCTGGCGGGGCTAGTGATGCTGCCCTTTGCCGTGCCGCTGCTGATCTTCGGCGCCGGATCGCTCGACGGGCAGGCGAGTGCGCTCAAGCTGCTTGGCGCTGTCAGTCTGTTGCTGGTGGCGGGGTGTCCGTTCGTGGCGGGTGCGGCGATTCGGATGGGGCGGAGCTAGCGGCTCCACCGCGCGAAGATAGCGGTGGGCAAGAGCAGCCCGCGCGCTTCCTCGCGCACTGTCAGTTCGCCGCATTCGATTGTGCCGCCCAGATCGGCGAAATGCTGGCGCATCAGCTCGCCGATCGCCAGCGCGGACATGCGGACGGCATAGACGGTGAGGAAGCAGAAGCGCGAATTTTCGTCGAGTAGCTGGCGGCAATCGGCGATCAGTTGCGGCAGGCCGGTTTCGAGCTGCCAGATTTCCTTGCCCGGTCCGCGCCCATATTTGGGCGGATCGAGCAGGATGCCGTCATAGCGGCGGCCGCGCCGCACCTCGCGCGCGACGAACTTGCCCGCGTCCTCGACCAGCCAGCGGATCGGCCGATCGGCCATGCCCGACAGTATGGCGTTGTTTCGCGCCGCCTCGACCGATTTCTTCGACGCATCGACATGGACCATGTTCGCGCCAGCCGCCGATAATGCCAGCGTGCCGACGCCGGTATAGCCGAACAGGTTCATGCACTCGGGCGCGTGCGCGCCATCGAGCTTGCCGCGCATCCAGTCCCACACCGGCGCCATGTCGGGGAAGAAGCCGAGATGGCGGAAGGGGGTGTTCTGGGCAGTGAAAGTTACTTCGCGCCAGTTGAGCGGCCAGCCTTCGCGCGGCGTGGGCTGGTGATACTGCCAGCGGCCGCCGCCATCCTCGTCCGATCCGGGCACGAATTCGCCATGCGCGTCCCAGGCGTCGCTGGCGGGCGCCCACATCGCCTGCGGTTCGGGGCGGATGAAGCGATAGTCGCCATAGCGTTCGAGCTTGCGGCCGTTGCCGCAATCGATCAGGCCGTAATCGGCCCAGGGTTCGCCGGTGAGGGTGACTAGCTGCAATTTTCCCTCCCCGTTCGGTTCGAGCAGCTTCGAGCGAAGTCGAGAAGCGACCGTCGTGAACCGGTTCTCGACTTCGGATCTCGACAAGCTCGATCCTGCGCTCGAACCCAACGGAGGGGGGTGAACATCACGCCTTCGGTACCGCCCGTTCCGCGATATACTCCGTCACTGCCGCATACGTCCCCGGCAGCACATCATAGCGCTCCTGCCGTTCGAACAGATCACCGACGCGGCCCGGCAGCGGCGCGCGGCTGCCGGTGGCGCGTTCGACTGCGTCGGGGAATTTCGCCGGATGCGCGGTCGCCAGCGTCACCACCGGCACGGCGGGGTCGAGATCGACGCGGCGCGCGGCGGCGAGACCGATCGCGGTGTGCGGATCGATGACGTTGCCTGCTTCGGACGCGGCCCAGCGCATCGCTTCGTTCATATGGCCGGGCTCAACCCGGTCGCTGGCGAAGAGCGCGGCGGCCCCTTCGCGCTGCGCGTTGGTGAGGCGCATTGCGCGGCTCGATTCGAAACCGCGCATCTGCCCGGCCATCGCGTTGCCGTCGCGGCCGGCGAGATCGAACAGCAGCCGCTCGAAATTGGAGCTCACCTGAATGTCCATCGACGGCGCGGCCGTGGGCGTTACCGTGCCGGTCGAATAGTCGCCGCTCGAAAGCGCGCGGTGGAGAATGTCGTTGACGTTGGTCGCGACGATCAGCTTTTCGACCGGCAGCCCCATCTTCGCCGCGACATAGCCCGCGAAAACGTCGCCGAAATTGCCGGTCGGGACCGAGAAGGCCACTTTGCGCTCGGGCGCGCCCAGCCGGACGGCGGCGTAGAAATAATAGACCACCTGCGCCATCAGCCGTGCCCAGTTGATCGAATTGACTGCCGACAGGCGGAAGCGAGCCGAAAAGGCAGGATCGTTGAACATCGCCTTCACCAGCGCCTGCGCATCGTCGAAACTGCCTTCGATCGCGATGTTGTGGACGTTGGGGGCGAGGACGGTGGTCATCTGGCGGCGCTGGACGTCGCTCACGCGCCCCTTGGGGTGGAGCATGAAGATATCGACGCCCGTCCGGCCCGCCACGGCGTCGATCGCGGCGCTGCCGGTATCGCCCGACGTCGCGCCGACGATGGTGAGATGCGTGTCGGTCCCGGTGAGGAATTTCTCGAAGAAGCGGCCGAGCAGCTGGAGCGCGACATCCTTGAACGCGAGCGTGGGGCCGTGGAACAGCTCGAGCAGCCAGTTGCGTTCATCCAGCTGGACGAGCGGTGTGACGGCGGCGTGCGCGAACCGGCCATAGGCGCGGGTGCACAGGGCGCGCAGCTCTTCCTCGGTCAGGTCCTCGCCAACGAAAGGCGCCATCACGCGAATGGCGGTTTCGACATAGCTCAGCCCGCGCAGCGCGGCGATGTCGTCGGTCGAAAAGGCCGGCCAGGATTCGGGAACATAGAGTCCGCCATCGGCCGCCAGGCCGGTCAGCGTGACGTCACGAAAGCCGAGCGTGGGCGCGGCGCCTCTGGTACTCTGATAGCGCATGGTGGGCGCTCGCTTAGCGGGGGTGGCGGCGGGCGGCAAGAAACTAGGGCTTGGCCGCGCCTTCGCCCGGGGTTTCCTCCTTCCGCTGTCGCCGGCGCAGCGCGAGCAGATAGATGATCACCGCGACGCCCGCGAACAGGAACCATTGCACCGCATAGGCAAGGTGGTTGTTGGGCAGGCCGGCCGGGTCCGGTGGTGTCGTTGCTTCGAGCCCCGGCGCCGGCGTGTCGGAAACGAGCATGAGCATGGTCGGGGCCGCTTCGTTGCTCAAGGCGGAACCGATCAGCGATTCGCTGCCCGGCGCGGCGGCGATCACGCCGTGGACTTCGCCGCCCTTCCAGTCGGGCTGAGCGTTGGGATCGTTGGTCACGCCCATGTCGACCAGCAGCACTGGGCCTTCGCCGCCGCCGGTCGCGCATTGCGCGATCATGCGATAGCCGGTGGTACCATCAACGCTGTGCCCCGCGCGCCGATCCCATCCGGTCGGGCGCAGGCAGAAGGCGCTGGCGCGGCGAAACAGATATTGCTCACCTACCGGCGGGCGGGGAAAGGCGATTTCGGGTTGTTCAAGCTTGCCCGAAAACTGTTCGATCAGCGCCAGCTTCCAGGTACGGCGATCCAGCTGCCAGAAACCCAGCGCGATCATCGCTGCGACAGCGAGCGCGACGATCAGCGTGGGCAGAAGCGGCAGGCGCGGCATCATTCGTCCCGCGCGATGCGCCCCTCGGCCGCCTTGTTGCGATATTCGAGTGCGAGCAGGAGCCCCTTGGCGAAATGCAGGGTGCCGACGACGAGAATCGCGGTCAGGGGAATCCACAGCACCGCATGCACCCAGAAGGGCGGCGCGAAGCTCAGTTCGACGATGATCGCAAGGACAGTGACCAGCGTGCCGATGCCGAGTGTCAGGAAGACGACCGGTCCGTCGCCGACATTGAACTGGTCATAGTCCAGCCCGCATGTGCTGCACTTGTCGGCATATTTGGCGACGCTCGCGAACAGGGTCTTCGCGCCGCAGCGCGGACAGGCACCCTTCAGGCCCGAATCGATAGGACGAGGTGCCGCTGGGCCGGCGGATGGGTCTTCGGATTGCGTCATCAGCTTTTCAGGCGGTGCCGACGCACCACGGGTCCGGTTTCATGTCGATCGGGGGAGCGCCCGATCCGGGGGCCGGGAAGCGCGCCTTGAAGGTGAAGGCATTGGGGCTCGGCCCGAATCGGTCGAGCATCCACAGCCGCGCCAGCCCTTCGTCGACATCGGGGATATGGCCAGCGGGCACCCACCACAGCGCCTGATAGGCGCTCTCGAACCGTTCGAACCAGTCGCGGCGTCTGGCCATCACCGGCGTGTGCGCGCTGCGATAGACGAATTCGAACAGCGATTCGGCATCGCTCCAGACCGACATGTTGACGATCAGTCGTGGATCGGGAGTCGGCTGCAGTCCGGTGGCGTTGCCGCCTTCCTCCTGCAGCCGCCAGACGAAGCCCGACGCGTCATCCGCCAGCGCGTTGACGCGGTCGAGCTGCGCGAAGAAGCCGGCGACCTCGGGCGCATCGGCCGGCGCGATCAGCCGGGCGATGTTGATCTGCGCGAGGTGCCAGCGCTCGCGCATCAGCCGTGGACCGGAGCGCCCCAGCCGCCCCAGACATAGACCGAGACGAAGAGGAACAGCCACACGACGTCGACGAAGTGCCAGTACCAGGCGGCGGCTTCGAAGCCGAAATGCTGGCGCGGCGTGAAGTCGCCCTTATAGGCGCGAATCAGGTTCACGATCAGGAAGATCGTGCCGACGATCACGTGAAAGCCGTGGAAGCCCGTCGCCATGTAGAAGGCGCCGCCATAGTTCGAACCGCCTTCGCTCGTCGCGGCGAAGGGGAAAGGCGCGTGCATATATTCATAGGCCTGGATCGAGGAGAAGATCAGGCCGAGGATGATCGTAAGCCACAGGCCCTTCTTCAATCCGTCGCGATCGCCGTGGATCAGCGCATGGTGCGCCCAGGTGACCGTCGTGCCCGAAAGCAGCAGAATGAAGGTGTTGAGCAGCGGCAGTTCAAAGGCGTTGATGACTTCCATGCCCGCGGGCGGCCACTGACCGCCGACTGCATCGACGGTTGCCGGGAACAGCGCGAAATCGAACCACGCCCAGAACCAGCCGACGAAGAACATCACTTCGGAAGCGATGAACAGGATCATGCCGTAGCGCAGATGCAGCTGCACGACCGGCGTGTGATCGCCGCCATTGGCTTCCTTGATCACATCGACCCACCAGGAGAACATGGTGAAGAGAACGCCGATCAGGCCTGCGCCGAACACCCACCAGTCGCCGGGCATTTCGTGCATGATCATCACGAGACCCGTCGTCATCACCAGCGCCGCCATCGAGCCGATCAGCGGCCAGGGGCTGGGGTTGAGAATGTGATATTGGTGGTTCTTGGCGCCGGCCATCGATTGTCCCTTTTGATCGTTCTTCCGCCGTGGAGCGGAAACGGCATGCCCCATGCCGCTTGGTATCGCAAACCCTCTAGCTTGGGCTTCGGCCCGAATCCACAGGGTAAAATGTGTAGGAAAGCGTGATTTCCTCGACATCGGCGGTGTCGGGGTCGTCGCGGACCGCCGGGTCGACATAGAAGATGACGGGCATCTTCACCGTTTCGCCGGGCTGCAGCGTCTGCTCGGTGAAACAGAAACACTGGATCTTGCGGAAATATTTGCCGACGCGCGCGGGCGTGACGTTGTAGGTCGCGCGCCCCGTCACCGGCTGGTCGCTGTTGTTGGTCGCGAAGTAAAAGGCCAGGTCGCGTCCGCCGATGTCGATCGTGTCGGACCGCCGTTCGGGCTTGAACTCCCAGTCGAGCCGCGGGTCGACGTTCGAATCGAAGCTGACGGTGACTTTCTGGCCGCTTTCGCCCGGCGCCTGCAGCCCGCGACTGACCGTGCCGTTGAGGCCGGTGATCTGGCAGAAGGCGCGGTAGAGCGGCACGCTGGCGAAACCGAGGCCGGTCATCCCGACGACGCCGGCGGCGGCGAGCAATCCGGTGCGCACCTTGCGGCTGATCATGTCGCGTATCCGGTCGCGATCTTGACGATCGAAATGGCGAAAACGAGCACCACGAAGGCGCCGAGCAGCACCGCGGTGACCAGCGCGCGCGACTTTTGCCGCTTGCGGATCAGCGCATCGGTTTCGGCCCGGGTCGGTTCGGCCTCCGCGGTGCCGCCGTGCATCAGATCGTCATTGCGATGGTCGCTCATGCCAGCACCCACCGATCGGCGACGAGCGCGCCGAAGATCAGGAAAAGATAGAGGATCGACCATGCGAAGAGCCGCTTTTCGGGCTTCATCGTGTCGTTCTCGCCCGTCTTGCGAAGCATCACCGCAAGCGCCAGCGCGCCGAACACGCCGTTGAGCAGCAGCGAGGCGACGCCGTAGATCGCCCCGGTCAGCCCCAGCGCCCAGGGCGCGAGCCCGGCGGCGATCATCGGGACAGTGTAAAGGCCGATCTGCGTCCGCGTCGCCCGCTCGCCGGCGACGACGGGCAGCATCGGCACGCCGGCATTGGCATAGTCGCTCTTCACGAACAGCGCGAGCGCCCAGAAATGCGGCGGCGTCCAGAGAAATACGAGTGCGAAGAGCAGTACCGGCAGCAGCGAGACCTGCCCCGTCGCCGCCGCCCATCCGATCAGCGGCGGAAACGCACCCGCCGCGCCGCCGATCACGATATTCTGCGGCGTGCGGCGCTTGAGCCAGATCGTGTAGACAACGACGTAATAGAGGATCGAGGCGGTCAGGATCGCGGCCGACAGCAGGTTGACTGCGAAATACATCAGCACGACCGAAGCGACCGACAGGCCGACGCCGAAATGCAGCGCCGACTGGCGCTCCATCCGGCCGCCGGGCAGCGGGCGTCCGCGCGTGCGCTTCATCTTCGCGTCGAGATCGGCCTCATACCATTGGTTGAGCGCCGCCGCACCGCCTGCGCCCATCGCGATGCACAGGATCGCAGTGAAGGCGAGCACGGGATGGATCTGCGTCGGCGCGGCGAGCATGCCGCACAGGCCGGTGAAGACGACGAGCCGCATCACGCCCGGCTTGGTCAGCGCGAGAAAGTCGCGCCAGTCGGCGGGCACGTGCAAAGCGGACACGGATACAGGTGACGATGCCATGATGACGCGCGCTATACGCGCATCGCGCGCGCGGGAAAAGGGGGCCCGACGGGTAACGGTGGGGCGAAGGCGACTGCTACCGCGCGAGCCTGGCGAACAGCGGTAGCGCATGATCGCGCAGGAGATTGGCGAGCGGCAGGTCGCGGGCCGCTTCGGGCGTCACCCAGCGCGCTTCGGCGATCTCGGCGCCGGGCGCTGCCGCAAAGCGGGCCAGGCGCAGATGGTGGATGTCGCCCTCGACGATATGTCCGGGCTCGTTGGCGGCCGTTGCGCGAAACCTGCCCAGAAGGCGCGGTGCGCTTTCGTCGATCGCGAGCCCGAGCTCCTCGCGCAGCTCGCGGATCAGCGCTGCGGCCGGTGATTCGCCCGGCTCGATCTTGCCGCCCGGGAGCATAAAACAGTGCGAACCGGCCTTGCGAACGAGCAGGATATGCCCCTCGCCGTCATCGATCAGGGCGGCGGCGATACGGATGGTCGGCGCGACGTGACGAGTCATCGCGTCCCCTTATACCGGCGCGCCTACCTGTAATAGCGCAGACCCCGCCGCCCCAGCATGGCGAGCTTCGTCTGTTCGGCCAGCAGCTCGGCCTGCCGATCGAACTGTGCCTGCGATTGCCAGCCGCGCGGATCGGGGCCGAAGCGATTGGGGCCGATCGTCGCGGGGGAAACCAGCAGGGTGAGCCAGAGGATCGCCGCGATCGTGCCAAAGGGCGCGGCGGCGATGCCCGGCAGCGCAAGGCCGGCGGCCAGGGGGAAGGCGAGCAGCGCTCCCCAGCCGCGCCGGTTCATATCATGCAGTCGAGCGGCAGCGAGCCATGCTGCGAGCAGTCCGGCGAAAACATGGGGAAGGAGCGCGCGCCAAGGCGTGGCGGCAATATCGCGCAAACTGATGTGCGGCGAGGCATCGAGACGGGCGAGGCCCGCCAGCGCCAGTGCGCTAGCAGCCGCGAGCATCAGCGAAAAGCGCAGAAAGCTGGTTCGCGTCATGCGCGCGGTGACGTCGGCCAGTCGCACGCGCATCCCCTTTTGCGTCCGATTCCCCGACGCATTTTACCCGCAAGCCGCGCAAAGAAAAACGCCCCGGAGTCTCCTCCGGGGCGTTTCCTGTCTCGCTTCGAAACCGCGATCAGTGATGCGGGGTGTCCTCGATCACCGGCAGCGTTTCGAACTGGTGGAACGGCGGCGGGCTCGTCAGTGTCCATTCGAGCGTCGTCGCGCCTTCGCCCCAGGGATTGTCCTCGGCCTGACGGCCGGCGAGCAGCGACATGATGATGTTCACGAAGAAGATCAGCACGCCCACGCCCATGATGACGTAACCCCAGCTGGCGATTTCATTCCAATAGGCAAAGGCATCGGGATAGTCGGGGTAGCGACGCGGCATGCCCTGCAGGCCCAGGAAGTGCATCGGGAAGAACAGCACGTTCACGCCGATGAAGAACACCCAGAAGTGCAGCTGGCCGAGGAACTCGTTGTACATCTTCCCGAACATTTTCGGGAACCAGTAGTAGAAGCCCGCGAACAGCGCGAACACCGCGCCCAGCGACAGCACATAGTGGAAGTGGGCGACAACGTAATAGGTGTCGTGGACGACATCGTCGAAGCCGCCGTTCGCCAGCGCCACACCGGTGACACCGCCGACGGTGAACATGAAGATGAAGCCGATCGCCCAGACCATCGGGGTCTTGAAGGTGATCGAGCCGCCCCACATCGTGGCGATCCAGCTGAAGATCTTCACGCCTGTCGGCACGGCGATGACCATGGTCGCGGCAGTGAAGTACATCTTCACATTCACCGGCAGGCCGGTGGTGAACATGTGGTGCGCCCAGACGATGAAGCCGACCAGGCCGATCGCGACCATCGCATAGGCCATGCCGAGATAGCCGAACACCGGCTTGCGGCTGAACGTCGCGATGATCTGGCTGACGATGCCGAAGCCCGGCAGGATCATGATGTACACTTCGGGGTGGCCGAAGAACCAGAAGAGATGCTGGTACAGGATCGGGTCACCGCCATAGGCCGGATCGTAGAAGGCCGTACCGAAGTTGCGATCGGTCAGCAGCATGGTGATCGCGGCGGCCAGCACCGGCAGCGCGAGCAGCAGCAGGAAGGCGGTGATCAGCACCGACCACACGAACAGCGGCATCTTGTGCAGGGTCATGCCCGGCGCGCGCATGTTGAAGATGGTGGTGATGAAGTTGATCGCGCCGAGGATCGACGCGGCACCGGCAAGGTGCAGCGCGAAAATACCGAAATCGACCGAGGGTCCCGGTTCGCCATAGGTCGAGAGCGGGGCATAGACCGTCCAGCCCGTGCCCGCACCGCCGCCGACAAAGGGCGAGATCATCAGCGAGATGAAGCCCGACACGGTCAGCCAGAAGGAGATGTTGTTCATGCGCGGGAACGCCATGTCCGGCGCGCCGATCATGATCGGGACGAACCAGTTGCCGAAGCCGCCGATCATAGCGGGCATGACCATGAAGAACACCATGATCAGGCCGTGCGCGGTGATCAGCACGTTCCAGAAGTGGAGCGATTCGTCGAAGCTCTGTTCGCCACCGTGAATGAAGCTGGCGATGCCGCCGAGATACTGAATGCCCGGCTCGGCCAGTTCGAGGCGCATCACGCCCGAAATCGCGCCGCCGATGATCCCCGCGATAATGGCAAAGATCAGATAGAGCGTGCCGATATCCTTGTGGTTGGTCGACATGAACCAACGCGCGAAGAATCCCGGCGTGTGATGATCGTCATGCGCATGATCGCCATGCGCGGCGGGAGAGAGTGTCGTGTCGGTCATTGCTTATTCCACACTGGCGGGAGCGGAGGTCGAATTGCCCAGGGTCGGCAGGCTTCCGTCGGCGGGCGTTGCCGTGTCGTCGACGATGTCGGCGCCTTCCTGCGCCGGCGCCGCGTTCGACGGTTCGTCGGCGTCATCCGGCATCGAACCGCCCTTGGCGCGGACCCAGGCTTCGAATTCCTCGGGCGAAACCGCTTCGACCGCGATCGGCATATAGGCGTGACGCGCGCCGCACAGTTCCGAGCACTGGCCGAAATAAACGCCCGGCTCCTTGATGGTGAAAGTCGTCTCGTTGAGGCGGCCCGGAACCGCGTCCAGCTTCACCCAGAAGGCCGGGATCGCCCAGCTGTGGATCACGTCGCTCGCGGTGGTGATCAGCCGGATCGGCGTGTTGACCGGCAGCACCACGCGATTGTCGGTGGCGAGCAGGCGGGGGCCATCGACATCGGTGCGATAGCGCTGCCCCGCTTCGACTTCGTTGCGCTCCTTGAGCAGGTTGGCCGAGAAGGCGATGTCGCCATTGTCGGGATATTCGTACGACCAGAACCACTGGTTGCCGATCGCCTTCAGCGTGACGGCATTGTCGGGCGCGGGCTCATATTGCTTGGCGAGCAGGCGGATCGAGGGAACCGCGATCGCCAACAGGATCAGCACCGGGACGAGCGTCCAGACGATTTCGAGCGCGGTGTTGTGTGCGGTCTTGGACGGTTCCGGGTTCGCTGCGCGGCGGAAGCGGAAGATCACGATGCCGAGCAGGATCAGGACGAAGACCGAAATGCCGATCAGCACCGGCAGCAGGACATAATTGTGAAAGACATGTCCGTCGTCGCCGATCACCGAATACTGGTCCTGCAGGCCGATGCCGCCATTGACCGGCAGGCCGACGCCTTCCTTGGGGGCCACTTTCTGCGTGCCGTCGGGATTGAGCGTCGGATCGGCCGGAGTCGCTTCGGCGGTAGCCTCTGCGGCGGCGTCGGTCGTCGTCGCCTCGGTTGTGGTGCTTTCCGTCGCCGGAGCGGCGGTCGGTGTCTGGGCGTGTCCGGCGCTTCCCAGCGCCAGGCCCGCGGCCAGGACAATCGAAGTCAATCCAAGCATGCGCATCGTCAGTAATCACCCTTTTGCGGAGCGCCGGATTTTCCCGGTCGCAGGCGGTCAGCCGAGGCCTATACGCGGCCAACCCCCATGTCTCAAGCATGTCTTCCGGCTCTTTTCGGCGGTGGTTGCGGCGCGTCAAGCCGCGGCCTAAGGGAACCGCCGCGGCGATGGAGGGATAAAAGGCATGACCGGCGAGGAGATTCTGGCGGAGTTCCGCGACGCAGGCGCGCTGCTTGAGGGGCATTTCATTCTCTCCTCGGGGCTGCATTCGCCGGTGTTCCTGCAGAAGATGCGCATTTTCGAGGATCCCGCGCGCACCGGACGGGTGTGCGGCGCGCTCGCCGAACTGATCCGCGAGTCGTTCGGGCAGGTGGACATGGTCGTTTCGCCGGCGATCGGCGGTATCATTCCCGGATACGAGACTGCGCGCGGCCTAGGGTGTCTTGCCGTGTTCGTGGAGCGCGAGGATGGCGAGTTCCAGCTGCGCCGCGGGTTCGAGATTCCGCAAGGCGCGCGGATCGTCATGGTCGAGGATATCGTCACCACCGGGCTTTCCTCGCGCGAATGCATCGCCGCGATCCGAAGGCATCCGGGCGAATTGCTCGGCGCGGCGTGCATCGTCGATCGCTCGAACGGGGCGGCCGATATCGGCGTGCCGCTCGTTTCGCTGCTCAGGATGGACGTGCCCGCCTATCCCGCCGATCAGTTGCCGCCCGAACTCGCCGCGCTTCCGGCGACGAAGCCGGGCAGCCGGGCGATTGCGGGGTAATCGGCCGATGAGCGGCAAGCTGCGCCTCGGCGTCAACATCGATCACGTCGCCACCGTCCGCAATGCGCGCGGCAGCGGCTATCCCGATCCGGTGCGTGCGGCGCTGCTGGCGGCGGAGGCGGGTGCCGACGGCATCACCGCGCATCTGCGCGAGGACCGGCGGCACATCACCGACGCCGATATCGAGCGGCTTTCCGCCGAATTGCCGATTCCGCTCAATCTCGAAATGGCGGCGACGCAGGAAATGCTCGAAATCGCGCTGCGCCATCGCCCGCATGCGGTGTGCATCGTTCCCGAAAAGCGCGAGGAACGGACGACCGAAGGCGGGCTCGACGCGGCGGGGCAGCGCGATCATCTCGCGCCGATGGTGCGCGCGCTTGGCGAAAACGGCAGCCGCGTGTCGCTGTTCATCGAGCCTGATGCGGCGCAGATCGACGCGGCGATCCAGCTCGGCGTGCCGGTGGTCGAACTCCATACCGGCCGCTTCGCCGAGCTGAAGGGCGAGGCATGCGCGGTCGAATTGAAGCGGCTGGCCGACGCAGCCGCGCTGGCGGCGAAGAACGGCATCGAAGTCCATGCCGGCCACGGTCTTACCTTCGACAATGTCGTGCCGATCGCCGCGATTCCGCAGCTTGCCGAGCTCAATATCGGCCATTTCCTGATCGGGCAGGCCATTTTCGACGGGCTGGCGCCGGTGGTCCAGCACATGCGCGCGCTGATGGATGCGGCGCGGTGAGATTTCGAGCGGCCTTTCCCATATTGCTGGTCGCAAATCTTCCCACCATCCTGTTTTCCGCCGGCGCGACCTTCGTTTCCTTGTTTGGGTTGAACGCCAACACAGGGTTCGTGTTCTGGGGGATATTACTTGCGCCGCTATGGCTGGCGATATGGCTCGCGGGCGCGCGTTCGCTGCGGCCGCTTTATCCGGGCCTGGCGTGCGCGATGGCCGCATTTTCCGCCTTTGCGCCTTTCCTCATTGTCGGAGCGATCTTGCTATTCGGATAGTTCGGCCCGAGTCCCGATCCGGTTCAGAACGGAACCTTCGGCCCGCTCGCGTCCTTATTGCCGCCGTATCCTTTCGCTAGCGACCCTCCCCATGATCATCGGCCTCGGCTCAGACCTTTGTAACATCGAACGAATCCAGTCGTCGCTGGATCGTTTCGGCACGCGTTTCGAAAACCGGGTGTTTACCGAAATCGAGTTAGCCAAGGCGAACAGGCGGCCGTTCACCAAGGCGGGGACGCTTGCCAAGCGCTTCGCCGCCAAGGAGGCTTTTTCCAAGGCGGTGGGGACCGGATTCAGGGCGGGCGTGTTCATGAAGGATATCGGCGTGGTAAATGCCCGGTCGGGCGCGCCCACGCTGGCGCTGGCGGGCGGTGCCGCGGCGAAGCTTGACGGACTGGTGCCCGAAGGTCACGTGGCGCGCATACACCTGACGCTGACCGACGATCACCCCTGGGCGTTCGCGCTGGTGATGATCGAAGCGGTGGCGCGGGAAGAAGGATAGAGGATGGCCACGGACGAGCTGGCGCTGGATCGCGAAGAGGCAGTCGACGAAGGCGCGACTGCCGATGCGGTCACGCAATCCGAACCGGCCGGCGGCGACGCGCCCCGGGAAAGCGATGACGGCGGCGACGGCGAACCGCCGCACCGCACCGACTGGTGGGGCGAGGTAAAGGGCATCTTCTGGCTGGTGATCGCCGTGCTCGGCTTTCACACGCTGATCGCCAAGCCCTTCTACATTCCGTCCGAATCGATGCTGCCCGGGCTGCGCATCGGCGACCGGCTGATCGTCACCAAATATCCTTATGGCTATTCGTTCATCTCGCCGACCTTCCATGTCCTGCCCTTCATTCCCGGCCGCCTGCTGGGCAGCATGCCCGAGCGCGGCGATGTCGTGATCCTGACTCCGCCGGGTAAGGAGACCGATTATATCAAGCGCGTCATCGGCCTGCCGGGCGAGATCATCGAAGGGCGCGGCGGCACCGTGTACATCAACGGCGAGCCGATCCAGCGCACCGCCGAGGGGCCCAGGATGATCCAGGTCGACGAAAATACGCGCTGCGCGCCGGATCAATATCCCGGCCGCCGGATCGAATGGGACGATGGCCGGCTCTATTGTCGCCTCCCTGTCTATCGCGAGACGCTGCCCGGCGGACGCTCCTATGAAACGGTGGACCTGGGGCGCACCGTCGCCGATGATTTCGGTCCGATCGCGATTCCGAAGGGCCATGTCTTCCTGATGGGCGACAATCGCGACAACAGCGCCGACAGTCGCTTCTCGTTGAACGAGGGCGGTCTCGGCGGTCCGGTCCCGTGGGAGAATATCGGCGGACGCGCCGAGTTCATCACTTTCTCGCTCAACGGCACCGAAACCTGGAATCCGACGAGCTGGCCGGGCGCCTTCCGCTCGGGCCGGGCAGGCAAGACGCTGCATCCCAGCCCCGGCGAGCGTGTGTCGGGCGACGACGATACGGTGACGCGATGAGCGAGGAGCGGGTCTCCGTCTATTCGGAACCGGGACCCAACGAGATGCGCGACCCGGCGGTCCGCGCGGAACTCAAGCGCGCATCGGTATGGTTCGGACTGGCAATCGCAGTCGCGCTTGTCGTTTTGCTGATCCAGCCGCTGCTGATCATATTCGGGGGCCTGGTCGTTGCCTCGATGCTCGATGGCGGTGCGCGGCTGCTCGGCAGGGTGCTGCCGTTGCCGCGCGCCTTGCGGATCGCCATCGTCGTGGCGCTCGTCGTCTCCTTCATCGCCGGGACATTCTACCTCGCGGGCGTCGAAATCGCGCAGCAGGCCGAGCAGCTGCGCGTCACACTGGCCGTCCAGGCCCAGCGCATCGCCCAGTGGGCGGCCGATATCGGCCTGCTGCAGGAACGCTCGAACCTGTTCAGCCTTGCCCAGCAGCTGCTCGGATCGATCGGGCAGGTCACTTCGGCGGTGGGGTCGGTGATCGGCGCCTTTGCCGCGCTGCTGATGATTCTGATCCTCGGCCTGTTCGTCGCGCTCGAACCGCGCATCTACGAGCGTGGGCTGCAATGGATGGTACCGCTTTCCGCGCGCGACGATTTCGCCGTGACCATCACGCGCATGGCCGTGACGATGCGGCGGCTGCTCGCCGGGCGGCTGGCGGGCATGGTGTTCGAAGGGACGATAACCTGGCTGCTGCTGTCGATCGCGGGCGTGCCGATGGCGCTGCTGCTCGGCATCATCACCGGCATCCTGGCCTTCATTCCCAATATCGGCGCGTTCATCAGCGGCGTGCTGATGGTCGCGGCGGGTTTTTCGGTCGGCAATGCCGAGGGTTTCTGGGCGATCGTCATTTATTTCGGCGTGCAGAATTTCGACGGCTATGTCGTCATTCCGATGGTTGCCAAGCGCACCGTCGATTTGCCTCCCGCGCTGACGCTTTCCTCGCAGATCCTGGCGAGCACGCTGTTCGGCGTGCTGGGGCTCGCGCTTGCCGATCCGCTGCTGGCGATGATCAAGGTGGCGCTCGAGCGCGAATCCGAAGTCGCAGCGCGAATCGAGCATGAGGATGGCGAAAAGGGCGAAGGCAGGATATCGCCCGCCTGAATTCCGGGAAGGGCGGGAAAGCGCCTTTCGTCCGGGGAAAAACAAGGGGGGAGCGATGCTGCTCTATGACTATTACCGCTCGTCGGCATGCTATCGCGTGCGGATCGCGCTCAATCTCAAAAGTGTCGCCCATCGCAGCGAGGTCGTCTCGCTGATCGACGGCGCGCAGAAGGAGCCGGCCTATCGCGGGAAGAATCCGCAGGGGCTGGTGCCTGCGCTCGATACCGGGGAAGGGCCGCTGCTCACCCAGTCGCTGGCGATCATCGACTGGCTCGACGCGCGTTTTCCCGAGCCGCGGCTTCTCCCCGCTGATCCGGCGGCGCGCGCGCTGGCGCTGGCGCAGGCGATGGTGATCGGCATGGATATCCACCCGATCGATAATCTGCGTGTGCTGCAATATTTGAAGCACCAGCTTCATGTCGGCGACGACGAACGCGACGACTGGTATCGCCACTGGATTATCGAAGGGCTCGCCGCGCTGGAAGCGATGGCGGGCGAGGGCCCCTATCTGGGCGGCGACGCACCGAACATCGCTGACACCTTTCTCGTCCCGCAGATGTACAATGCGCGTCGTTTCGCCACACCGCTCGGCGATTTCCCGAAGCTGGTGGCGATCGACGCCACGGCGCAGCAGCATCCCGCTTTCGTCGCGGCGCATCCCGATCGGGTCAAGCCGGCCGAATGAGAGCGTGCTGGCCGATGGTGGGGCTGGCGCTCGCCGCGCCGGTTGCCGCGATGCCCGCCTCCGCGCAGGAGGCGGAGATCGTCGTCACCGGCGAAGGGCTCGCTCCGCCGCCGGGCGATGCCGCCTATGCCACCGTCACCATCGAACGCGACCGGCTGGCGAACAGCGCCAGCGGTCGGCTCGAGGACATACTCGCCGATGTCGCGGGAATCGCGCAGTTCCGCCGTTCCGATTCGCGATCGGCGCATCCCACCAGCCAGGGCGTCACGCTGCGCGGACTGGGCGGCAACGCCTCGAGTCGCGCGCTGCTGACGCTCGACGGCGTTCCGCAGGCCGATCCGTTCGGCGGCTGGGTCGCCTTTCCCGCCTATCTGCCCGAACGGCTGGCGCGGGTGCGCGTGACACGCGGCGGCGGTAGCGGGATATCCGGGCCGGGCGCGCTGGCGGGAACGATCGATCTGACCAGCGCCGGCCCGGACATGCTCGGGCCGTTCGGCGGTGCTTTCCATTATGGCAGCCGCAACAGCTTCGATGCCGTGGCGACGGCTGCGCTGCGTCCCGCCGGGGGCGGGTTCGTGACGATCGCGGGGCAATATGCGCGCGGCGACGGCTTTCAGCCGCTCGTTCCCGGCGATCGCGGCCTGGTCGATCACGCCGCGCCCTATGAACAGGCGAGCCTGGCGCTGCGCGGCGTCGCGCCGATCGGCGGAGCAACCGAGCTGCAGGCCAATGTCTCGGGTTTTGTCGACCGGCGCAATCGCGGCGTCGACTTCGTCGATGTGAAGAGCGAGGGCGTCGATGCCAGTCTGCGGCTGGTGGGGCGGGGCGCCTGGCAATGGTCGGCACTCGGCTATGTCCAGACGCGCGTGCTGGCGAGCGGCTTCGCCAGCGTCAGCGATGCGCGTGACAGCGCCGGTCCGGCGCTCGACCAATACAACGTACCCTCGACCGGAATCGGCGCCCGGTTCGAGCTGCAGCCGCCGACCGGCGCCGCGCTGACGCTGCGGCTTGGCGGGGACCTGCGCCATGTCGAAGGTGAGACGCGCGAACGCTATATCTTCGTTTCCGGCGATCCCACGCGGCAACGCAGGGCGGGCGGCAACAGCGTCACGACAGGCGGCTTTGCCAGTATCGGCTGGCGCAGCGGACCGCTGATGCTCGATGCCAGCGGGCGTATCGACTACTGGCGCATCGGGCGGGGGCGGCTGATCGAACAGCCTATGGCCGGGGGCCCGGCGCTGACCGACATCGCCTATGCGTCGCGTACCGGCTGGGAGCCGACCGGGCGCGTCGGCGCGGCGCTGGCGGCTTCGCCCGCGATCACGCTGCGCGCGGCCGGGTATCTCGGCTGGCGGCTGCCCACGCTCAACGAACTCTATCGGCCCTATCGCGTGGGCGCCGACGCAACGGCCGCCAATGCCGATCTCGACCCCGAACGGCTTCGGGGCGTGGAGGCGGGCATCGACCTGCGTCCGGTGCAGGGGCTGTTGCTGTCGGCGACCGGCTTCTGGAACCGGCTCGACAACGCCATCGCCAATGTCACGCTGGGCAGCGGGCCGGGCAGCTTTCCCGGCGTCGGCTATGTTTCCGGCGCGGGCCTGTATCGCCAGCGGCGCAATCTCGATTCGGTCGAGGCGCATGGCGCCGAACTCGATGCGCGCTGGCGCAGCGGGCCGTGGACGGCCTCGGCAAGCTGGGCCTGGACCGATTCGCGCGTCCATGCCTCGGGCGCGGCCGCCCCGCTCGACGGGCTGCGTCCGGCGCAGGTGGCACGGCACAGCGCCTCGGCGAGTCTGGGCTGGTGGCGCGGGGCGGCGGGCGGCGCAGTGACGCTGCGCTATGCCGGGCCGCGCTTCGACGATGACCGCAATGTCGCGCGGCTGAACGATGCCGTGACGCTCGACGCCGTGCTGCGCGTGCCGATCGCAGCCGGGATTGTGCTCGACCTGCGCGGCGAGAATCTGTTCGACAGGCGTATCGAAACAGGCATTTCCGACGTTACCGAACGCGCGAGCCCGCGCACGCTGTGGATCGGACTGCGCTACGCGCCGCGCTGAGTGACCACATCGTCGAACAGCGCCAGATAGGCGGCGATCGAATCGATGCCGTCGGCGGCACGCGGCGCGGGACGTGCGGCCCCGGGGGCCAGCCAGCGATCGAGCGCAGCGATCAGCGCGGCTTCGTCACCGGGCGGCACGATGCTGCCGCTCCCGGGCGCGATCAGCTCGCGGATCGACACGCTCGATTCGGTTGCGACCACCGGCGTGCCGAGCGCCAGCGCTTCGTTCACGGCGCCGGGGACGCCTTCGAAATCCGATGTCAGCGCGACCAGCGCCGCGCCGCGCATCGCCGGGATCGGGTCGGCGGCATAGCCGGGCATGTGCACGCGAGCGCCAAGCGCAAACCGCGCGACCTGGGCTTCGAGCGTGGCGCGTGCGCTGCCTTCTCCGAGCAGCAGCAACTGAAGATCGGGGGCATCGAGCCGGGCAAAGGCGTCGATCAGGCGTTCCCAGCGCTTCTGCGGTTCGAGGCGCCCGACGCCGAGAATATAGCGCCCCTTCGGCAAGGGTACCGGCGCGGCGTCCGCAAGCGCAATCGCGGGCGGGTTGGGAATCACCGCGACGCGTTCGCGCGGGATTCGCATTTCGCGCACCGCTTCTTCGGCGGTCGCCTGCGTCATCGTCACGATCCGATCGCAGAAACGCGGGTGCATCCGCAGCCAGCGGCGATAGCCCCATGCGCCGATTCCGCGCATGTCGGGGCGCACCAGGCTGTTCGACACCTTGGCGACGATCGGCGGGCACGCCTTGCCGAGGCGCAAGCGGGTCCAGCCGCCCACGCCGGTATAATGATTGCCGGGGATGAAGATCAGATCGGGGCGGTATTTTCGTGCCAGTGCGGGCATGTCGAGCAGCGCGCGATAGTCCGCGCTTCCCAGTTCGATCACGTCGACTCCCCCGGGGAGTTCCTGCGCGAGCGGGCCCTCGCTGCTGCCGAGCACCAGCGTCACGCGGCGTCCGGCGGCGGCCCATCCGCCGGCCATGCGCAGCATCGCGCGCTCCACCCCGCCGCCGCGAAAGCTTTGTGCCAGCGTCATGATGTGCGCTGAGGCGGGACGAGTGGATTGTGGCATGGGCTTGCGTCGCTGCCTCATAATCGCCAAATCAGCGCATCAACAGACCCGAATCCTCGGATTTTCCGAGAATGCGTGGAGCGCCGTCGCTGGGGAGAGCGTAAGTCGCTCATATAATGAGTAAACAACGCGACCCCGTGGACGATAGCGAGAGCGACTTGGTGACCCGATCCGGAATAGATGCTCCCCTCCCCGGGGGAGGCGTCGACGCGCAAAAACTGCCCGAAGCCTCGGATATTGCCGGCCTTGAGCCGATTCAGAAGATTCGGCGCCGGTGGCCGACCATCCTTGGCGCCGTTCTGTCGGTGCTGATGATTGCCGCGGTCGGACGCGAATTGTTCGATACGGGACTGGCTGGACTTTCCCGCGTCATCCCCAAAAGCGTCGGCTTCTGGGTCTTTTTCCTGCTCGCCTATCTGATCCCGCCGACGTTCGACTGGTTCATCTTCCGAAAATTGTGGCGGATTCCGCTTTCCGGGATGGTCGCGCTGCACAAGAAGCGCATCTCGAACGAAACGCTGATCGGCTATTCGGGCGAGGCCTATTTCTATGCCTGGGCGCGGCAGCGGACCAAGATGGTTGCCGCCCCGTTTGGCGCAGTGAAGGACGTGATGATCATGTCGGCGATGGCCGGCCATGCCGTCACGCTGACGATGCTGGCGGTGGCATTGCCGCTGGGGATCGAGCTGCTCGAACCCGACGATCAGCAGACGGTGCTGCTCGCGGCGGGCGCGGTCGTGATCATGACGCTGCCCTTCATCATCTTCTCCCGGCGCGTCTTTTCGCTGCCGGTGCCTACCTTGTGGTGGGTGTTCGGGATGCAGGCGTCGCGCATCATCTCGGGATCGGTGATGCTCGCCTTCGCCTGGTATTTCGCGCTTCCCGAAGTCTCTGTGGGAATGTGGCTGATCCTGGTCGCCGGAAGGCTGCTTGTGTCGCGCCTGCCCTTCCTGCCTCAGAAGGAAACGGTTTTCGCCGCATTTGCGATCCTGATGATCGGTAGAGGGGATGCGATCTCGGAGCTGCTCGCGTTCACCGCAGCGTTATCCTTGTTGTTGCATGCTCTGTTGATCGGCTGTTTCAGCCTCTTTTCGATTTTGAGGAAGGAAAAATGAAGACCACCTACTTGCTGACCGCGGCCCTTGCAGGAGCGCTGACCGCAATCGCGCCCGCCCCGGCCGCCGCGCAGGGCAGTGGCATCCTGGGGGAAGATGCTTCGGCTTGCACGAATGGCCAGGGGCCGGCGATTCGCGCGACGATCACCGGTCTGCGCGACCGATCCGGGCGGCTCAAGCTCGAGCTCTACCCTGGCAATGAAGACGATTTCCTGAAGGACGACCGCGATCTGCGGTCGGAAGGCAAGTTCTTCCGGCGCGTCTGGGCGGATACGCCGGAATCAGGCAGTGTCGTGCTGTGCATCAAGGCGCCGAGCCCGGGCAGCTATGCGCTGTTCTTCACCCATGACCGCGACGGGAAGAACAAGTTCAATTTCTGGCGCGACGGCGCCGGCTTCGCCAAGCCCGGCAACCTGGGACGCAGCCGCCCGCGGCTTGAACAGGCGTTGGTCAATGTCGGTTCGGGCGTGACCAACGTCACGATCCGCGCGCAATATCTGCGCGGCGTCGCCGGTTTCCGCCCGATCGACTGAACGGAGCCGCGCCCATGCGCATCGTCGACGTCAACGAATATTATTCGCCCACCGGCGGCGGTGTGCGCACCTATCTCGATCGCAAGATGGGGATATTGGCGGAGCTCGGCCACGAGCTGATCGTGATCGCTCCGGGCAAGGAAAATTCGGTCGAGGATCGTCCCGGCGGCGGCCGCATTCACTGGGTGAAGGCGCCGCGGCTGATCCTCGACCGCAATTACGGCATC
The DNA here is from genome assembly GCF_011057975.1 of Sphingosinithalassobacter tenebrarum. Classification (GTDB taxonomy): domain Bacteria; phylum Pseudomonadota; class Alphaproteobacteria; order Sphingomonadales; family Sphingomonadaceae; genus Sphingomonas; species Sphingomonas tenebrarum. Next base: position 5,894 of record NZ_CP049109.1, on the reverse strand, counting down.
TTCATCGAGGGCAAGGCGATCCGCAAGCTGCTCGATGAACTCAAGCCCGATATCGTGGAATGCAGCTCGCCCTGGCGTCCGGCATGGATCGTCGGCGGCTGGCAGGGCGACGCGCTCAAGATCTTCTTCGCGCACAACGACAATATCGGCGCCTATCCGCAGCGCTGGCTCGATGGCCTCGCCAATCGCGACCAGGTGGAATCGATGTTCGACTGGTACACCCAGTATATGAACCGCTTCCTTGCCAAATACGACGCGTTCGTCACCAACGGGCCGACGCTGGCGCGGCGGTTCCGGCGGCGCGGCATGCATGTCGACGCGTCGATGCCGCTGGGGATCGACAAGGGGTTCTTCTCGCCCGACCTTCGCGATGAAAAGCTGCGCGCGGCGATCCTTGCCCAGATCGGCCTGCCGCCCGAGGGGCATTTGCTGCTCGGCATGGGGCGGCATCATCGCGAGAAGCGCTGGTCGCTGGTGATCGACGCGGTCGAACAGGCAGGCGCCGACCTGCCGGTGGGCATGATCATGCTCGGCGATGGCGTCGACCGCGAACGACTGGAGAAGCGACTCGCGGGCAGCCCGCATATCCGCATGTTCCGCCCGATCTACGACCGGTTCCGTCTCTCGCAGATCATGGCGAGCTGCGACGCGCTGATCCACGGGGCCGACAGCGAACCGTTCGGGCTGGTCGGCACCGAGGCGCTGGCGTCAGGCCTGCCGCTGATCGTGCCCGATCGCGGCGGCTGTTCAGACATCGCCGAAGTGCAGTTTGCCGAAACCTATGCCGCCGGAGACGCGCAGGCGGCGGCGGACGCGATCCGACGCATGGCGGCACGCGAGCCCAAGATTCTGCGCGCGGCCTCGCGCGCAGCATCGCAGCGGGTTCGTTCCGACCGCGACCATGCCGTCGCGCTGATGGACTATTATGCCGAGCTGCTCGAGCGCCATCGCAGCGGCGCCTCGCCGCGACAGGTCGCCTGAAGCGGCGCGTCAGTCGGGAACGTAGAGCCGGAAGCGATTGCTCGCGAGCGGCACGCGCCGCCAGCGCTGTTCCACGGCCCAGCCTTCCAGCCGCGCATCGAGCCGGGGATTGCCGCTGGTCCATTCGCCTTCGCCGCCAACCAGGATTGCGGCCGGTGGCGCCTGCGCGAAATGCCGCGCCATCGTTCGCGCCGAGACCAGCTTGTGATTGGGCTCCTGCGCGGCGGTGAGCAGCGAGGTCGCGCGGAAATAAAAGGGTCCCGTGGCGAAGCGCGGATCGATCGCGCCGCCCGCGCCGGGAAGGAACTGCGGCGACAGGGTCGCTACCGGCCCCTTGATGTCGGCGCGGGAAAGCGCTTCCCCGATCGCCGTGCTTTCCTGCCAGGCGGCGACCATCGCCGGCTTGCCCGAAAGCACCGCCGACAGGCTGGGTACCATCCCCGCCGCGGCGAAGACAGTGAACCCGGCCTTCCAGCCGGCGGAGAGCCGTTCGGGCATGACTATGGCGAGGCCGACGAAGAGCGGCGGCAGCATCGGCAGCAGATATTGTCGCCAGATCGGCGTCGGCAGCAGCGCGGCGATCAGCGCGGAAACCGATAGCAAGGTGCAAAGCAGCGTCGCGTCGGTGCGCGGGCGGTGTCGCGCGACGAACAGCAAGGCAGCCAGACCTGGACCGAGCGCCAGAAACTTCACGGTGTCGACCGGCTTGAGCAGCGTCCACAGCTTCCATGCGCGATCGCCGGCGGCGTAATATTCGCTCGGTGCGGCGGAGGGGAAGACCAGTACGCCGAACAGGAATTCTGCCGGGGCGGCGATCCACAAAGCCGCGACCAGCAGCGTCGGGCCCAGCGCGCCCGCCGCGACCCAGAGCGGCAGATGGCGGCGGTGCCACAGCGTGTAGAAACCATAGGCGGCGGCCGGAAAGGCAAGCGAGATCTTGGCCGCCGCCGCCGATGCGAGCAGCAGCCCGGCAAGAAAGGCACCCGCCGGGGTCGGCTGCCCCCGCGCCGCGCGCAGGATCGGGATCAGTGCGGCCGCCATCAAGGCCCCGGGCAGCGCATCGTTGCGCGCCACGCCGATGCTGAACAGCAGGATATCGGTCGTCGCGAACAGCGCCGTTGCGATTACTGCATTGCGCTTGGTCGCTTCGGCCTCGCGCGCCGCGCGCCATACGCACAGCAATGTGATCAGGCCCAGCCCGGCGTTGACGAGCCGCAGCCCCGGCCAGGCAAGGTGGCCCAGCAGCGCGGCAATCGGCGCGAAGAGCAGCGCCTGCAGCGGCGTCTGCAGATAGGCGAAGTCGCGATAGGGCAGGTTGCCCCATCCCAGCACCGCCGATGCGACATATTGGCTTTCGTCGTGATCGATCGGCCGCGCCAGCGCCAGTATCGCCAGCGCGAGGGCGAGCGCCGCGATTGCCGGCGCCCGCCGCCCGGTCAGGCTCATATCGCTTGGGGATAGATGGGCTGGATGTCGACCGGGATGTCGTCCATCGCCGCGATCGCCGCCTCGGCATGGCTGTCGAGATGCGCCCAGCGCGAGAAGAAGGCCCGGGTGCCTTCATAGTCGCCATGCGCCTGCAGCATCAGCATGTCGTGGAGCAGCGCGCGGATGCCGGCTTCCATCTTGTCCATGTCGATGACGTAATGGCCGGCGGCATCATCCCAGGCGAAGGCGCCGTAGGAGCTGAGATAGCCATATTGCGCCGCCGCGCCGCGGCCATGCGCCTCTTCCGTGCCGAAACGGATCGCACGGAAGATGCCGGTGAAATAGGTCGCGAACAGCTGTTCCTTCTCGGCGGCGGGCAGTTCGCCCTTGTTCATCATGAACAGGATGTTCCAGACGCCCATCACATCGGCCTTGGCTTCTTCGAGCGCTGAATATTGATCGCGCAGCTCCGCGTTCACCGTGGTGGTGCGCCCGTCGACGGTAATCGTGCCCGGCCCGAGGCTGTGCGAGAGTTCGTGGAACAGCGTTTCGAGCTGCATGTACTTCTTGCGCACCAGCGCCGCCTGATCGGCGGGAAGGACGATCGGCGCCATCGGCTGAAGGATGCGCTCGTACTTGGCGCCGAGCACGTTCGACAGGATCACTTTCTTCGCGCCCTTGGCTTCGCGCACGCGTTCGTCATTGGGCAGGTTGAAAGCGATGGTCTGCACGCCCGGGACATTGTCGCCGCCGCCATGCACCTGTTCGGCGACCGAGATCGGGCTGGCGAAACCGCGCTGGAAATTCTTGTACCGGTCGTCGATCGGGAGGTTGCCCTCCATGTCGCGCAGATAGCCCTTATATTTGTCGAGCGCGGCGCTTTCCTCGGGATCGCGCAGGGTGACGAAGCTTTCGAACGCGGTCTTGGTGCCCATCAGCCGGTCGGTATAGACTTCATAGGGGCCGATCGCGATTTCGATCGGCGTGTCCTGAAGGTCCATCCATGCCAGTTCGCTTTCATAGTAATCGTCGGTGCGGAACGCCTGGGCACGCAGCGACAGGAAGCGCTTGAGGCTGGGATTGGTGGTGATTTCGGCCGCCTGCTCCAGATATTGCGCGGCCGGCTCGAGCCACTCCCTGTATTCGACCGAATAGGGCACCGCGACCAGCGCGTCGCCGTCGCGCTTCACCACCGTATAGGGGCTGAGCAGCGCTTCCTTCTGATCGGGATGCGCTGCGATATAGGCGTCGAGTTGCTCGCGCGTCAGGTCGTGCGGGTAGAAGCCCGCGCCCTCTGGCATTTCCTCGGCGCCCCAGAAGGGGTGGAGTTCGGCGATTTCGTCCCACGGACCGAAATTGCGGTCGAACATTGCGAGCAGCAAGTCGCGGTCGGCGCGGCGGCTGCGCGAAATCGCCTCGCGCATCTGCGGCAGATCGGGGCCGCGCTGGCGCAGATAGACCTTGCCGAGCAGGTCCGACGCCTTGATCAGCAGATTGACGACCTGGCGTTCCTCGGCGCTCAGGAAGGCGGTGTCGGGGTTCATGTCGATCCGCGCGATCTTGTCCCATTGCGTCTGCAGGTCATAGCCTTCGGCCTGTTCGGGAGCCGGGGCCGGTGTCGGCGCCGAAGCCGTTTCGGCGGGCGGCGCGCCGCCGGTCGTGGTGCAGGCGGCAGTGGCGAGAAGCAGCGGAACAATCGCGAAGCGCATCGATGGCGACCTTTCAGCGGAATAGAAACTTGTCGCAAGCCTTAGCGGGGGCGGCACGCACTGTCACGAACCCGCCATATCCGCGGTGCAGTCAGGCGCGCGAACAGGGAGTATCACCATGACGTTTCAAGTTGACCGCCGTTCCATCCTGCTGACCGGTGCCTTCGGCATGGGCGCGTTCGCCGTCCCCGGTTTCGGCCGTGCGATGAGCGTGGCGGACATGACCGGTTTCACCCATTCGGTGGCGAGCGGCGAGCCTTCGGCAACGTCGATGCTGCTCTGGACGCGCTATGTCCCCGCCGATGGCAGTGCCGCCAAGCTCCGCGTCGAAATGAGCGAAAGCGCGGATTTCGCCAGCGTCGCGGGCGGCGGGGAAATGATTACCGGCCCGTGGCGCGATCATACCGCCAAGATCACCGTGACCGGCCTCAAGCCCGGAACCGCCTATCACTATCGGTTCATCGCGCCCGACGGAGGCATGTCGCCCGTGGGGCAGACCAAAACGCTTCCTGAAGGCGAGGCGGCGAAGTTCGGCATCGCGGTCTTCTCCTGCTCGAACCTGCCGTTCGGCTATTTCAACGCCTATGGCCATGCCGCCGCGCGCGACGACATCGACCTTTGGGTCCATCTCGGCGACTATCTCTACGAATATAAGAAGGGCGGCTATGCGCCCGCAGGCGGCGCGGTCGGCGGCCGTTGGCCCGCGCCCGACGGCGAATTGCTCGCGCTTGCCGATTATCGGCTGCGCTATGCCAGCTATCGGTCCGACCCCGACCTGCAGAAGCTGCATGCGGTAAAGCCGATGATCGTGTCGATGGACGATCACGAATCGGCGAATGACAGCTGGGAAGGCGGCGCGCAGAACCACCAGCCCGAGGAAGAGGGCGACTGGAGCACCCGCAAGATGGCGGCGCTGCAGGCGTGGCGCGAATGGATGCCGATTTCGGACGATCCCTGGGCCTATTATTCGATCGGCACGCTCGCCACGCTGTTCCGCACCGACACCCGCCTGCTCGCGCGCAGCGAGCCGCATGAACTGGCGCCGCTGTTCATGGCGGCCAGTCCGGCTCAGGCGCTCGCCGAATTTCGCGACGGCGCGTGGCAGGACACGGCGGCGACGATGATGGGAACGACGCAGGAAGCATGGCTCGACAAGGAAATGCGGCATTCGATTCGCCACGGCGCCAAGTGGCAGATCGTCGGTTTCGGCACGATCATGGGCAATCTTCAGGCGCCGCAGAACATCCTCGACTGGCTCGCGCCCGACGCGCCGGCGCGGACCAAGGCCTATTTCCAGGCGGGCGCGGTCGCGGCGCAGGCGGGGCTGCCGTTCAATCTCGACAATTGGGGCGGCTATCCCGCCGCCCGCGCGCGCTTCCTCAAATCCGCGCAGGAAATGGACGCCGAGCTGATCGTCCTGTGCGGCGACAGCCACAATGCCTGGGCGTTCGATCTGGCGCAGGATGGCGCACCCGCGGGCGTCGAATTCGCCGGGCACAGCGTGTCCTCGCCGGGCATCGAATCGGCGACCAGCGCCGATCCGGCGGCCATCGCACGCAGTCTGGTCGACACCAATCCCGAGCTCAAATGGTGCGACACCAGCCGCCGGGGCTATATGGCGCTGACGCTGACGCCCGAAAAGGCGACCAACGACTGGATCTTCGTCGACAGCATCACGACGCACGATCCGGCTGCGGCGCGCATCGGCTACAGCGCCAGCGTGACGCGCGGCGCGAAGGTGATGGGGTGATGCAATTCCTCCCCCAGCTTGCTGGG